>NZ_CP030117.1:3110714-3424285 GCF_001039275.2 Brevibacillus brevis
CTTTTGCTTTCGCTTCTGCCGACTGGCTGAGAATCCCCTCTTTCGGGAAATAAATCAGCTTGGCGATATTGGACAGCATTTCATATACGTGTGGGTTTTCGCGTTGGATGGTTTCGTTCAGCGTTGATGCTAATGAATGCATGGTAGCCTCCCTTTTCATATACAAACATCTATCTTTACCAATAAAGATAGCGTATCTACATGCATTTGTCACCCTTGGCCAGCGGGATATTTCAGATTTTGCAAGGTTCCTTTTGACAGTGAGGACATGATTTGCTACCTTGAAATCGAAAACTGAGTAATGCGGGAGGGAGAAGGAAATGGCTGAACGCAGGATCGTTCGCCTGGGAGACCCTATCTTGCGTGAAACTTCAAAAAGAGTACCATCCATTACTCCACAGGATGAAAAGATTTTGGATGATATGGCCCAAACGATTTACGCTGCGAAGGGTCGAGCAGGTTTATCCGCGATCCAGATTGGCATTCCGAAGCGATTAGTTGTGATGGATTGCGGTAGTGGTTTGATTGAACTGATTAATCCGGTGTTAATGGAAAAATCAGGTAAGCAGATAGGGCAAGAAGCTTGTCTTTCGATACCGGGTGTTTTTGGGATCGTTCATCGGGCCAATTATGTTAAAGTTCAGACGTTGAACCGCCAAGGAGAAAAAAGGACAATCGAAGCGGAAGATTTCCTTGCTCGGTGTATTCAGCACGAGATGGACCATTTAGAAGGAATTTTGTTTATTGATCATACGGAAGAGCTCTACTCAGCAAAAACAGGAAAGAAACTGAATGGCAGGGATTTGCACCGGCTACAGGCGAAAAGCAGAAAAAATGGCGGAAATAATCGGAATAGACAACAAGGAGATTGACTCATGAAACGTTGGAATATTATGTTAACAGGCTTTGGAACAGTAGGACGTCAGGTAGCCAGATTGCTCGAGCAGCGACGGGAGCGATACCGCGAGCTTTATCAAGCGGATGTCAGACTCGTGGGAGTTGTTCGTTCAGCTTCCGGTCTCTACGATGAGAACGGAATCGATTCAGAAAAAAGGGAAGACTATGCTCATACAAAACAAACAAGGAACCCATCTTGGAACGCACTGGAATTTATCAAGTCAGCTCAAGCAGACGTGCTCATCGAGGCAGGTCCATCTGAAAAAGAGGGAGGACCCGGTCTTACTTATATTCGTCATGCATTAGAAAATGCTATACATGCAATCGCGATTTCAAAAGGTGCGCTCGTTGTCGATTATGCTGGATTAGCCGCTCTAGCCAAAAAAAATGGCGTCGCGTTGAAAGTGAGTGGAGCAACAGCAGCAGCTCTACCGACAATCGATCTATTGCAGTATAACTTGGCAGGTTGTGAAGTAAAACGAGTCGAAGGCATTTTTACGGGAACGACGAACTTCGTGCTTACAAAAATGATGGAAGAGGGGCTCAGTTGTGCGGAAGCAGTCGAGCTCGCTCAGAAGATGGGGATTGCCGAACCGGACCCTTCGTACGATATCGATGGTTGGGATACAGCTTCGAAGCTCACGATCTTGGCAAACGCTGCTTTTGGCATGCAAGTAAATCTGACCGATATCACACGCGCAAGTATTCGCGAAATAACCTCGTTACAAATGGAGACGTGGAAAAAGCATACGAAGATTCCCAAGCTGATCGGAAGCATCCAAAAGGAAGCGAATGGCACGCTTTCTGTAGCAGTGGAGCTCTGTGCAGTGGATTACACTCATCCATTTGCTTCTGTATCAGGTACGACCAAAGCCATACGGGTTGAAACAGATGTCATGGGGGATTTATTAGTCGTTGGAGGAAAATCAGATCCTGTAGCGGCAGCAGCGGCTGCCTTAAAAGACCTTGAACATATTATTAGCAGATAGGCTCATTTGCATGTGCTTCCAATGTTCCTTAGGAATGAGCCGTTTACAACCGCGAGCATACTAGGGATGCACCACAAAAAACGGCAAGGGGGCTATACGGATGAACCAATCGTCTGATGTCAATGCCGAGCTGCAGCAAGTATCTGCTTACCCAACCAAGCAAAAAATGTATCAAAAGGACGTCGCTTTGGTAAATGAGCAGGATAGCTGCTGTTGTACCCCCAAAAAGCAGGCATCCGAAGCACAGCAGGAATAATGCCTACACGAAAAAGCCGGGTCTCGTTTAAGAGACACCGGCTTTTCGTTTCGTGCAAAGCGTTCTATCCGATAAATTCTTGTACCCAGTAACCATTTGTGAAGCCTACACCGATTTTTGTGAACGCAGGGTTCATAATGTTTTGGCGGTGGCCTTCACTGTTCATCCATTGTTGCATAACTTCTTGTGGACTCTGTTGACCCATGGCGATATTCTCACCTGCAGTCGAGTACTGAATGCCATACTGCTTCATCATGTCAAATGGGGAACCGTACGTTGGGCTGTTGTGGTCAAAATAGTTGTTAGCAGACATATCTTGTGCTTTTGCCAACGCTACTTTGGACAGTGCTGCGTCCATTTCAACAGGCTTGAGACCTGCTTTTGCACGCTCTTGGTTCACCAAATCCGCGACTTGTTTCGCAAAATCACCCGTTTTTGCATCTTCAGCCTGATTTACTGGAGCGGAAGGCTGAGTGACGTTCTTGCTAGGTTGTGCTGGTGCTGGTTGAACTGGTGTTTGTTGTGCTGGAGCTTGTTGTACGGGTGCTGGTTGAAAAGATCCTGGTTGAATTGGGTATGGTTGTACAGTGGTAGCTTGTCCTTGCTTAACAGGTTGCATTGGCTGTACTGCTTGTGGTTGGCCAGGAACAAAGCCTTGCTTTTGGAAAAAGTTAAAGAACTGTTGTGCATTTGGTGCTTGTTGGAATTGTCCCATATTTTGACCCGCATTGAATTGGAATTGTCCGTTCTTCAATGGGCAGTTAGATGCTGCGGAAGCAGAAGAAGCAAACCCTGTCAAAGCCAAGCCCAGACCAAGAGTCATCGCGATTGTAACAGAACCAAAACGTTTCATAAAACAAATCTCTCCTTTTTTTGGCCTACGAGGTTAGTTGTCGGATTCGGATTGAGGAAACAACCCTACGCCAGTTCGGCGATTCACCCCAATGTGGAGTATCTCATCCACAAAAAAGTCCCCCGCACTTCCTTTTCAAGAGGAAGTCTCGGCTTATTTCGTTTGGCATGAACAACAATATCAGACAATCCCAATCGAAATAAAGGAGTAATATATGGCAAATAGCTAGAATCGTTGATAAATTAGGCTCATTTCGCTTCGTTTGATTGTTCCTTCCATGCGGTTAAGCCGCCTTCCAATGCATTTGCTTGAAAACCATGCTCACGAAGAAGAGCGGCAGCTTTTTGAGCTTTGTTACCTGTTGTACATAGGGTAACAATCTGTACATTTTTCGCAAGTTTCTCGGTTTCTTCATCGAACGGTTTGTCCTGTTCTTTCATTAAAAGATACGGGACGTTACGTGTCGATGCGTTTTCATGAACGAGGCTGCCGGAAATAAATTTTTCGGCATCGCGTACGTCCAATAAAAGTACGGGCATTTTCTTTTGAAGCAATTCGGATAATTGAATGGTTGTCAAAGTATGCAATGAAATCCCTCCCAATGCTATTGTAACAGAGTACCGCCTTCCCAGTATAAGGGTGAACGGTTGCTTTTATTGGACAACCATGGTAGAATGAGGTTGCTACTTGAAAAATTGATACCTAATCATTCATCGAGGTGTATTTGTATGCTGATGGATAACATTTTTGAATCCCCGATTCACACTGGCGCGGTCATCGGAGCCGCAAGGATGGAAGAGAGGAAGGGCTTTCATTGTTTTAGGTTTTCAAAAGGTTTAGTTTTTAATTTTGCAGTTCCGTCCTATGACATTCGTATATTGGCTGAGTAGGTAAAATTCACATATCATGAAGGCGTATCATAGCACATGATTTGGTATTTCTTCATGATATGTGAGCTTTATTTGCTTCGGTAAATATGACTAGCATATTCAAATTGAATTTTTGGAGGTTTTTTTAGATGCAAACGAACGGAACAGTAAAATGGTTTAACGCAGAAAAAGGTTTCGGTTTCATTCAAGTAGAAGGCGGAGACGATGTATTCGTACACTTCAGCGCAATCCAAGGTGACGGTTTCAAAACTTTGGACGAAGGTCAAAAAGTTCAATTCAACATCGTTCAAGGCAACCGTGGCCCACAAGCTGAGAACGTAGTAAAACTGTAAGTCTCCTTTTAAAAGAAGCTGTCCTTTCGAGGGCAGTTTTTTTTGTCGTGGTCGTTGGTCGTAGAAGCCAAAAAGGCGTTGGAATCGTCCCCAGCGCCTTTTCTTGCATGCGAATGGATTAAAAAAGGAACTATGGCCTCCCACCATAATTCCTCATTTTCTTCCTACAAGATCATTAGATACAAGTTTCGATTTCGACAGTTTGGAATTGACTGTCAAGAACTGAAAGACCAACAACTTGACCGCCGCCGATAGAAGTACGGCCATAAGTGGTGAGAAGGACATTTTCATTGTTTTCTGCTACGGTAAGGCGCACTTCATAGTGGAAAGAAGCGGGGACCAGCGCATTAAAAGCAGTGCGAGTATTCGCAGGGATAAATTGCGTGATGTCAAGCAAGGTGCTAACTGGATTCGTTTGCGTAACTGCGTTACCCCAGTTCAATACTTGCACACGTACTTCAACCTCTTCTGTGTTCAGATTTACCAGGTCGAGGTGAGCGGTGAGAGCACGGGCGAGGTTGTTTTGCAAAATACCAGTTGTTCTCACAGTATTTCTTTTTGGGCGTCTGTGACTTCTTCTTTCAGTATTACCTTGATCGTCGTCGTGTTCGATTTCAGACATCCATGTTCACTCCATTCTTGTGTAATCTAGTGGGACAATAATACGATATTGTTTCTTGTCTTATTTTGTAACGGCGAACGTAAGGGTACGAGTAACTATTTTGGATAGAGGATGGTGGAGATTTTGGGAGAAACACCTGTATGCAAACAACTAGATTACACGGCACGATTTGATTGGGGATATGAAGGGGTGGAACATGTCGGAGCTGCATCGGATATGATCGTTATTATCGATGTGCTTTCCTTCAGCACGTGTGTCGATATCGTAACGGGACGTGGAGGTATCGTCTATCCTTATCAGGTAAAGGATGAGTCAGCCCTAACATTCGCGAAACAAAAAGCGGCGCTACTCGCTGGAAAACGTGGAGAACCAATCTCCCTTTCACCCGCCTGTCTGAAAACGGTTCCAATGGGAAGTAGAATCGTATTACCCTCGCCAAACGGATCGACCTGTACCGTGTTGGCAAAGAAAACAGCGGCAAAGGTAATCGCAGCGTGCTTGCGAAATGCGTCATCCGTCGCCAAATACATACAGCAGCAGAAAGGATCTGTGACGGTCATCGCTTGCGGTGAACGGTGGGAAAATGGAGCATTGCGACCCGCTATTGAGGATATGATTGCGGCAGGTGCGTTGCTTCACGAATTGGAGGGGTATTGCTTGTCACCAGAGGCAGAAATGGCGGTGGCAACCTTCCGATCGGCTCAAGCTCATCTTTCCGCTTACTTGCAGAACTGTGCTTCCGGCCAAGAACTAATCAGCATGGGGTACCCGGAAGATGTCGCACTTGCAGCACAATGGAATCAGAGTGGCACGGTTCCAGTGCTTAACGATGATTTTGCTTACGAAGCGATTTAGTCTTTTCGCATAAAGAATCCCTCATTCGGTAACCATGGTTATGAACCACACATGAGAAAAACTGGACAGGGAGGATTCATATGGATGACAACAGCAAGTCCATTAACCAGTCAGAAGAAAATACCCTGACGAATCGCCAAGGCCATCCGATTACAGACAACCAGAACTTGCGGACCGTTGGAAATCGCGGGCCAACCGTTCTGGAGAATTACGACTTTCTGGAAAAAATCACACATTTTGATCGGGAGAAAACACCTGAACGTGTCGTGCATAGCCGAGGTGCCGGAGCACATGGCTATTTTGAAGCGTATGGAACCGTAGGAGATGAGCCGATTTCTACGTACACGAGGGCGAAGTTGTTTTCGGAGCGGGGGAAAAAAACGCCTGTGTTTGTACGGTTTTCTACGGTTATTCATGGCACACATTCACCCGAGACATTGCGCGATCCACGTGGGTTCGCGGTGAAGTTTTATACAGAGGACGGGAACTGGGATCTGGTTGGCAATAACCTCAAAGTTTTTTTCATTCGGGATGCGATGAAGTTTCCTGATCTTGTCCATGCGTTCAAGCCTGATCCTGTCACAAACATACAAGACGTGGAACGGATCTTTGACTTTATCTCGAACACGCCTGAGGCCATGCATATGATCACGTTTTTGTTCTCCCCGTGGGGAATACCAGCGAACTATCGGCAAATGCAAGGCTCTGGCGTAAACACGTACAAGTGGGTAAACCACGAAGGAAAAGCGGTCCTGGTCAAATACCATTGGCAACCATTAACGCAAGGGATTAAAAATTTGACACAAAAACAGGCGGAAGAGATCCAAGGGAAAAACTTCAATCATGCCACGCAGGACTTGTATGAAGCGATTGAGCGAGGGGAATATCCGGAATGGGAAATGTGCGTCCAGATCATGAGTGATGACGATCACCCAGAGCTCGATTTTGATCCGCTTGATCCAACGAAAATATGGCCCGAAGATCAATTCCCGTTTCTTCCTGTAGGCAAAATGGTACTGAACAAAAACCCGGATAACTATTTTGCAGAGGTCGAGCAAGCAGCATTTGGGACAGGTGTTTTGGTAGATGGACTTGATTTTTCCGATGACAAGCTACTGCAAGGAAGGACCTTCTCTTACTCCGACACGCAGCGTTATCGGGTTGGCGCCAACTATTTGCAGCTTCCGGTTAACGCTCCCAGAAAGCATGTCGCTACCAATCAGGAAGGCGGTCAAATGCTGTATCATGTAGATCGGACGCAGCGGCATATTAACTATGAGCCATCGACGATTGGCGGATTGCAGGAAGCCAAGCAAGCCGCTCCCGATCATCAGCCGGAAGTGGAAGGAAAGGTCGTTCGTCAAAAGATTGATCGCACAAACGATTTCAAACAGGCGGGAGAACGTTATCGCCTCTTGGAAGACTGGGAAAGAGAAGACCTCATTGCCAATCTGACGGATGCACTCCTCTCCTGTGATCGTCGCATTCAAGAGAAAATGCTTGACTACTTCTCGCAATGTGACGAAGAGTACGGCCAGCGTTTGAAATCTGGAATCGCTCAGGGCAATGGCGGAAACAGCAAAGAGATGGGCGGACCGATGGGCGCAACGAATCCCGGAGCGGCTGTCAAGGACGCCGAACAAAAGTCTCGTCCCTCTAAACCTTACTGATGACCCGAGTGAACCATCTAGACGAAATAAACAGCGGAGCTTTGCCGAATCCATGGTGAAGCTCTTTTTTGTATCCGTTACCATTTGACTTAACAATCAGTAGGCTAAAACGTATGGGATCGATTTGCCAAAGGAGACGTCATTCAAGTCAAAAGATAAGAAAACACATCAACATATTGTAGTTGCAGCCTTTCCATTATTCGCGGAGCATCGAGTTAGGTGTCGTCACATCTGATCGTTTCGTAGCAAAAGCTCATATTCTAGCACTCGTTGTTGATAATATCAGTAATTACATGCTGCCGGTGATTGAGCTTGATCAGAGGGATATCTGAACTGAAACAGTAAGAAACGTACTAAAGTAATCGAAAAAACAGTAACCTCTTTCCTTTTGCCTGAGAGGTAGTATTCAACGTTGTCATGGATAAACATGGAGGAAAATGTAGAATTATGTCGAATGAATATTTGTGAATAAGCATGAGCCTATACGTACGTTGGTTCTAGGGAAAAGGAGAATCTATGTAAATGCAGAAGTCATCAAATTCGTCCAAGGAAAACAGCGCTGCATGCTGCCAACCGTCGATTTCGCTGGCAGACGATTCTGCACGGATTGTAATAGAAGGAAACAACGAAGTTATCGCACAAATGAACATGATTAACTTGACGGAAGTGGATTTGCAGTTGATCGCAGCGTTTCGCCCTGTCATTGCGACTGAAATTGAGCAGATTACTTCTTCTTTTTATGAATCGATTCTCCATGTAGACTCTTTGAAACAAATTGTATTGGAGCATACAACCGTTGAACGATTACATCAAACCTTAAAGAACCATTTAATCGAGATGTTTGACGGCCGGATCGATCCTGCCTTCATTGAAAAACGCTTGAAAATTGCGATGGTTCATCAAAAAATCGGGCTTCCTCCCAAGTGGTACATGGGTTCTTTTCAAAACCTGTTAGGCACACTCATGCGAATTATAGATGATCGGAAAGAAGTTTATCCTGACTCGAAAAAACTGGCACAAGCCATTACGAAGTTGCTCAGCTTTGAGCAGCAATTGGTCCTGGAGGCTTATGAAGACCAGACACGTATGCTGGAGCAACGCGCCAAGTCGATGATGGAATATCAGGCGTTTCACGATGAATTAACCGGCTTGCCAAACAGAAGGAAGCTCCATCAAGCCTTGCAGGAGGCGATAATTAACAATGGCGAACAGGGTACGCGTTTTGCGGTGCTGGTACTGGACATCGATCGTTTTAAAATGATCAATGACTCTCTGGGCCATACGTATGGAGATCGTTTTTTGCAAGAAGTGAGCGATCGGATCAAAAAAAGCGCGGAAGGATTCGATGTGACGATTGCCCGTATGGGTGGTGATGAGTTCACACTGATCTGCCAGAATGTTGAGGGCGATCACGAGTTTTCGACATTGGCTGATCAAGTGGTCAAGGAAATCGAGATCCCCTATCTCTTGCAAGGAAAAGATTATTACGTCTCGGCGAGTCTTGGCGTAGCGGTGTATCCCGATCACGGATGCAGTGAGGAGCAATTGCTCAAAAATGCTGATGCTGCCATGTACGAAGTGAAGAAAAACGGGAAAAACGGATTTCAGTTTTTTACCAATGAGCTCGATGAACAAGTGTTGATTCGTATTGAACTGGAGAGGGATTTGAGAAAAGCGGTAAAGAATGACGAGCTGGTTTTGTACTACCAGCCACAGATTCAAACAGGGAACAATCAGCTCATTGGCGTGGAAGCACTCGTTCGGTGGAATCATCCGATAAAAGGAATCCTGTCACCTGGTGTGTTCATCCCGATTGCGGAGGAAACGGGCTTGATCTTTGAGATTGGCACGTGGACATTAAAGGAAGCCTGCAAACAAATGAAGAAATGGCATGATGCGGGTGGACCCTTGATTCCCGTTTCAGTCAATCTGTCCTCACGTCAGTTCCACCAACCCAATCTCGTAGGCTACATCCGACAAATCCTGGTAGAGAGCGGACTCGAACCGCAGTATTTGGAATTGGAAATAACGGAAAGTATGATGATGGACGCAGATCTTTCCACAGAAATTTTAAAGGAATTGAATGAATATGGCGTAAAAATTAGCCTGGACGATTTCGGAACGGGTTACAGCTCGCTCAGCTACCTCAAGCTGCTGCCCATTCACAAGCTAAAAATTGATCGTTCGTTCATTACGGATATCACGAAGAATCCCAGTGATCAGGCGATCGTCGCAACGATCATTTCCATGGCGAAGCATCTAAACATGAATGTCATTGCAGAAGGGATCGAGACCCAGGGACAGTTAGACTTTCTTACGGAGAATGCCTGCAAGGAAATCCAAGGGTATTACTTTAGCCACCCATTACCTGCAACGGAAGTGGAGGAAGCATTCTTCATGCCGGTGCGAGAGAGTTTTGATCATCCTCTGTAAAGCATTTCTAAACAGTCGATGGAATCATTTTGAAATTATTGATACAATGATGAGAGTCCCTTCGGGGGCTATTTTTTTAAGGAGGGTTTTTCGATGAAGAACATTACGTTCATCAAACATGTCTATGAAAAGCAACTGGGGGGTGAAATTTACTATGAACCCTAGTATTTTGAATGGCACCAGAAATCATCTGATCAACCAGCTTGTCTTTTTTGACGAGCAGTATTCACTCTTTTACGATCAATATGTACGCAATTATGGAAAAGAAAAGCAAGCCATCGATGAGATTGTCGAGCGTTACAAGCAAACACTTGAAAGCCTTTTGTCAAAAGAAGACAGCGCACTCTTTCAATCGCTTAAAGCAATTACTTTATTAGGCAGCAGCGTAAAAGTGCTATTTGAAGAAGATCAATTTGAGGAGTCATTTACTGTGGTGTACCCCACAGACATTGACCCGGATAACAACAGAATTTCATTCTTATCGCCAATAGGCAGGCAACTGCTGCTAGCGGCTCCACACGATTCTGTTGTGCTGGAAAGTCCGGTTGGCAGGCAGCAGGTGCAGGTTCGGGAGATAAGCTTTACATATATGGGGGGATTCTCGTCACCTTAGAAAACTACCCATCCCATCGATCATATGAGAAGACACTAACACGGGTTAGTGTCTTTTTTTGTTCATTCTAGTAAAATGCAAGAAAAGTAAGCTGTACGTACAGGAGGGAAAGACGATGAAAATAAATGCCTGCCCAACGTGTGAGCAAGATGTGCAATGGGATATGAATCGCTTGCAGAAGCTGGAGGAGCGGTGGGTGATAGCTTGTGAAATTTGTGGTGACCAGTTTTTCAGCGTGACAGAAGAAGAAAAGGAAATGATCCTTGCAGGCATGCGATTGACGGAAGAGTATACACCAGATATCATCAATGCTTATCACAATGAGGATGTAAAGAACCTCCCCTCCAGAGTTGGGTTCGGAGAAATCAAAAAAAGCAATTCAGAGAACTGAATGGCAGGTGTTCATCCATCTGCTAAAGATTGACGAGCAAATATAATTCGCGAGTCATGGAAAAGTGAGTCCTAAGACACTAGTTTTTTGTTGGTGTCTTTTTCTATTTATTCAGGTAAAATTTAGTCGAACGATATTTCTGAAATATAGAGTGAAAAGAAGGGATTTCATGATTGTTCTTGGGATGATGATTTGCATTTGGTTGTTATCACTTTGGGTGCATCCGATCCTACAAGCTTATGTGGAGGCATTTCTGCTCTTTTTTTATGAGGACAGATACGAAGCGTACATTCCTTATGAAATGACAGCCTTACATTATGCGGTGAATGCCATGACACTTGGTTTCATCTTCGGACTGCCACTTGAAATCAAATACAAAAGGGCAAAATCAAAATGGCTCAAGAAGCTCAAGTTTCTTGAAAGCCTCGAGTCCGACAATATCCTGTATATTCTTTCTGTTGCGCGTGATCAGCAGGGCTATGTGACAGCAGCGGATATCGCGTCCCAATCTACTCTTACCATACAAAAAGCGCAAGATATATTAAGTAAGCTTCAAAAAAAAGGGTTTGCTGACCTGAGTGTAACCGAGAAGGGTGACATTCTCTATTATTTCGCGGGCTTTACTGTAGGTGAGGAAGGAGCAGCGAATGAATAAATTTTTAGGCAGCTTGGTGATTCTTTTTGTTATTGGCGTTTTTCTCATACTTGCTTTGCTAACTGGCTATTTTGTCATCGATGGCATCTATCAAATCTTAGACAACACAATCTTCTTAGGAATTTTGATGAGCCTCATTTCCATTGGTTACGCGTTCTTTTACATGGAAGGAAGAAGGCTGGCAAAAAAGCAAATGCAACGAACACAGCAAGCCGTTGCAATGACGGTCGCTAATAAAAATCATGGAGTCGTTTCTGTTGCATCGTTTGCTCTCGAATCGCAGTTGCCGCTATCGCAGTGTGAGCAAATTCTGAGAGAGATGGAACAACGAAAGGTTTTGAGCACGTCCACCATGCCAGGCAAGATGGCCGTCTATCAGTTGGATGATTATGTATACGGACATATGCCTTATGAAAGTGACTATGAGGAAGCTCTCAAACTGGAACAGAGCCAGCGAAAACGCAAAAAAAGAATCTTACAAGCCGTATTGGGAGGAGTCATTGGCACATTGATTGCCATCTCAGAAGAACAAATTATCTTGAACATGAGAGAGTATATCTCAGCGGCTACTACTGCAATCATCTTTCTTATATTAATTGGACGTTACATACTGACCTCGCATCGGAAAGAGGATCAACAGCATTCGGAACACGATGTTTTGACGTATGTCATGGACAGTGCAGGGGAACTCAATCCGAAAGAGATTCCGTACTATACGCATGAAAGCTATCAATCGATTGAGCCCATTATCGATAAATGGCACAAAAGCAACTACTGCTCAATTACGCATCAAGAAGATGGTGGAATCATCTATCTCTTTCCGAATTATACGGATGAGTCGGAAGTGTACGAATATGACGAAGAGTATGATCCGATCCCTGCATGGATCGATAAAAGGTCCAGATTTCTGCTCTTTTGCTGTTTAGCATTTGTCTTCACCTTTATAGGCGGCTATGCCCTTGTACATTGGAACAGCCTTATCTTCATTCTCGCTTGTACGACCATAGGAGGGATCTACGGTTATTTTGCCTTCACACAAAAACCGGAGCTAGAGAGAAGGGAGCGAATCGCACTGCAAGTAGCTACGAAAAAGGGCGGTGCTTTAGCGGTTTACGAGCTGGCTTACAATGCCAGAATCACCATGGATGAAGCTGCGATGTTATTAGAAAAATGGGAGCAAACGAATATTGCGAGAAAAGTATATGCAGAGGAAGGCGCGCCAATTTACATGGTGAGTGGCCTGGCTTCCAAAGAACAAAGACTACGGTCGGAGCATGTTTGATTACACTCCCATAATCTGCACATACTACCATTCACGAAAACAATCACAACCAGAGGTGAACAGCAATGTCACGTTCAAATTCCTTGGTGTATGGACAAGCTCGTGCAGCACTTGACCAATTAAAGTACGAGATCGCTGCTGAATTCGGGGTCGAGTTGGGCGCTGATACGTCGGCACGCCAAAATGGCTCTGTCGGTGGAGAGATGACGAAGCGTTTGGTACAATACGCGGAACAGCAAATGTTTCACCTGTAATCCCTCCTTGTGAGGGATTTTTCTTTCGCTTATACGTAACCGAAATATCGCGTATAATTACGGGAGAGCGACGAGAAAGTTTTCATCGTCTTTTTTGTGTTGCTTGAAGTGGTTCTGGGTGCCCAAGCAAAAAACCTTGACCAACAGGTGTTTACCGAAGTACCGGTCGAGCTTAACGATATCTGGTTCATACTCCACGATCTTTTTAAAGGCTAAAAACGGTCGTTTCCAATTTGACTTGCATTTTAGATATTTGATCGTCCTGACAGAGGTCTTGGTGAAGGCCGAACCCATCAAGGACAAAACGGCAATGGAGAAAAGCATTTTCCAAAGCAAAGATATCGATACATCCTGAGGTCAAGATTATAAGTGTCGGAGCGTAAAAAAATAAAGGACAACGGCTTTCGTGGTTTCTTCGGAAGAGGGTTGTTCTTTTTTGTTAGGGGAAGACGAATTATTTAGTGAAAGGGCAAGTGTCTATACAACCAGACGGGCGATCACGTATGGATAATGGGAGGAGTATTTTGATGGGGAGGAGTGAGGACATGCCGAACGACAAGAAAAATCCGAAGAATCGAAAGCCAATTCTTAACCATCGAGGCTCTTTGAAAAAGTCGAGTGCATCACTCCCGCTCCTTTTTGTAGTACCGAAGGAACAGATGCAGCCTCAGCAAGGTGCCATCGATAAGCAGAAAGTGTATCGTTCCAAGAAACCTAAGCGCAAACGAAACCATGCGCCTCCACCTCCGGTCAAGCAGACAGCTACTGAACAAATTTCACCGCAGTCCGCTCCTGACATTCCTCCCATCTCCAAGGATGCCAGGGATCTTACGAAAGAAAACAACAGATCTCAGCCAGAACTGATTCAAGCAAAAGTAGTCTACGTAGAAAACGCAGGTCAATCGCTCATGCAGGTTGCTATCCTGGAAGAAATTTGGGACGTAGAGTGGGTTCATTCCTTACGTGTGCCATGGAAGCTCGATTGGAAAGAGGTGGAATGCCAAAGTAAGATCGATGTCCAGCACGTTCGCCACGATGATAGCAAAAAGATTGTCTGGCTGTCAGGTGAGTTGGAAATCAAGGGTGTGGGGGTCACTGTCGATTCGCAAAAAGTAGAGCATGAAACGATTCGCTTGCCATTTACCTCTACAGTATTACGCCCTTCCTTGCCCAAAGAAAATGTAGGAACAAGTGCCATTCTCCTTACAGCACCAGCTTGTCTGACGAATAGATGGGTAGAGACGGGGGACTGGCAAATCAACATCACGGCAGAACCGCTCACCCATTCGCAATCAGGATGGAAGGAGTTCAGCGGCTTGGCAACCATTAGCGGTCGTGTATGGTGGTATCGGAAGCAGCTAGTTCCCGTTCCGCCTCCATACATAACGAAGAAGGTAAACAGTCTTTTCTAGAAAAAAGGGCAGATAACGCTTGGCATCAGCCAAATCCATATTGAATCTAGTCCATATAATATAAAGAGAGTAGGTTGGTGATAAAGGAGAGAGTAAAAATGGGTATACATGGCGATGGCTGTAACTGTGGCCAAACTCAAGTTACGCAAAACAGCTGCACGGTGGAAAACGCCCGTGTGTTCGGAATGGCTTCGACCGAAACCGCTTTTCCTAAAACGATTAAAGTACCTGTAACGTTGGCGGAAACGGCCGTTGTCGTATGTGTGGAAGCTAATGTTCATTTGGAAAGGCCTGCCCTTGAGATCATTCGAGTATTAAAGAGTGTTATTCTGGAGCAATGTGAGCTGGTTCCTACATTTAACCCGTTGTCTGCAAAGTTGTTCGTCAGTGGTTTTATTCGCAAAAATATCGAGTACACCACAGTTGATCAAGTAACGGGAACTGCTGTATGCGGTGACGTACGACATACAACGGCGCTGATACCATTCGATTTCTGTACGGATCTGACCTTTCCGGCTACAGGACCGACTTTGCAACTGGCACCAGATTTCGAGTCACACGGAGAATATTTGAATAAATCAGGTCATGCGGCAAAGATCAACGTAGGTTTGTTCGGTAACCGAAAAGTTTACAACGAGAGACCGTATTGTGAGCTGTTATTCACGGAATTCACCGAATTAGACATTGGTTTGGAAAATAAGCGGTGCAAAGACACAACCAAAACATTCTCGACCGTCCGTGAAAAAATCGTCCTGCGTATTGGTCTGAAGGTTTTGCAGGATCAACAAGTTCCTATTCCAACAACACCACCACCGACACCACCACCAAAACCGACATTTCCACCACCTTGCAAACCGATATGTCCACCTAAGAAAAAATGGTAGTACGAAAAAAGCGTTTGATGAGACACTTCAGGGCAGATCATGTGCTACTGGGTGTCTCTTTTTTCATGAGGAAGTGATTGGTTTCGACTTAGACAGGCATGCCAATCCACCTAAGTCGGCGTACATGTTTATTCAACTGTGAGAGGAGATCGAGGACCCAAAAACGAAGGTTTCAGCTTCAGACAAGGGTTGTCCAAACAGACAATCTTTTTTCTGATTGACTCTGTACGTAACTACAGCCTTTATCATAATGATTGAGGAGGAAAATATGGATGGGTTGACGAGAAGCCAAGTAGCCAGTGAAGCCAATGTGCATAGTGAAACAGTCAGATACTACGAAAAAAGGGGACTCATTGCCGCAGCTCCCCGCAATAAATCCGGCTATCGCATGTTCTCTCAGCAAACCGTTACTGACATTCTATTCATTAAACGTGCACAGGACATTGGCTTTACGTTAGAAGAGATCAAAAACCTCTTGATTCTGTACAAAAAAGACGAGGAGCTTCCCACCCAGGAAATGCACAAGCTGGCCCTTGATAAAGTAGAAGAAATCAACAAAAAAATAAGCCAGCTTCAACATTTCAAAGCATTGCTAGAGGAAGCTACAAAACGTCCACCCTCGATGTGGTCCGTCTCAAGGGAGCAATGCCCGATCATGCAAAAATGTGCGAAAGGAGAGGAGTAGTCATAGGTGCAAAAATCGAAATATTTGTAGATGGCAGTCACTCCAGTTCTGCCTTTGTGGAAAAGGTCAAAGCGTTATGCTGTTCCAAATGTGAGGTCGTCGTTCATAACAAGCTGGAGCAGAGTGTCGAGGGCGAATTTGAGGAGAAAACGAAGGTATATGGGATTGAAGCATTGCCAGCGGTGACGATGGATGGAAAGGTAGTCGATATGGAAAAAGTGAACGCGGTAAAGAAGGAACATGGACGGTAAATTTACAAGGACACGGATACTGTAATTACTAAAGAGCTGCATGGGCTTTGCTATAGTAGACAGATCCGGCGATGTTCATGTTAGCAGAGTCATTGGTAATTGCAATCCATTCAGCTAACGCAAAAACACCTTCGCTAACCCTTTTAGGTGATAGTATTTTACTACCTTCTCTTGATGTTGACTCTATAGAACGATCAAATATGATTTACCATGTAAAAAATTCTTGAGTTCACATATAAATGTAAATGTTTTCTTCTAGTTCTTGTTTTCTGGAGAATTTTCATACGAAAGAAGCAGCATAGATTCGTAATCAAAAACGATATGGATACCCTGACATTCTGGCATATAATTGGGATAGCATTCTCACACGAGGAGGTACTTTACTGCGTGAAAATAAGCGAATTATCCCAATTAACCAATGTCAGTACTCGATCGATCCGCTATTATGAAGAAAAGGGTTTGTTACAGGCAGAACGACTGGAAAATGATTACCGCCATTTCAATGAATCGGCAGTCAAGCGCGTCAAGATGATTCAACTGTACTTGAAGCTGGGATTAACAGCGGATGAAATCAGAACGCTGTTCAGAGGGGAAGTTGCGACTCCAGACGATTACGAATATTGCGAGGAAATGCTGGCGATTTACGAACAAAAGCTCAGCAAAGTGAACGAACAGATTGAGGCACTCCAAGAGTGGAAGAAAACGCTGGAGAGGCAAATATCCATTACCCGCGGAAAAAAGGTTACGAGCTAGTTCATAGTCACGGCCCCGAAGCGATCAGCTGATCCGGGGCCGTCTTTTTAAAAGGAATGTAAGTTTTGCCCGATGCCACCATCCACAGTTAGCCTCGCACCAGTCGTAAAGGTAGCGTCAAAGGCGAAGAAAAGCACCGCTTTCGCCACTTCTTCTGATGAACCATGACGTTTCATTGGTGTAATCTTATCGCCAAGCTCCTGGAAGGTAGCGCGTTGTTCATCCGAGAAACCGGCAACTCCCATGGAAGGCGTATCAATGAAACCGGGACTTACGACATTGACACGAATGCCCTTGTCAAGCAACTCCACTGCAAACCCGGAGGCCAAAGAGCGCAATGCCGCCTTGGATGCACTGTATACGCTCATGCCGGGGTAGCCGCCTTCATCTGCTACGGAAGATGTAAATACGATCGAACCTCCTTCATGAATAAGCGGTGCCAAGCGCTGGACAGTGAAAAATGCCCCTTTCGTATTTACCTCAAAAATCCGATCGTAGGTCTCCTCAGTGACTTCCAAAAACGGTTCCAGAATGGAAGTGCCTGCATTCACATGGAGAAAATCGATCTTACCAAAATGCTTTTCAACATAGTCTCCGAATGCTTGCACATCCTCCATGCTCGATACGTCAGACACCACAACATGTGCCCGTTCGCCCAGCTCACGTTTTGCTTCTTCGGCATTTTTCAGATTGCGACCAGAGACGATGACCTCGGCACCGCCTGCCAGCAATGCTTTTGCCACGGCCAAGCCCATGCCATGTGTACCTCCAGTTACGACTGCTTTTTTACCTGTATAGTTGTTCATTTTTTGTCTCTCCTTGAGTGAATGAGTTATCGTTCTGCATGTAGTCTAAACGTTCACGCTAATGTGAAGGTCAAGGGCTTATGGAGAAAAAAGAGCGGTTCACTCGTCGGTTGTAATTTACATTATCTGGATTAGCTTTTTGATTATATTTAACCGATCATCAGTCAGTTAGGTTGATTGGTCATGAAAGGAGGGGAATGAGATGCTGTATAAGATCATCACGATTCGTACTGTTCCTTTTTCTTATGCTATCAGCGGTGATCATTGTCAGTGCTTCCCGTAATGGTGAACAAGAATTACACCAAACAAATTGAATTCAAATACTTCGACTCAATGGTATCAGCATCGAGTTAGCTGGATGGGTTGTTTCGTTCGTCCTACGGAATAATTCCACCCTTATCCATGGTTAAGCCGACCAGTCCACCATTCTTCTCATGGCATACGATACCATAACTGTTTAGTAGGGGGGAGGGTATCGTATGCCAAATGGTTGCAACGAAATCGCAAGCGGGCTGTGTTCCGAAGCGGAAGGAATAGGCACAGTCGCGAGTGGTGAAGGCTCCCACGCCGAGGGAGTCAGCACCACAGCCAGCGGTAAAGGATCGCATGCGGAAGGATTCAAAACTACGGCAAGCAATTTCGCCGCCCATGCAGAAGGGATCGGAGGAACGGCAAGTGGACTTGCGGCTCATGCGGAAGGATTCAACACGACAGCAAGTGGAGATGAGTCACATGCGGAAGGGAAAGGGACGATCGCAAGCGGACTGATTTCCCATACAGAGGGGCTCCTAACAACAGCAACTCAACTGGCTGCCCATGCGGAAGGGATATCCACGGCGGCGAGTGGACGCGCTTCACATGCGGAAGGGAGTAGCACACAGGCGCAAGCGGATCAATCTCATGCCGAGGGTATATCTACCATCGCTAGTGGACTGAATTCTCATGCTGAAGGGGAAGGAAACACCGCTAGTGGAAGAGCTTCCCACGTAGAGGGCGGTGGTGTAGATCAATTGGGTAACCCAGCTCCTAACCTAGCCAGTGGTCAAAGTGCTCATGCAGAAGGGGTTGGAACAATTGCAAGTGGGTTTGCGTCTCATGCCGAAGGAGGAACTTTAAGTATCTTATCGAGGCCAGGCCCACAGGCGTTAGGGGATTTTTCCCATGCGGAGGGTCGTGAGACAGAAGCCAGCGGAGATGCATCCCATTCGGAGGGTGCTCGGGCAATTGCCAGTGGATTTGCATCCCATGCCGAGGGGCTTTTTACAGTTGCGAGCGGAAATTTTTCCCACGCAGAGGGTTCTAATACAGAGGCCAGTGGATTAGGATCCCATGCTGAGGGTTCTGGTACAGAGGCGAGTGGATTTGCATCCCATACCGAGGGGTCTGTGACAGAGGCTAGTGGAGTAGCATCGCATGCAGAGGGTGTGACTACAGAGGCGAGTGGATTTGCGTCGCATGCGGAGGGTGTTTCTACAAATGCTAGCGGATTTGCGTCGCATGCGGAGGGTAATTTCGCAGATGCCTTAGGTCTTTTTTCTCATGCGGAAGGTGATGGGACAGATGCTATTGGAAATTCGTCCCATGCAGAGGGTTCTGGTACAGTGGCGAGGGGAAATTTTTCCCACGCGGAGGGTTTTCATACAAATGCCAGTGGAATAGCATCGCATGCGGAGGGTGTTTCTACAAATGCCACTGGATTTGCGGCCCATGCCGAGGGGAATTTTGCAGATGCCATCGGCAGTTTTTCTCATGCAGAGGGTGATGGGACAGATGCCACTGGCGTTGCGTCCCATGCAGAGGGTTCTGGCACAGTGGCCAGTGGAAATTTGTCGCATGCGGAGGGTTTTCATTCAAATGCCGTTGGATTTGCGGCCCATGCGGAGGGTAATTTCGCAGATGCTATAGGGAATTTTTCCCATGCAGAGGGTGATGGGACAGATGCCACTGGAGTTGCGTCCCACGCGGAGGGTTCTGGTACAGTGGCAAGTGGAGAGGTGTCGCATACGGAGGGTTTTCATACAGTGGCCAGTGCATTTGGGTCCCATGCGGAGGGTTCTGAGACAGAGGCCAGTGGATTTGCATCGCATGCGGAGGGTGTTAACACTCTTGCAGATGGAAACTTCTCCCATACAGAAGGTTTGGGCACATGCGCTGGCACACTTGGGGGAGTGCATGTGATGGGGATCAACGGCGCTCCCAATCCTGCAGCGGGAGATTTGCCATTTTCCTGGTACCTAGTTAATGGAGCAGCTCCATGTGACCCTACAGGCGTCAAAGCCAAAATTTTAAATAACGGCAGTGCGTGTTTCGAATCGACCGTCACAGCTTCGGCATTCAACGTAGCCGTCGGTGCTTGCGATTTTGCTGAGATGTTTGAGACGGCGGATGGCCAGCCGATTGATGTCGGTTACTTTGTAAGCTTTGACGGAGAAAGTGAGACCATCCGGAAAGCTACTTCCAACGACGATTATATTCTAGGAGTGACCAGCTCTAATCCGGCAATTTTGGCGGATGTGGAAGATCCGGGGTGCAGCAAGTTCGTGCTCGATGAATGGAGTCGTATCCAATACCACGAGGTCGTGGTTCCGGCAGTAACCGATCGGGAAGGAAATATCATCATACCCGAACGAACAGAGGAGAGACCCAAAATCAATCCGTATTGGGATCCGAACCGGAAGTGTAAAACGCGGAAAGAAATGCCCAACTGGGTGGCTATCGGTCTCATCGGTAAACTGCTTCTTCGCGACGATGGAACGTGCCGAGCGGGGGGATATTGCAAACCGAACGACGAAGGGGTGGCGACGGCATCGGGTACAGGTTATCGGGTAATGAAAAGGACAGGAGATAATCAAATCTTGATATTGTTTAATGGGAACAGAGTATAGAAGAATATACTGATAGGGAGATAGAAATATGAGTTCTGAAGAGAGACGCTTAGAACGGATCGAGAAGAAAAAAGAGAAGATCTCCAAAATGGAAGCAAGACTGGGAGAGATTCCTGAACCTTTGAGAGAACAACAGATGAAGATGATCGAGATGATGAAGAGCGGAATCGAAATGATCGAGAACAACATTCGCAAACGGAAAAACATTTGGGATTTTTAGTAAATTTATCAGTGACGGCATGGTAAAGCTCAGTCGATTCTAAGATGATAGTGGGTGAGTGACCTGTTCTTGCAGTTCCACAGCATTGCCAGTGATGCGAAATCTAAGTGGTACGTCCAAAAATAAAAGAGGTCAACCAGCAAAAACTGGCTGACCTTCTAATACAAATGGTTCGATATCGTTTGGGTTGGTCATTTTTGGTATAATGAGAGGTCGTTAGAGCATACTCGCCCACATAAAGGTCGCAAAAGATTAGGAACTAATAGAAAATAGTTTTGGGGGAGAACCTTTGGAGACACATCTTACCTTGAATTTCTTGTCCGCCTATGTCCACCATCATAAGTACTATCTGGAGGCTTGGCGGGCGAAAGGACTCTCATGGAATTGGGGAGCAGCACTTTTTGGCGTAGCATGGTTTGCCTATCGGAAGATGTATGGATGGGCGACCGTTATTTATTTGGTGAACCTCTTTGTGGGTTTTGCCTTGGGTGCATTGGCATTCGATGATGCTACCTTTAATGAAGTGTACATACTCTTTGCATTATTTCAACGAGCGTTATTTGGACTAACCGGCAATTTTTTATACTATGTGTCGGCTGTTCGGAAAATAAAAAAAGCGTACAGTAATAATGCCTTGCTTGATTTAGAAGAGACAAGAACGCTTGGTGGTGTTAGTGTTCGCGGCGTTGTAGTGGTTGTGTTGGTCAATATTGGCTTTAGTCTATTAGATTTACTGCTCACATAGTGAAGAGAAGTTCCTCATTTGGGGAGGGAGATAGCATGGGAGTAGCTTATAAGCTGCATTGTGAACGTTGCTCATACAACCAAAATGTGTACATGGGCGTTGGATTCAGATATGGTTATTTGAGCGAAATCGAAGAATGGTTCGAGGATCCAGTTGGCAAGGAGCGAATCCGAGAATTTATGAAGGACGAGCGTACAAAGTATAACTGCTTTCATGGTCTATACGCTTGCGAAAAATGCAAATACCTGCTAAATGCCCACTATTTGCACTTGCAGTCGGACACTGATTCGTATTTACAAAGCTATGATTGTCCACGGTGTTCAGAGAAAATGCCATCTATACCGATTGACAAGGAGCTGGATCACGGGTATTCGCCGACTTGTCCCGAATGCGGGGAGGAAAAGTTGTCCGTGGAAGGTTTTTTGGATTGGGATTAGGCGGAGTATCTAAATCGTAAAGGTGGATGCAAATGAAAAGCTGGTCAAAGCCTTTCCTAAAACATGAAGTATTAAAACAGCGTATGCTCGTCCTGAGTGCCCTGGATATTCTACTATGCCAGGAGGAATGGCTGCGTAGATATCAGTTCGATCCACAATGGGATGAAAACACAACATTCGCGAGCATTAACAACGGAGCAGGCGACGATCTTTACATCCTGTTCACTCCCGAGGGCGTTATTGTAAAAGGGTTTGATCATGAATCGGAAATGAGTCCTCATGCCAGGGAAGAATACGAGGTTTGGCCTGGTATCTATGAGCAAGTCCCTCCAGCTTTGCTTCATCGACTCGATGACGAAGCGTTAACCAAGGAGGACGTTACGTTTTGTTTATGGCAAGTACCTACTGATCACGTGTGGAAAACAGGAGACATACATAATCCGCAAGGGCTGGATGACGGCTCAGATTTTTTGCTTGGGATGATATATGATAGTCCAGAAGATTATGTAGAGTGGGCAGAGGCTTACTACGAGGTGAAGGTTTCGCTTGATGTAGTTGGGTACACGTTTTCAAATACTGCCATTACCGAAGAAATGATTACGGAGCTGAATCCGGAAGTGGATCTGGAACTCGCGATGAAGGAGCTTCAAGCGATCGGATTTACAGTTACGTAAAGTACGCCATGACTCATAAAAATACAATGGAAAGAAGATGACGATATGCCAAAAGGTATGTATTCTCAAGGAGTTGCCGTCCTGCTGTCAACGGCGGTTCCGATTCACAAAATAGCAGACATGCTCAAGGATCAATTCGAAATTGTTAACATCATGGAAACGTTCGACCAATGGGTGTTCAGCGGCCCTAGCTTGCTTATTCCGTATCGTCCAGAAGTAAACGGATATATTCAGGTCGATGTCGTCGATAAGCCTTGGCCGGATAGTATGGGAGACCCGGCAGAAGACACGATGCTGTTTGGCGCTTGGTCGATGGGCTTTTTCGGTCCGTTCACGTTCTCGAATAGCCTTGAGCGGGCAACTCAACAGTCTTGGGGATATCCCGAAGGGCGGCAAGCCGCATCCGAGCACAAAGCGTTCATCCGTATTCGCTCTTCTTTCGTGTTGGGAGAGTCGAACGATCAAGCTCCTGTACTGCCTGAGGGTTATGAAGCACTCCCGGAGTTGATGACTGTCACCGCCATTGCTGAGTCGCTGTTGAAAATGCCAGAAGCCCTTTGCTTTTTTAATCCGAATGGAGAGTGCCTCGCGTCTGCCGAGCTGATGCAAGAGCTGAATCAACGTTATGAGCAAATCCAGCTTCTTCCGCTGGAGCTATGGTCCAATGTCCGGTTGTTCAATCTTCCGGAAGGATGGCTCTTGATGGATACCGTCGGCATGCAGCAGTTGGATGTGATCGATCATGAGGCGATATTTAATGGGGATGCCTACGATCCGAATGAGGTCGCGAGTTTCCTGCGAAATATATCGAACTATGTATATGAGAATGGTCCTGTTATCAATGACGGAGATACAACCGATGGGCCGGGTGATGAAGTTTGGAAGTGTGTCTTGCTGGAGGAAGGGTTGGCAAGCCCACCGCGTGATGTGCTTCGCTGGTATCCATTGGATGGAAGGGAAAAACCTGCGGGATTGGAATAATTGCGTTATCACTTGGGAGACCAAGGGAACTTGATAGGAAAAGCACGACCATACCCCTTGTTTAACAGGGCATTGTCGTGCTTTTATTTGTTTGACCTACTTATTTGATAATCTCCTCATAGATCAGCTTGCCGTCATGCGTATACACACCAATCTTTTTGGTCCCCGAGATGGTGTACTCGATGGCAACGGTCTCATTCGTAGGAGTGATCAGCAATTGATGTGGAAAGTTGAAGCTTTGATTGTTAGCTGTGTTCGCAATGATCTGGGAATCAGTATGAAACAATTGTCCCGTCTGCTTGAGCTCTTTCATTAGTTCTGGCTTATTTAGCACATATTGTTGCGGTGAGACGACTTTATCTGCCGCATTAATTTTGGTAAAAGTATATGGCTTGTTGGTTTTCGTCACAGCCAGAAAGTGACCATCAGCTGTCGGGCGGATAAACGCATACTTTTTGGAAGCAATGAGTCCCTTTTTATTCATCAGCACATAAAATTCTTCGCTCCCCAGCTTGCCTGAGACAACGAATGCTCCACTGTGCATATTCGATTCGACTTTATAGTTACGGGAAGGCTTTAGCATAATTTTGCCTTCATTGCTGATAAAATGCGTCTGGCCATTTATTTTCACACGATGCCAGCCTTCACCATATCCGTAATATTCATCAAAAAATGGCTTACTCAGTATTTTTCCATGAATATTTCTCATGCCCATCTTGTAATATTCGTACCCTTTTGCGTCTTTTACCATATCACCATAGGGCAAGTAATACGGATCAAACGTTTTCGTAGTCGGTTCGGCTAGGTAGAATGGATGATCCGCGTCCGGAAACTTCTTGGTAATTTTCCCTGTTTTGGCGTTGTACAGATACGGCAGGTTTCCCGGAAAGTCCGTGCCCGTAAACCATTCCCCATGTATCTGCTTGAAAGCAACATCGCAACAGGTACCCATCGGTGAAACTTTGCCCTGCTTATCGTAGACCAAATATTCCGTATGCTTAAAAAAGCTGCCATTATAAAAATAACCGTACCCATTTCGGAGCGGGTACACTTCACTTTTATAAACGAGATAATTGCTTTTTATTACTTTTCCAGACGGTGAAACCAATGACATGGTGTAAGTCTTTGGAGGTGAATCGTGCTTGTAAAGTGGTTGCTTCGTGAAAAGAAAGAATGGCTCTGTCAAATGAGACGGGATTTGCAGGTTTTGATACACCACTGGTAATTGCGGTGGATTTAATGGGTCTTGCTGCTCTTCAGCCTTGATTGGCGAAGTAGAGAAGAAGGTAAGAAACAGAACGAGCATGGTTTTTAATAGGGTAGAAAATTTCATGTGAGAAATTCCTTTCTAGTATGTTGATGAGGTCAGTCTTACACTATGACGGTTCAATCGTGACAAATGTTACCATTCGTATGCGAATAAATGAAAGAGTTCGAGTATGAATATGTCTGGCGGGTACACAATATGGTTCGCGATGCAAAAGTCTTGGGTCTAGGAGAGTCTATACGTGGGAGCAGACTATGGAAGGTGCTCTCGCTGATTTACGTTCGCTCAATTGCTATAGTAGTGAACAATTGATCATTTATAGTAAAAAGCCGACTGCTTCACGACGGAGAGTCGGCCTTTTACGTATCGTACATATGTGAATGACTGTTGAGAAATGCGGATTAATTACGAATTATATATTGATATTAATTAAAAATTGTTCGTGAATATTGAGCCGCTATCTCACTTTGTTAAAAAATTCTCGGGGGTAATACTTTTGGTTATCGTAAGTGACTATCCTAAACACGAACAATATGCGATCTTAATCTTGATTTGAGAAGTGGTCGTCTGTTTTTAAAATCTATGCCGAGGGATCGTCCCTGGAACCGAAATCCGACAGAGCGTAGACAACCCCAAATACCCAAACAACGGATATAAAAACATCAGCAACTGACTATACCCGATCAGGCACAATACGAAAGCAGTAGAGAACAAATACAAGTAAAGGCGCGTTTCCGGAACGTCCAATAATTCACGCAGCTGCTGACCAATCCCGAACACGTTCGAAATCAATGTGGTAAAAATCTCGGAATAGAGCACGAAAACAAAGAACAGCTGGAGCCACTCGTTCCATTGGTCCGTTACAAAAAGAATCGGGATATTCATGAGACGGACGTCGTCCCAGTTGGCCAACATAGCAGTATGGACGACGAGGAGCATAAATCCAAGCACGACCCCGCCAATGACGGCTGCCCGAAACAAAACAACCTTGTCGCGGATCGCATAACCGATCGGGATGAGAACGGATTGGGCCATGGCCAGGTTAAATGACACGTATAAGACTGTTTTCCATAAGAAGGAGTAATCGGATGGGGTCGAGAGAGGCATGGGGGAATCTGCGGTGCCATCCAGTAAAATGAGCAAAGCGAACAATAACATGGATGGCACGACAATCGCATTTACGACGAGTAATTGCTCCAACCCTTTTCGCAGAAGCAACAGGGCGAACAGAACGGTGGCGATGGTCCCGATCAAATATGGAATGTCAAACTGCTCCTCCAAGACCGAACCCGCTCCTGCCAGCATGACAGTCGTTACGCCAAAAAGGGTGAGAAAGACCAAAATATTCATCGCACGACCGATCATCGGTCCAAACAGTCTTTGATTAAAGGATTCATAGGAGGGTGTGCGCAAATGATGAGCGATTAGCATCATCTTGTAGCCCAACCAAACAAAAAGAGATGTGGCGAGCAGGATGCCGATTGTTCCGGCATGGCCGTAAGCGGTGAAAAACGCGAGGATTTCTTGACCGCTCGCAAACCCGGCGCCTACGACGGTTCCAATGTACGTTGCTGCGACCTGGATACTTTTTCCCCACAACTTCATACTGGTTTTTTCCTTTCTCATCTAAATAGATGCTAGTACAAGTGTATGAGTCTCGGAGAAAAACAGAATGAAAAAACTTGTCTATCTCATCACCCAACCAAGGAAAAAAGCGAACGGCACGAGACCATTCGCTTTTTCGTATAGATACCGACGCTTTACAGAAGAAACATCGCCACGATTGTGGTCACCAAAAGTCCGATCGCCACGGGATACAGATTTCGTCTCGCCAGCTCAAAAGGGTCTACTCCGCAAATCGCCGCAGCAGGAATCAATGCCCAAGGAATGATCGTACCACCGCCGACCCAGATGGCGGCAATCTGTCCGAGCGCTGTTAACGTAGCGGCACCGGCACCTAAAGCAGTTGCGAATAGTTGAGCCAAAGAGCCAGCCAGCGTAATACCAGAGAACCCTGAGCCATCGAGCCCTGTAATAACCCCTACTGCGGATACAGTAAGAGCAGCTACTTCCGTGTTAATGGGAATCGTCTGTGCAAGCGCCACTCCGAGGTCGTTCACGATTCCGTGTGAACCCTGCGGCAGCATCTCCCCAAACACTTTGATAAACCCGCTGTCGCCCATATAAAAGAAAGCAGCAATCGGGATGACCGGACCAAATACTTTAAAGCCGAACTGAAAGCCTTGAATCAGATGTGTGGTTACCTGCTCGAGACCACTTTGCTTGTGCGCAAGCATCGTTGCGATAATGAGAATGAGCAGGGCGGTTCCGCCCACAAGCGCCGTTGCATCTCCTCCGCGTAAATCAAAAGCAAACATGGCCACGACATCGAGGATAAATAAAACCGGTACAAGTCCAGCCAACGCACGACGCACGCCATCTGATAAAGGGACTCGTGCGGAAGTAAAAACTTCATCGGGTACGACTGTCTCTTTGGGAGACGCGAGCACGCCGAGCTTCATGTCTTTTTTCAAATACCAGAATGCGATGGCAGTTGTCACGACGCCCATAATGATAACGAGAGGGACGCTGGCTGAAATCACGTCCGAGACAGGGATTCCTGCGGCTTTGGCCGTTAAAGTGGGAGCCCCCTGAATAATGTAATCGCCGGACAGCGCAATCCCGTGTCCAAACAAGTTCATCGAAACGGCGACACCCATCGCCGGCAGGCCAGCGCGCAATGCCACGGGCAACATAACAGCACCGATTAGTGCGACAGCTGGAGAAGGCCAGAAAAACCAGGAAATGACCATCATGACGATCCCGATCACCCAATACGCCAATGTAGGATTTCGAACTAAATGAGTCATCGGCCGAATCATCGTTTCGTTTACGCCCGTATCCGTCAAAACGTGACTCATGGCAACGATGATGCAGATAACTAAAATCGTCGGCAATAGCTCGGTAATCGCGTAGATGAAGCTGCCAAATATTCCGCCGACGGCTGCCGTCACAGACCCTGTCGCGACGAAACCGAGGATTGCTATGCCCACGATACTAATCAGACTCGTATCTTTTCGTAAAACCATCACGAGAATAATGCCAATCACGAACAAGACATACACACCATGTATCCACAAAAGCTCGATCCCCATGTCGCACCCTCCTTTTTCGTTACTCCGATGTAAGTACCTTGATGTCACAACATATGCGAAAAATAGGCCATGGGTGAAAGCACACTCTAGAGAGAACAAGTGAATCCACTGGAGAACTGGCATTTTTGTCCATGATATGCCACTATTAATGAATGACGTAAATTTGGGTTCCAAGCAAGAGAGGGGGATCGGCACTTCGACGTCTGTAACCAGCCCGTCGTGCAGCCAACTACGATGAATTCGACTACACCCATCCAACGTAAAATGGACCAGGCAATTGAGCTTTTGGAGCGCCGTTTCCTGGAAAGAAGTGAACTGATTCGCCTTTTAATGCTCGGCATTATGAGCGGGGAAAATGCTTTGTTAATCGGTCCGCCGGGAACAGCCAAGTCTCAGCTAGCACGATCTGTTTCTCAGCTATTCGGATCGGAACATTGGTTCGAGTATTTGCTTACCCGTTTTACGACCCCCGATGAGATATTCGGTCCGGTCTCCCTTCAACAATTGAAACTGGATCAATACGTACGAAAAACAACAGGCTATTTACCCAACGCTCAGTTTGCGTTTTTGGATGAAATTTTCAAAGCGAATAGCGCGATTCTGAATGCGTTGCTTTCTATATTGAACGAACGAATCTATTTCAATGGCAGAGAAAAAGAGGAGGTTCCGTTGCAATTTTTAATCGCTGCATCGAATGAACTTCCTGATGACGATGATCAATTGTCAGCTCTTTATGACCGCTTCCTGTTTCGCTATGAAGTTCACTATTTGAAACATGCTTCCAGTTACGAGCGCATGTTTTCATTGCCTACGACGCCTCTTCCTGTTGTGTTCTCTCTGTATGACGTGAAGGATATTCAAGCGGCAGCGAAGCAAGTGGTTATTCCAGAAACCATGATTTATTTCTTGTACCGTCTAAAACAAGACCTGGAAGTAAAAGAGTATGTGCTCTCCGACCGTCGCTGGAGCAAAATCGCGCATGTATGGCGAACTTCTGCTGCCTTGCATGGACGTGAGCAGGTGACAATCTGGGACACGGTTTTCACTCCGCATATGCTGTGGAATGTTCCTGAGGACTTGTCGGTCATGCAGGAAGCGTTTGAACAACAATTTACGGAAATGCTGAAGAATGATATGGAGAATGAATTGCCACTCCAGCGCTTCGGACAAATTGCGGATAAATGGAAGGAAAAAGAATCGGAGCTGCATGCCTTCCAGTTTAAAAAGGAAGTGGGCGCAAAGCTGGGCAAGGAAGCGATGGAGCGCAATGTCCGGTTGTTGGAAGAGAGTCGCGAAGAGGTAGAAGAGACGGCGCGAGACTTGCGTAATCGTCTCATTCAGTGGGAGAAGCGCGAGCACGATCTGCATGCCTACGTCCTGGAAAAAAACCGCTTGATTCCCCATGTAGAAAAATACGCGGTCAAATATTCGTACCTGCGAATTGAAGGCGAACGGATTTTGCAGCAACTACAGCGCACGTATCGGACGATTTTTGACAAGGAAATCCCCGGGGCGGACTACGATTTTACGTTGTAGGGGGTAGTTTGTATGATCATTCGTGCTAGCGGTGTTGATCGCTATGTATTTGAAACGTACCTTGCCTCTTCGCGAACCGCACAGGAATGGGTTCATGAGGCGAGGGCACGAGCAGCATGGTTTGATTTGGAGCTCTTGGCTGATTTTTTCCTCGTCTTTTATTTGGATAAGCCGGAGATCGATCTGACGCAAGAATCTACTCCTTTTCATCATTGGATGATTCGTACACTGATGAAGCAGTATTTTACACGCATGATTCATCCTCGTACAGTCGGGCAGGAAAGCGCGTCGTTCAAAACCGCAATCAAGGCCTTGCTGTGGCTGACAGAAACGTTTTCTGAGGAAGTGAAGCAGCGGGAGAAGGATCAACGGCTTTCTCCGCTCATAACCGGCTTAAAAGACCAGCAAGGCCAGGAAGGAAGTCAACAAGCACAGCTTTCCGAGCTTTTGACAGAAAAACAAAAGGCCAAGCTCGAGTTAGTTGGTTACACGCTTCAGCAGGGGAAGCGGGTCGTGGAAGACAAGCAAGAGGCCATGGACACCAAGCCGTTAGTGCGGGCAGAGGTATTGTCTTTGCAAAATCGCATTACGGAGCTGCAAGAAGAAATGAAAATCCAGTTCACGAAACGGACCAAGCTCCTGCAAAAGGTGAAAAAACTGGAAACTGACCTCGCCCAACGCGAAAAGCAGCTAGATCGACTGGAAAAGCAAGAGAAGGAAGCGATCGCCGCTTTTGAAAAAGAGCTCGGACAATGGCTGGAGCAATCGTTAAAGGCGACGCTATCTACTGAAGAACTCGATACGCTTTTTGTTGAAGAGGTATTTACGGCCAGTCAGCGTTTTGCCAACCGAAGCTGGGGGCATGAGTTAGGCAAGCTGCGCAGGCAAAGCTTTGAGCAGTATTTGAAATGGATTGAGAAATTGAAGCGCCATCCTGACTTGATTGCTTTTCTGAACGAGGTAGGCAGGCAAGTCCATCGCTTTCGTGTGAAGCGCAAAGAAATTCGCTCCAGACATTTTCCTGAGGAATACTATGATTTGCGCCAATCGGGCGATATTGCCCACATGCTGCCTGGTGAAGCTGTGCTTCTTGCTGATCCGGACTTTGAGAACTACTTCATGCTCAAATGGCTGGAGCAAAAGCTCATGACTTACGATACTTCGGGATGGGTGGAAGAACCGCCAAAAGGTCCGGTAATCTGCATGCTGGACACATCCCACTCGATGCGCGGAAGTAAGCTGCGACTTGCGCAAATTTTCCTCATGACGTTTGCCGCCCTCTCGATGCTGGAAAAGCGTGATTTTATCCTCCTCTTGTTCGGGGCAAAAGGCGAGATCAGAGAGCAACCGCTTTATCACAAAAAGCCAGATTGGCCTGCCTTTTATGGCTTGGCGCAAATGGCGTTCGGCGGTGGGACTCACTTCGACGCCCCGATGAAGCGAGCCATCGAGCTGGTTGAAAAGGAACAAGCGTGGCGTGGAGCAGATTTTGTCATGGTAACAGATGGAATCGGGGGCATTTCTCCTTATGTCCAAGAAAAACTCATCTCTTTGGGTCAGCATAAACAAGTTCGCTTGCACAGCTTGATTGTGGGTTCTGCGAGGCAGCATCTCGTACAAGCGTATGATTTGCTGGGCGTTTCTCACCGTGTCAAATTTGCGACGAGCTGGGAAGCGGATGGGGAGGAGAACACAGGACTGCTCCTGGATGTTTTTCAAGCAGCTAAATAAGTGATTCGACATCACTTCCAAATCTCGTCTCCTCTTGTGGGACGGGATTTTTTTAATGTAGTTTAAGAAAAAGTTTAACTCTTACCCACTTTTTTCTTTAATAGTTTCGTCTATTCTGAGCATAAGCTAGCAAAAGGTAAATGGTAAAAGGAGGACACGATGAAGGAATTGATCAAGCTGGCCAAGCTTATACGGGGAGCCAGTGTCTTGTTTTCAAATATGGCACAAAAAGAGCTAGAGACAAATGAACTCAATTGGCAACAAGTATTGATTCTTGAATTTCTAGGAAACGGGCCAAAAACAATGGGGGAAATCAGCAAGGCTGTTAATTTGTCAAACAGCACAACGTCAGGCTTAATTAGCAGGCTGGAGGAGGAAAATTTGGTGCGAAGATTCCGAGACCGAACGGATCGCCGAATCGTCTGGGTTTCCCTGACGGAGCGATTATGCAGTGCATAAAGAAATCGGCTGAAAAAAAGTGGATAGACCGCTTCTTTCTCAGCCGATGATTATAACTTCAATTAGCCGACTCTCGCTGCCATTGTACGTCCGAATTCAAGCTCATCGAATTTGCTCTGAACGGCTTGACGATCGTATTCCCACACGGCATCCTCCAACGTATACTCCACCGGAACATCCCGAATAATCGTAGCCAGCTTTCTGCTCAAGTACACCTGATCGCGATTCTCTTCCAGCTTGCTGCGCATTTTAGGCGTACAGCTTGCCAGATTTACATATAGGTTGTCCAGATCACCATGCTCAGTAATCAGCTTTGTCGCTGTTTTCTCACCAATTCCTGGACAACCTGGAATACAGTCAGATGCATCTCCCATTAAAGCTTTGACGTCAACGACCTGTTCAGGTGAAATTCCACGCAATGCCAAAAGGCTCGCTGGATTATAATGCTCGTGTTTGCCACCATTTTTCAGGATTTTAACACTAACTCGCTCAGATATGAGCTGCAAGCTATCGTAATCACCTGTCGCAATGATGACCTCGTGTCCTTCTTCGGAAAGACGTGTGGAGAGCGTACCCAATACATCATCGCCTTCATAGCCAGGGCAACCCAAGTTCGGAACCGAGAACGCATCCGTTATTTCTTTCACCAAATCGAATTGTGGAATGAGCTCTTCCGGTACAGCTTGACGATTTGATTTATAGCCGTCATACCATTGGCTGCGCACCAAAGACTCGCGCGAAGCGACATCCCAGCCCACCACGAGATGAGTAGGGCGTGTCAATTCTGCGTAATCGAGCATCATTTTGGTAAATCCATAAACCGCATTTGTGTACACACCTGTTGAAGTCTGGCGATAGGCTCCACCCCAAGCAGAACCATAAAAGGCGCGAAACAAAAAGCTCATACCATCGATGAGCAGTACTTTTCCTGAATCACTCACAAAACTTTGCCCCTCTCACTACCAAACTATACGCACCATTATAGCATAAAGGAGCGGGACAACCTTGTCAGATTTTACAACTGAAATAACGTGAGAAAGTGTGCATGTACTTTTGTTACGGTGGGATGATAGTACCACAAGAGGTCAACAACCACCTCTTGAATATCAACTTCCGGTCTCAAGGCGAGAAGCAAAACGCTGGCGGTTCAAACCCGTCCCGGGAGAAAAAACGCGTCGGGAGGAATCAATCATGGCTAACAACCAAGGTGGAACCAACAATCTGGTAGTTCCTCAAGCGAACCAAGCTTTGGACCAACTGAAGTATGAGATTGCATCTGAATTTGGTGTAAATCTCGGACCAGACACTACTTCTCGCCAAAACGGTTCTGTTGGTGGCGAAATTACCAAGCGTCTGGTGAGCTTCGCTGAGCAACAATTGGCAGGTCGTCAAGTTTAACGTACTGACAAGTAAATAGCTGGATGAAGAGAGGTCCCTTTTGAGGGGCCTTTCTATGTTTACCTATGAAAAGCCCTTTTCTTTCCTGTGTGGTGCAAACACACAAGCACAATCGCGGACTAGTCATATGGTGTAACGAACAGTTAACTATCCTCGTTTGTCCAGTGGAAAGGAGCGACGTCCGGCTATGAAGAAAAAAGAAGTGAAGCAGCTTTTAAAACAGCATCCCGAATTTGAAGCGTGGGTTCTCGAGGATTCCATGCGGATTAGAGCGGTCAAAAGCAACCCCGGTATGGCGGAAGAATTGTTTAAAAGATGGAACGACCGAAAAAAAGGGCTACTTGACTTTGAAGGCATCTCGCAAAAAACCAAACGTGCGAGTGAAATGCTGACAGGCGTGCAATCCATCATGGAAATGATGTCGGATTATTCGAAGAAACAGTAAGATTACATTTGGAATGATTGGAGAAGGCTAGCTCATTAGCCTTCTTTTTCTTTTTCCTTTCAGAGTGTGTTTTGTTATACTAGAAAATGGGAGGGAGCATGTCTATGTTCAAATCAATGGTTAGTCTTATGTTGGTCACAGCATTGACGCTCGTCTCTGGGACAAGCATATTCAGCCAGACAGTAGAAGGGGTCTACGCCCAAACAACGAAACAACAGCCAGCGATCAGCGTAACGCCAGCCAAAACATATCCTGGGGACGTTATTTTTGTACGCAGTAAAGAGCCACAAACGGTAACGGTATTCTCACAGAACTATCGATTGCAAAAGACACAGGATGAGTATGCCCGGTTTATCCCGATTCCTTTTAACACGAAAGCAGGGACCTATAAAGTTACATCTGCTGACAAAAAACTTTCCGTAACAGTGACAATCGCACCGAAAAAATTTGAAGTAGATAAGCTCACGGTAAGTAAACAGCTCAACAACATGCGTCAGGATACAAAACGAATCAATGCAGATCAAAAAAAGATCAATGCAGCCAGATCTAACTCGAGAGCGATTCCGTATTTCTCGGAGCCGTTTACACAGCCAGCAGTCGGAAAATTAACGACTCCATTCGGCTACCAGCGCGTAGTAAATGGTGTACCGGCCAACAGACACGCGGCGATTGACATCGCGAACAAAACTGGAACGCCAATTTTGGCGAGCAACCATGGGAAAGTGGTTCTGGCCGACTCTTTATACTTAACAGGAAATACCATCATCATCGATCACGGGTTAAATATTTTTTCCATATATGCTCACTTGTCCAAGCTAGGTGTCAAGACAGGGCAAGAAGTGAAACAGGGACAGGTGATTGGACAAATGGGTAGCACCGGTTTTTCTACAGGTCCTCACCTTCATTACGGCATGTTAGTGGGTAATACGTATGTAAATCCGCAGCCGTTTTTTGATGCATCACCTTTCCTCTGGAAGTAATTGGAGGTGTCTTCATGAGAGTCACAAATGTGCCAAGCAAGGTGCTCAACAACATGGTTCATTTCTTGGCGCCGTATGAACAGGCAGTCGAAGAGCTAAAGTTAAAATTAAAAGGAATTAAATACGGCTTTCTCAAAAGCGGCCGTTATTCTCCTATTGAATTTGTTGTCGGACGAGTAAAAAAAGTCGACAGTTTAGTAAAGAAGGCGAACGAAAAAGGAATCGACTTTTTGGGAGATCATTGGCAGAATGACGTCGCCAAGGAAGTCCAGGATATCGCGGGCCTTCGAGTCGTATGCCGCTATGTAGACGATGTACGCGAGGTACAGCAGTTGTTGCAGGAGCGGGAGGATATCATCATTCACGATGTCAAAGACTACATCGCAGCTCCAAAGGATTCCGGTTACAGAAGTATTCACATGATCGTTTCTTATACGGTTTACCATGGCAGCGAAAAGAAAACACTATTTTGTGAGATCCAAATTCGTACATTGGGCATGAACTTCTGGGCGACAAATGAACACGAACTGCGCTACAAGTATGCGGGCAACATTCCGACAGATGTGTTGGAGCAGCTTCATGAAGCGTCCGTGATCACACATCAGCTCGACGTGTTGATGAACAATTTACGTCAAGAAATTCTCACACCAGCAGAAGTTGATACAACACTGGAAGAAAAATTGGAAGAAATATTTTCCCTGTACGTCAAGCAGGATTTGGATTCTGCTGCAGCCTTGTACAGAGAACATGTCAGTGGCTTCGAAGAGGCTTTTGCTGACAACCCTAAGTTTAAAATGATTCACGATTTGTTGGGAATCCGGTTGAAATAACGTCTTTTGTTGTCCTCAGACCACATGTAACCTGAAAAAACGCGACAAAGTAGGAAAGGATATTGACTAACATGCGCTTTTTGCTAACGAACCTACTCGTTGTGGTGATGGTTTTGTTCAACCTTGGCACGCCTTCCGCTTTTGCCGAGGAGTCATCAAGCCTGGAGCCTAACACTCTCACTGGACAATCAGCCATTCTGATTGATGCTACAACGGGACAAGTCTTGTTTGAAAAGAACTCTCATGAGAAGTTGTACCCTGCTAGTATTACAAAAATCGCAACAGGTATTTACGCGATAGAAAAAGGGAATCTGGATGATACTGTCACTGTCTCCAAAAAAGCACGCCGTGAAGAAGGAACACGTGTCTATTTGGAAGAGGGAGAACGGATTTCTCTTCGCAATTTGTTGTACGGACTGCTCATGAATTCAGGTAACGACGCTGGTACAGCGATTGCGGAGCATATGAGCCAGACGACAGAGCGTTTTGCAGTGGATTTGAACGCTTATTTGAAAGAAAAAGTAGGAGTCACCGAAACGAATTTTACCAATCCACACGGACTGCATGATCCAAATCACTACACGACTGTCTCTGACATGGCCAAAATTTCGCAGTACGCGATGAAAAACCCCGTTTTCAGGGAAATTGTCGGTACGAAGCGTCTGCCTTGGCATGGACAAACGTGGGAAACAGTATTGGTGAATCACAACAAGCTCCTGCGCGATTACGAAGGCGCGACGGGAATGAAGAACGGTTTCACAGATCAGGCGATGCATACGCTGGTAGGCTCCGCTAAGCGTGGAGAAATGGAACTCATCGCTGTCACGATGAAGGCCTCTACAAGTGCAAATGCATACAAAGATGTGAAAAAGCTACTGGACTTTGGCTTTCAAGGATTTGAGACCAAATCCATTGCCAAAAAAGGCGATTCTTTTTCAGAAGTAGCTGTTCCTGGCAACAACTCGGTTGTAACTTTTACAGCCAAGGAGGATTTGTATGCGACGGTTCCCAAAGGGGCGGAGCCTTTGGTAGAGCTAAAAGCAGATGGGAGCCTGTTTGTACAGGCTGGCAAGCTAGCCGTCTCGTATCCATTGCTTCGTCATGATCCGCCTGCTCCAGCTCCTGCTACTGTGTTTGGGGACTCAGAAAGTGGCAACACACATCCACTAGCCCGCTATAGCGTATTAATTGTCTGGTTAGGAATGAACCTATTCTTAATCGTGTATACGTTTTCCCGTGCTCAGAGGAATAAACGAATTCGCGAGCGTAGTCTTCAACGGCGGTTCCATTAATACAAAAATGAGAATTACAACAGGACGTGGCCATAAACACGTCCTGTTTTTTGCGATATGACGGTGAAACCGAGTGTTTCGTATAGGTCATCTCTTGTTGAGTTGTGAGGGGTAGATGCCGTGTCCAATCGTGGAAAACGAGCGTACATTAGAGTAATCATTTATCAACTGGTGAGGGGGAGTGAGATGGACAACCGAATCGATGATCACCCTGCCGTGTCCGTCATCATCCCAATTAGTGACAACGCCAGGAATATAAAAAAACTGCTCTCTGTTGTCAAAAGAATAGATCCACACACGGAAGTAATAGTCGTATGCAACCAAGTGAGCTGCCAAGATGTTCTCTTGTCCAATGAATGGGGAGCACAAATCATTTCAACCGGTTTGGAAGTAGACAGCCATGAGGCAAGAGCGATCGGGTCTGCTCACGCAAGGGGAGACGTTGTCCTCTTTATCGACGAACTTCTCGCGATGCCTCTTTTATACTTGAAGAAGTATGTCACGCTGGTCAAAAAGGGATCAGATGTCATCATGACGACTTGCTCGGACCACTCGGTATCAAGAAGAGCAAAGCGTTCACCAAGAAGTGCGTATTGCTTGTTGAATCATCTTCTTGGTCAAAAAAGAATGGGCTCCGCTTCCTTTGAAAATATTCCATTTGCCTTGAGCCGAAATGCTCTAGCGGCAATTGGTCCCGGAAATTTATGCAATCCTGCAATTGCTTTGGTTCAAGCATCAGTCTTGGGGCTCAAAATGACGACAATCGCCCCGTTTGCCTCGGAAAAACAACCAGCAGGCACTCGAGATATCGTGCGAAAAGATATCCGTACGATTTATCGGGAGCATGCGAAGGCAATCCAGTTACTAACCGGTGGAACGAAGCTTCGACACGCAGATCAGGATGGACAACGACACCGCGACTTGGTGCATTCATCAGGCGTTCTGCATTTGCGCTCGGTCTTTCATCAGGAATCGCGCGGAAAGGAGGGTGGTGGATGGGATGGCAAACGTAAAGCGAAATATGCGAGATCCCACAAAAAAAAGCAGAGATGAGCACATTAATGGCAAAGAAAAATGCCAGAATGTAAATCGATTAAGTGTCATCCTTTCTGTTCACCACGAGCAGACAATCAAAAAAGTACTCAAACAAATTGAGAAGCTTCGGCCCATGGAAATCGTGCTCGTTGTGGATGGTTGCCCGGATCAATCGGTGAAGAAGATACTCACGTATTCCTCTTGTCCACTCACGGCGTTTGTGTACCCGTTTCTTTTAGGGGATGATGTATGGAGAGCAATTGGTGCCAAGGAGGCGACAGGAGATGTATGGTTGTTTCTCGATGCAGATCATGTTGTAGCTGCAAATGACATGCAGTCCTTTGTTAGAACATGTTACCGAGGAGCAGACATCGCCTTGAGAAAGGCCAGGACACCACTTCGACAATTATCAATGGAACCGGATACCGTTTTGCTAGCGAAGACATTTCTCAATACCTTGGTTTCACGACATGAACTCGGAACTTCCTCGATGTACGATTTACCTTTTGCTATGACCCGACAAGCTGCCTCTATCATCGGTGTTCAACATTTGGTTGTACCTGCCGTTGCACACGCCATTGCTCTGCACAATCAATTGCGAGTCGTGCCGTCTCATTACATTGCATCCGCAAAGCTTACGAGAAAAAGAGCGACACAAAGAAAGAATAACCCGAGTGTTAACCAGACGATCTTGGGAGATCACCTGGAAGCAATGGATTACGTGATGTCCCTTAAATGAATGAAACCGTTGTCGAGGCGATGCCATCTGTCGGTATCGCTTATTCGTTATTTTCAAAAAGTTTCGCGCAAACGTGTAATCAAAAGCTGCTGGAATCATTTGATCTCTTGACTTTGCATTGTTCGGTTTTTGTAGTACGATAGGCAAGTAGGTCATTTTTTCTTGATAAAGGAGCAAACAGATTATGAGTATCCATATTGGAGCACAGCAAGGTCAAATTGCTGAAACAATCCTACTGCCGGGCGATCCGCTACGGGCCAAATACATTGCTGAAACTTTCCTCGAAGGAGCAGAGTGCTACAACAACGTGCGTGGCATGCTCGGCTTCACAGGTACATACAAAGGTAAGCGCGTTTCTGTACAAGGAACGGGCATGGGAGTTCCTTCTATCTCGATCTACGTCAATGAGCTCATGGAATCTTATGGCGTCCAAAACCTGATCCGTGTAGGCACTTGCGGCGCGATCCAGGAAGACATCAAAGTACGTGACGTGATTATTGGTATGGCTGCATCATCCGATTCTCAAACGAATCGTCTCCTGCTCAACCAAGTTGATTTTGCTCCTACTGCTAACTTTGATTTGTTGCACAAAGCGTATCAAGCAGCGACAGAGCGCAATCTGTCTGTTAAAGTGGGCAATATTTTTACGAGCGATAGCTTCTATCGCGAGAACCTCGATTTGTACAAAAAATTGGCTTCCTATCAAGTGCTTGCTGTTGAAATGGAATCTTCCGCGTTGTACACATTGGCTGCAAAATACAAGCGCAATGCATTGTCAATCCTCACCGTAAGTGATCACATTCTAACCGGTGAAGAAACTTCCGCGGACGAGCGTCAAACGACCTTCAATGAAATGATTGAAGTGGCACTCGACGCAGCTCTGATCAAGTAAATTAGCATGCAGACGACATCCCACTGGCAAACTATCGTCAGTGGGATTTTGTGTAGAGGATAGAAAAAAGGGGATGGAATCATGAAACATAATTGCCCTGCCTTTTTTGAAACGGCATTTGACGAAGGGTATACGCAAGAGCAGGATGGCTATTTATATCAGTTTTTCCGCCAAGATATGGGCAAGCTTCAGGTGAATACAGGAAAAATTGTGGCGAACGATCCGTTTGTCATGTTTGAAACGGAACCGTTTGTGGAGGTCTTCCCAAAAGGGAGTTTCTCCGTACAGCTCGCTATCGCGCAAGTTCAATCCCAATCAAAGGAAGAGCAAACGGATAACTCTCTGGAGCCAGATGAACGTGTAGCATTGGCACGGATTGTCTTCTCAGAGAAACCTGTCGTGTCCTGGAAAATGGCTGTTTGGGCGGAGTCAGATGTGTCACAGCTTGGCGAAGGTGAGTTTTTTGGCTACGGTGTGGATGCGGGTACAGGCTCGTTCATGGATGCAGAAGCTTGCACACTTTTGGAACGCGAAATAGAGAAGGACGAGATGTTTTATGAGGCGTTGACGAAGAAAATGGATCAAACGTATAAACATACGCGTAGTTGGGGTTTAATAGATTTAGCGGAAGGCTGTAATGTGGCCATGTTTTCAACAGGATGGGGAGACGGAAGCTACGCGAGCTATATCGGTTATGATGCCGAGGGACAAATCGCACGTTTGGTAACAGATTTTTACTTGTTGGATTGGATGGGAACGGCTGAAGAATAAAAGTTGGGGGAAACGGGGAAGGAAGAGAGAAGAAAAGCTTATAGACGCCAAAGTAGAGTGCCACCGGAGGCACTCTTTTTATTGGTTATTTTTTCTTATTTCGTTCGAGGTATTGCGCCAGGTTATTCAAGGTATTTTCGTAGGATCTTTTTTTGGGTGTAGTGCTGATCGTTTTGGATTTTGGGATTACTTTGGTCATTCGGGGACCTCCGGTCGTTTTTAGTTATAGTGATCTTAATTATACTATAAATGAATTTACAATAAATGTAAATAGTGTTTTTTATTTTAAGTGAATTTTTTTATTATAATGAACCTTTGGTAGTTCATTTCATGTAGATAGATGCTAAATGACTGAGTAGCCTTATTAGATGATCAGCAGTTTGGTTGCTGCTGGTAATGTCTTATTGTGAAGCTGATAAACTACTGGAAAAGCTCCTTATTACTAATTCGATTTGTATGAGAGCAAGTTTCGGTGCATGCATGGATGTCATATGGCAGCGACAGATGAGAAAAAGCTGTTTTGCATCATCTTTTAATTTGATCCAAGTACGAGTGAGTTTGTGACACGTAGTGTATAAACAGGTGAGTACCCCTCTTAGAAATTATGTATTTCTCTTTGAGTCCGATAATATATATTATGTAAACTGATAAAAAGAGCAAGTGGGACAATAACTAAAGGTTCTTGGTTCCGATGTCTAGTGACACAAACATTGTATATTAACAGTTCTTTGTGGTTACTGTGACACAAACATGTATACTAAATTTGGATCATTGGTATACTTGTTTGTGTCACAGTTTTAATGATTGTTTACGGACACGAGTGCCTGGCGACACCAACAGACCGCTATAACATGCGTGATTATTGCATATAAATATATTGGAGGGTCTTAAAGCCCACAAGTACAAATGTAGAGGCACAATGTACAGGTTCTTCTCCTAGTGAATGATTCATTTTGTTTTCAGTTCATGAAATGTAGTTTTCATGAACTGAAATAATACCCCTCATCGAAAGCTGCTCATCAATCAGTGATTCAAAATAAAAAACTGAATTGTCAACTGAATCTTCAACGAGTTATTTATATTGATTTAATATGTCCCGTTTGCGTTGATATTCCTCCTCGCTTCACCCTTCACAAAATGCTCTCTCAGTACCATTAGTGGATAATCCTCCACTCTACTTTTCCTTATTATTAATCGAATAACCCAATAAACCGTTACTCCCAGGGCCGCAATAAAAATGAGAATCCCAACAAACATCATAAAACACATGAACATCTTGGAAGTACTGTTCATCATCATCGAGGTGCTTCCTCCAAACAAATGAAGTTATCTTTTCCTTATGTTAACTGCTTTAAAATGATACCCAATCAACGCAACTGACTAATCTTTCACTTTCGCACGCTTTTCTTTCTGGTAACATGTCCTATGTTTCATAAACTTGTCGTATAATTGCTTTTACTGTCTTTAGGGATGAATCATACAATTCTTCAATAAAATCTTTGATTCTCCCGCTATAGTCCCATTTGTTTTAAAAAATTCCCTACATTTATTTTTTGGGCCAGGGCATAGCTTGGATATTGATTTCTTGTGGTAAGATCAGAGCCAAGAACTAAAATACAAAAGGTTATAATTACGATCATTACAATTCCACCAATAATATAACCGGTGAAAAACGATCTTTGTCCATCTTTAAGCTGGTTTACTTGAGCGGGGAAAATTGTAAGTAATACGACCAACGGCAGCGTGACAACACTTAAAAAATACAAGGTTGCTGGAAGTATCGGTTTGAAGCCTGTCTCCAATACTGGTTACGTGAGAAGAATGATGCGAACAAGGATGTACTCATCGAAACGTTAAAACGTAAAATCAAAGCATTGGTGAATGAAAATAATTAATTACGTGAGCAAATGAAAAAAGCATATGCTCAGGTTTATGGTAAATTTTAGATCATTCATTACGCTAACGGGCAGGATAGCTTGGTTACGAAGAAGAAAACTGTTATAGCTATTGTTAAAACGGCTGTGACTATCAAATTGAAGATAACTCAGAAGAAAGGGAAGATGATCCCTTAACAATATAATAGCCGGTGATTCCTTAGAGTAGGAAAAACCGGCATTTTCGTTTCAAAAAGTTCTTTAGCGTGCAAAATTCTCACATTGTTAGCGGTACCCCTTATAGAAAATGTCACTGACCTTCTCTTTGTCTCGGCTACTTTCGCAATTAACGGTCGGTTACAGTTGTGCGGCTTCCGGTATCGCCGTTTTGTTGCGGTTTGATCGCATCCACCACCAGAGAAGCATAAGCCATAGCGCCTTCCTCGACAAGATGCACGCCGTCCCGTGCGAAATACGAATCTTTGTTGGCGCTGGCCGCGTACCAGTCGGCGAGTGTCACATTGGAGAACTGATTAGCTGCCTCCTCCAGTGCTGAGTTGACGACTTGTTCCCAAGGACGCGGCACTCGTGTATTTACAAGTACAATTTGCTGAACGTCTTTGAGCGAATTCAGTAGATCAACAAGTGTCTTCTCCGAGAATGGTCCGTTCGTACCGAGCTCGATAATGACTACGTCGCCTAGCTTGCCCTTGGTCTTGAGTTGATCGACTACGTCCTGCGCCTCAGACAACTGTCGGCCCACTTTGCCGTTGATTGTGATTCCAGGAAGAAGGTTTTTCAGATAAGGAGCAACGTCAAGCATGACCGAGTCGCCGATCACGGTCACTCCCTGGCCCGTATCCGGCTTTGGAGTCTCAACGGGCTGTTTTGAGTCGTTTGGCTCCGAAATAAGTTTGTCGTCAGGTTGGGCAGGATGGTCCGGTGGCAACGGTCCATCAAGTCCCAAACGTTCTTTGCTGTCGAGTGCTGTAGCGAATTCTTGCTGAGAGTTCGGCGACGCTGTTCCATCCGTTTGAAGGTTGCTGGCGCCTTGTGAAACTGAACTCGTCGTCGCGCTATAAGCACAGCTAGTTATACTGATTAAAAAAAGCATAGGTACGAGTAACTTACACACCGAAGCCATGTTGCGACCGATCGATACCCGATTCCTCCGCATTTTCCGATCACTCGTCTGCATCCATATTTTACCCAAACCGCCGTTGCGAATCGGCTCCTCGATAAACCGCCACGATAGCGCGGCAAGTACAACACTCGCTATTACCTGCAATATGCTGCGCACAATACTGGTCCCGCCGGTGTTGACCACAGGACTTGTCAGGACGATAACCGGATAATGCCAAAGATAAATACCGTAAGATCGAACGCCAAACCACCGTAGCGGTTTCCACCCCAACACTTTTCCCAGTCGGCTGACCGGATGGGCGAGCGCCGCTACCACTACAGCCGTTGCGACGGACAGCAGCACAAATCCTCCTCGGTAAAGAAAGCTGTCGTACGGATCGGTTAGCCAGATCATGACCACAATTGTGACTAGACCAGCCGCCCCGACGCAATCAATGAGTAATCGTGCTTGAGGCGCAGCTTTTACGGAGAGATTGCGGCTCGGCCATATCATTGCGAGCGCGGCGCCGATGAGCAGGGCGAACGCTCTCGTATCTGTTCCGTAGTAAACCCGGCTCGGGTCAGTACCTGGCTCGTAAAGCAACGCCATCGCTAGCGCCGAAACAAGCGCGAGCCCGATAGTCAACCCGAGAAGCCGCAATCTCCGCGGTGAGAAGTGAAGCCCGATAACAAGAAGCAACGGCCAGAGTAGGTAGAACTGCTCCTCCACTGCGAGTGACCAGAAATGTCCAAACGGGGAAGGCGGACCGAAGCTCGAAAAATACGAAACCTCGTGAAAGATACGCCACCAGTTGTTGACATAGAGCAGCGACGACAGGACCTCCCCACGAAGCGATGCCAGTTGGGAGCGACCGAGTAACGTGATCCATGCCATGACGACCACAATTGTGACGAGCAACGCGGGCATCAACCGCCGTACCCGTCTTAACCAGAAGTCTTTCCAATCAATCTTCCCGTCTCTTTTCCATTGTGCAATGAGGATGTCCGTGATAAGGTACCCGGACAATACGAAAAACACGCCGACACCTAGTAACCCCCCAGGAGCCCAGTTGCCATTGAGGTGATAGACGATGACCGCTAATACGGCAAGCGCCCTCAATCCGTCAAGTCCAGGCATGTAGCGGCCATTGCCGTTCAGCGGCTTAGGCATAACGTCTGCCCTTCCCATCTATATCAACGTTTGCTGCGAATGGCGGGAATTGTTCGGTTATCATGCGGTTCGCCACCGCGAGTCGTCTACTACAGTTCTGTTTCATTCGTTTCATGCTATGCATCTGTATTCTACCCTTTCAATCACAATAATTAGGTTTCAACTAAGCTGACGAGTAACTAATAGAATACATGTACGACGAACCCGATATATGTACTTCGGGTCCGAAGTGAATACCAGACTTCATACGGTGCTGTCGGCCCGCCCCTCGTAAGTAATGCAGTTAGCCGCGGCACGGTAGTCATTAGATTCGTTTTCAAAGGTTACACGATAGAACCTGTGATTCGATTTCGATTTTTATTTTATATATTCATTACTTACTAATGCCTCGGTAATGACATTGGTTGGTATGATAAACTCACGCACGCCCATAGATCCGGGTGCGACCTCGTATTTTTCAAAGCAGATGACAAGTTTGCCATCATTATTAATATAGAAGCTTTGATCTTTAGTAATGGTTTCAAAGTTGCCTTCCTTCTCATCTAGCCAATAAACCTTTTCGGGATCTGCTTTCATCTGCTGTCTCATCTGTTCTTTAATATTTTCGCTGATTAGGCTTATATAACTTTCATCTTTAAATAAACTCGGCAGGGTAATCAAAAGCTGGTTTTTCTTGTCTATCGTGTCGTAAGTATATTTTGATAAACCATTAACCGTGCTTACAACATATCTGCCTAAAGCAAGAATCTGATCATTGTCGGTTTTGACATCATAACCGCTTTTTACACCTACATGACCTCCGCCATTTTTCTTTAATTCCTCCATCTCAGCCGTGAAATCGTTGTACAGTTTTTTACTTTCCTCCAGATATTTGTTGTTCAAGGTGGCTTCTAAGGTTTTGTTTTCCATGTTGGCAATGGCAGGTACTTTTATATCTGCTTTGGCAGTTTCTTCATCTACTTTAAATTCTGTAAAAGTTAGTACCTTGACGAGCGAGCTAATCAACGGTACTTCCGATAAGGCATTTGCAAATGTGGGGCTAGCATTAATCCCTGTTATAAATATAATAGCCGCTGCCCCAACACCAACGAGACTCTTCACCCTCCTGTTCGCATGTCTTTTCTTGCTTTGTTTAAGAGCTTTCTTCACAACGAAATCCAATTCATCGGGGATAGGCGTATTCTTATATTTTCTTTTCAATTGTTCCAGTTGTTCGCTCATATTACTTTACCTCCTGTAAAATTTCGTCACTCATTTGAATTCGAAGTTTGCGGAGTGATTGATACAATCGAGTTTTTATCGTGTTGATGTTTTCGTTCATCACTTCCGCAATTTCTTCAATTTTTAAATCCTCAAAATATCTAAGTACAACCACAGTTCGAAAGGCTTGAGGCAATTGCTCCAAAGCCTTCTCCAGATCGATGTCATGGTAGGCGTCTTCACTTATGGGCCCGTGTAATTCCAACGTCTGATCATCTACTAGTTGAATCCTCTTTTGTTTTCTAAGGAAATCGAGAGATGTATTCACCACGATTCTGTAAAACCAGGCTTTCATCGAACCTTCGGATTTTAAGGTGTGTGAAGATGACAACGCCTTGTGGATAGAGTCCTGAACAATATCCAGTGCGTTATCTGCATTCTTTACATAACTGAAAGCTAATTGATACACATTCTGTTTATTTTCCGTAATAAAACGGATAAGTAATTTTTCCAATTTTCTATCCATTCAAAAATTCTCCCCTTGATACGCGAGTATCATTTGCTTGCCTTACTTGTAAAAGACGACTGAGCTAACCAAAAAGTTTGTTTTTAAAAATGGGAAATACGAGAGTCCCTGAAACCACCCGCAATGTATTTTAGAGTGAAAGGTGGATTAACGAACGAAGAGTTTAAATCAACAAGAAACTCGATGTCCCTGAAAGGAAATCGAGTTTCTTGTTAAATATTTGTAAGTTTGCTGGGAAAGTGTATAACTAATTGTTTTATTGTTTTACAGTGTTTTGGTTATCAGCAAAAACAATTTTCAGTTTACTTTCTTCCAAAGCTAAGACAAGATGATCCACGTATCCACCATTTCCTCCTTGTGGAGCCGTTACAATAATATCGTTCACCTTATCACCCGTATAGTCACCAATAATTAGGTTTGGTTCTCTTCCAAGCTGCCCATACAATGTTCCATCTGTCCCTTTGTACACCCAATCATGTTTTACGTATCCTTTGGTTTTTCCATCCTGCACTACAATAGATAAATTGTCGGCATAAGCATCTAATGTTCCATCAATCATTTCTTTTGTTCCAACCAATATCACTTTGTCTTCAATAGAATCACCGTTCACATCGGCCATTTTGTAATCAAGTACATACGTATTTTCTTTTAGTTTAAGTTCGGGCGCCATAAATTTTTGACCAATTTCCACTTTTGGGGCTTGAGCTGTCTGTTCTGCAGAAGCAACTTGGAGTTTTCCCCCTCCTGCTGCGCAAATAAAACCTGCGAGTACCAAAAAAGAAAGTTTCTTTACGTGTTGATTTTTCATTTTTTTAACCTCCATTTATCATTTGCTTGCCTTACATATGAAAGACGTATGAGATACCCTGAAAAGTTTGTTTTTCGATTAATCATGGAAAGCCACCGGGCTAATGCCATTTTTATTACATGTGCTCTCGACCATCATGCGATGGAGAATGGAAAGCAGATAATAATAAGTAATGAAAATTTTTTATCATCTGAGATCGCTATAGAGCTAGAAATTTAATGAAACCTTACAGAGTGTCATTGTTTATCTCAATCAAAAAACAAAGGAAAGTCTGTAAAATATTCTGTGTAAACTCTCAACCTCTAAACTACAATGAGTATTAGAAAGGTCGGGAGATTTTTATGATTTCAAAAGAGCAGATCAAGCAGTGGATCAAAGAGAAAAATATCAAGTCTGTGGACGACGTACTTCGAATAGCCGTAATGGATACAGTAAAAAAACGTCCGCTCCGAGTAGGGCGAGGTGGATATTAACACTATTGGAGAGAATGGAAACTTCTACTATGTTTCAACCGTGGATTATAAGGGGAATTCGTTGAAAAGGGTTTTTTCGAAGTCAGTGGCTTGATAGGGAATTAAATATCCCGTTCCACCCTAGAAAGTGAAACGGGATGTTTTGGGGATTTTGTCATTCGGAGTTACCCTTTTGGGACAGCCCCAGGTAGTTCATTATTTTAACGTGGCATCCCTGAAGGTTTCTTCTCCTGCTTCCATCGTCAACAATACTTTTGCACTACCAATTTCTGTTGAAGGAATCTTAAAGAGATTCTTATCGATCACAACAAGGTCTGCTTCCTTCCCTTGTTCAATGGAACCAGTGATTTTATCTGAAAAGCTGGCATAGGCACCGTTAATCGTGAAACTAGCAATCAAATCAGCAACCGATGCTTTTTCTTCAGGCCCCAGCACTAACTTAGGATCGGTATTTCCGAACTCCTCTCTGGTGACACCTACTTGTATTCCAAATAATGGATCAAATTCCCACGTTATCGGATAGTCACTGGCAGAGGCCACTTTCACTCCGTTATTGATCAGACTCTTCATTGGATACTCACTACTCGCCCGTTCCTCTCCGAGATAAGGCAGTTCAATGTTTTCATAATAGCCTGGTGATTTAATAAACCAATATGGATTGGTAACAGCCACAACATTCAATTTTTCCATGCGCTGAATATCACTTGGCTGAACGATTTGGAGATGAGTCATCTGATGGCGGGAATCTCTTTTTCCATTCTTCTCTACAGCGTACTCAAAACCATCCAAGGTTTCTTTTGTGGCAGCATCTCCGACAGAATGAACGTGCATCGCAAAACCTGCTTTATCCAATGCAGCAGCCGTTTCGTTAAAGACTTGAGGATCCCATTGCGGTTTGGCATTGTGCTTATCCATATATGGTTCAATTAGCGCAGCTGTCCCTCCCTCGATTACACCATCCATGAATACCTTCACCGAGTTTACCTGGACATCAGGTCCGTTTAGTTTTGCCCGTTCTTCTACCAACGATTTTACTTGAGACGGACCCTTGGCAGGATCAGTGGCCAAGGAAACACGATATTTCAGATGAAGCTTTTTTTCTGCTTCAAGAGCCTTTAATGCTTTTAAGGCATTACTACCTGGAACAGCTAGCGCGAGATGGACAGAAGTAATTCCTTTTTCTGCTGCCATATTCTCATAGGCTAAAATCCCTTCCTTATACTCTTCTTCAGAGTAATCCGCAATAATGCCCAAAACCAGATCTTGAGCGGTCTCACGAAGAGTACCAGTAGGTTCCCCCGTAACATCGTCTCGCTCAATTACGCCACCTTCTGGATTCTTGGTATCCTTGGTAATACCGGCCAGTTCAAGAGCTTTAGTGTTCACCCACACCGAATGATGGTCTCCTGAGGTTAAGACAACAGGTATATCCTTTACGATTTGATCAAGATCCTCTTTTTTCGGGCCCTTTCCGGGGAAGACAGGGTTTTCCCAGCCAAATCCCTTCAAACCTTTAAGATTAGGGTTCTTTTGAACAAATTCTTTAATTGTATGGAGATAATCCTCCCTCGATTCTTTTCCAACCAGATTCACTGAAAAGATTGTTTCAACGGCTGCAGTCACATGAGAGTGGCTATCAATAAAACCAGGGAGAACCATCTTTCCCCCAAGATCAACCACTTTGGTCTTTGAGTTTTGATAAGGCTTTACTCCTTGATTGGTGCCAACATATACAATTTTCCCATCGCTGATCGCTATGGCTTCAGCAAAATCACGTTTTGCATTAACGGTGTAAACGGTACCGTTTTGCAATATGACATCTGCCTTTTTACTGATGGGGTTGGTTGCATTTGTTTGGGCCTGTGCAAATCCTGAGAAAAGTGTACTCATTAAGAGAGATGCAAGAGCAACATTCAACGTCTTCTTTAGCTTCATACAATCACCTTTCCTGGCGTGTCTACTTTTCACTTCAGGAAAAATTATATATAAAAAATAGGTAGAGAAATATGTTCATAGCAGACGAAAAATGAATACTTTTTCATCCATGGTGGAGGTTTCTTTGTCCGAATAAATCATACAGCTTAAAGGCTAACATGAGATTAAACCGCTCTTCCGGATCATCCAGCTCCAGTTGTAATAAGTCTGTTATCTTTTCTAATCTATACTTCAGTGAACTTCGATGGATAAAAAGATATTCTGCCGTTTCTTTTAAATTCCCGTTCATGCTTAAATATACTCGCAAAGTATCAAACAGGTCTTTTCCCTTTTCATTTCCGTAGTTTAATAACGGGTCCAGATATTTCTTGATGAACAATTTTGCCGCAAAACTTTCTTCAAGATCAAATAAAATGGAAAGAGAGCCAAGATTGTCAAAGTTTTGTATATGTTTGTTTGAAAAGCGGTTACTTACGATTTTCAAAGCTTGATGAGCTTGGCGATAACAAATGTGGTAGTCTTCGATGGTTTGTGTCCTAGAACTTATTCCTAAAAAAATTTCAATTCCTTGTATGGTTGGTGAAACAACATCCCTAACTTGTTTATGAATCAGTTTCCAATAGAGGTTGCTGTCTTTTTCTTTTTGGTCAGGAACAATCAGAACATAGCGTCCCTCTTTTTGCGTTACGATAATATTTCGATCAAAGAGGTGTAATGCTGTTCTGATTTTTTCCCATATCCAAGTCATCTTGAGCTTAATTGATTGTAAATCCGCTTCTCTATGATTACATTCGATAGATAATACACCAATTCTATTAGGTTCAAACAGGTTAAGATTAAACAGATTGGCATATCCGATCACTTTTTCTTTATCTTCAATCTTTTCCAGGAAAAGTTGATGGATAAAACCGTCCTTAACCTGTTCTTTTGCCTCTGCCACAAGTTTTTGTTTTTTGATCTGAATTGCATATACATCCAAGGCGTACTTCAGTGTCATTCGCATTTCCAGATCGAATTCCTGTTTACTTGCTTTCACACCTACATACCCGAATAGCTCACTGCCACAAACTACCCTCCATATTCCAAGATGATGGTCTCCCCCATATTGGAGCCACTGCTCTCGATCAGGTATATTCATGATTTCCCATGCTTTTACATTCAGTTGTCTTACGATTTCCTCTAGCTCCTCATTACGTTCTCCCATGAAAAAACTGGAGATCGGATGCAGGAAACGATCAAATAGAATAACTGTTTTTCCAATCAAATGTGAGAAGGTTTTGGTAACCTCAAAGTAACCATCACCTACCAGAGCCTGTGTCACTAATTCTTTATAGTGAATCATTCGTTTTTCCAAGCGATTTTTGTCTTCCAGTTCTGCCCTCAATTTCTGCTTTTCTTTCTCTTTGTTTTTTACTATTTCCATTACGATCGCAAAATCTTTGCCATATTCCCTAAATGACTTGTCCGCTTGGAGATTCAAGGGAGTCTCCTCCCGATACCCAACAACACATACATCAAAACTGGTAGAATCGCTTTCTTTAATTGGAAAGGTAAACCAGGCAACAAAACCTTCATTCTCAAATTCTCTAAGCAGATCACAACTCTTCCATACCTCGATACCATCCATAGAACAATGGGGTTTAGATAAACAGCATGCCAAACAAGACGAACACGATAATGGAAACTTCTTCTCAAAACTCTGTGAGTCTCCTCTTCTTGTTCGAATACTCAAGACATCCTCTGATTTTTGAATAATTGCAACGTAGTCACAGACAAACTCATCCCAAAATGACTCTACTAGAAACCGCAGTGCTTCATCAACGGTTTCTAGTTTGTGCAAGTTTCTCGCAGTATTACGTAAGTGTATATCGATATCTTCAATACTATTTTGCCCCCAAATCCACTCCCATTTGTCCATTCTATCCCTCATTTCTATAAGTTAAATATGAAAGAAACCCAACCAGAAGCGTTGCCACAAACATCATAATTGATATTCGTTCAAAACGCTGCCACTTAATTCAACAATCTTGGTACATACCAGACTCTAATCGATCTGACGCATTTCAACGATATCTGATACTTCTATGTTCCTATTTCAACAGACGCATGAGTTGATTCGTACAATCGGGACAAAACCATTTCCCAATACGCGAAGAAAGTTATTATCTGGGATATGCTTCATGTTGAAGAGACATATTGAAGGGTCTGCTGCGCAGCTGACAGCTCGTATGTTAACAAGAGGTACTTTTTTTATCTAACGCCAATATCTTTCCTTACAGGAATGCTCCTATTAATCTCTATTTTCCGAGTTTTAAAAAGAAAGGCAGAATGGGACTCGATTGTCGAGTTCCATTCTGCCTTTCTTTTTAAAGTATTGCTGCTTTGCCTAACACCTTCTATTTTCGAACCTCTATCATTATTTTTGTCACATACTCTTCGCTAGTATTTTTGGTTACCGCATCTAGGACGTATTCTTCATACGAATATTCCCCGATTTGAAGTTCGTGGGCTTTTATAAATGCAAGCATTTCTTCATAAGTTGCAGCAATCCTCTCACTCTTTCCAAAATGATAGCCAACCACATACAACCCCTTTGGCTTTGTATAGCAAGTTATCGCTTCATGATTTTCTGTTTGTTTCATATATAAATTCGAATAGTTTTCGTAATCTGCTGACAATAGTTGATTACGTGAAACCATCGCTCCAATTGGATAACCCGCATCGAGCCGATGCGTATGGAGCGCATCGATAAAATCAGATACAGCCCGTACAAAATCTCGGTCCGTACAATCTAGAATGGCATCACTGGAAAATAATTTTTCCTCCGAAAGTTCTTCTATATGAATACGTGAAAAATCGGTTTTGATGGCTTCCTTGGTCAAGCTAAGCTTCGTTTCAATCATTTGTTGGATTTGCTGCAGGTTTTGAATTTTGCGCTGAATTGTAGACGCTTTATCTTCTAAAAGGCTAACAAAGTTTTCTGGTGTTTTGTTTTCCAAAAAGGGCTTTATTTCTTTTAAGGGCATCCCGACCTCTTTTAATAGTTCAATCACGTTAAATAACTCAAACTGTCGATACGAATAGAATCGATAGCCCTTCTCATTTTTAATATCTGGTGACATTAACCCGATGTCATCATAATAAAACAATGTTTGCTTATTGACTCGACATAGCCTCGCAAATTCCCCTGTCGTGAAATATTTGTGTGTCGCCTCTGACATATAAACCTCCCCTCTCTTGACTATATAGTTACTATATAGTGTACATTTCTTACTATAAATTTAAGCGAAAGGGTTTGATAGTCATGAGTATCATTATTCGTGACATAACGCCAGAAAATGTTCAAGAAATCCTGCAATTACGTGTCAAAAAGTACCAAACCTCATTTATCGAAACACCTCAAAAATGTTTACAAGATGCAAAAGCATGTAGCTTTTATCAACCAGTAGGGCTATATACTGGCAAAGAACTAGTTGGATTTGCGATGTACGGAGAATTCCCGGGTGAAGATGAAATAGAAGATAAACGTGTTTGGTTAGATCGCTACTTTATTGACCACCGTTATCAAGGATATGGCTTAGGTAAGCAATCATTGGAAGCCCTTATTCAGCACCTTGTCAAACAGTATAACTGTGAAAAAATTTACTTAAGTGTATTTAAGGACAATGTCCAAGCCATTCGTATTTATCAAAAATATGGATTCAAGTTCAATGGAGAAATTGATATTAACGGTGAAAAAGTCATGGTGAAGAAAGTCAAGGGATTTGACCTGAAGCACTTGTAGCCATTAATATTACAGCGCCAATCTTCCCTATTCTATTATCCATTTCATTGTGGATGGGGATAGGAGGAGCCACTTTATATTCAATTTTTCTAGGTCAGAAGAAATATAAAGAAGCACAAGCAGTCTTTACACAATCATTTGGAGTATCAGGGGGCAACTCAGCCATATATTTTTCCAAAACGGCACGGCAAGTGGTATTCATCCATTGTTGGTAAGCTTACTGTGCCTTTTCTAATACATAGGAAATAAATTGATCATGTATGATGCAAAGAAGCTTATCCTTCGATTTGAAGTTGTGGTAAAATCCTCCTTTTGATTTTTCACTTTCCTTTACAATTTGCTCAACCGTCACCCCGTGGTATCCATTCGCTTCAAAAAGGAGGATCGATGGTTCAATAATTCCATCTCTAAGTGATTTCTCGCATACTATTTACGAGCGCTTATTATAACACAAGATTTATTGAAACCATGCCTGTAACATCTTATCGATGGCAATCACAACAATTTTACAACCGACTCAGGAGAACTCCTTTTTCAATACGTTGAAAAGATTATAAAACTGGTTAACCAAACAAAAAAGAGCCTGCCTTCTTCCCCAATCCCTCTCCCTGAAATTAACTCTAACTAACACGCGGAAAATAGTGCACATTCAAAGATCACTTAGTATCAATGAAAGAATCCAATGCATTAAAATACTGATAACGGATACAGTTTTTTCAAGAAAAACTCACCGCAGGCAAAATCCTCCCGGGTGAGTTCATTCTTGTTTTACTACATCCTACCACGAGACAACATCAAACCTCGCTTGGATGATCGTGCACTTAAATAATATGTTGTTTTTTATAGGATATAAATTTATTTGTAAATAATTTATAGTGCGCTTGATCGCCGCAAAATTGGCAAAACAGTTTTGCGGAAGAAACCTTGTTGACATGTGGAACTTGAATTGTTCGCAATCCTTCTATCAAATGTTTCTTACAAACATAAACCATTGCAACCTCCTCCTTTCCATTGTGAGAACATGTGACCATAGGAGAACGTAATAGTTCTCTAAGTTACACCGATTCAATAATCATAGAAATCCCTTGACTTCCGCCGATACACATGGTAGCCAATCCATCTTAAAGGCCGACTTTAAATCCTCCGGCCTTTCAAGTTTAGCATCATGGCGAATATATTCATCCTCGGCGATGGTGATCTGCTTTCCTTTATTTGTTAGAATGACAAGCGTAATTTCCTGCTTGAACCGACCCTCCTGTTGTGCTCTGGCGGCTTTCAATTGCGATTCCAGTGCAAATTGATCTTGCAAGTCACGCCCGATTTCAAATTGATCGGCCAAACGTATGCTCGATTTCTTCCGCTTGGACCTTGCTCTTCTCAATCGCTTCCCTGGAAGCAATAGCCCCAATCTACACAGCGGAAACATCCTTTAAGTTTCCACCAAAGCTGCCGAACGGAGTTCTTGCTCCTCCCAAGATACTAGATTAAAAAAGTTATGGATCTCTGATTGATCGAAAAGCGAGCGATCACAGGATGCATGATCGCTCACACTGTCTTTTCCTTATCTTTATATTTCCTTTTACTTAGCCCCAAGTCCCCCATCAACAGCCAGTATTTGTCCTGTGCAATAATTAGAAGCTGCAGAAGCAAAGTATAGGACAGCTCCTACTAAATCATTATCTTCGCCTAGTCTTCTTGCTGGAACTTGGGTAGCAAGGAAAGCACCAGCTTTTTGGACAAGTGTTCCAGGAATTTCGGGGTTATTCATTCCTGTTTGGTAAATTCCAGGAGCAATGGAATTCACATTTATGCCATGGCGACCCCACTTGACGGCAAGATCCTTCGTTAGAGTCATCACTGCACCCTTGCTGGTTGTATATCCTACAGAGTCTACTACTTCCGGATCCGTACCTTTACCTCCAATAATAGAAGAAATATTAATGATTTTTCCGTATTGGTTGTCGATCATATGGCTTCCTACCGCCTGACACATCAAGAATGTTCCGGTAACATTGGTATTGATCATGTCTTGCCATTGTTTTAATGTCATTTCAGTCGCTGGCGCTTCTGAAACCGTCCCGCTACTGTTGGTTAAAATTTCAATCTTTCCAAAATGCTCAATGGCCCTTTTCACACCTTTACGGACAGATTCAGGATCCGTGACATCTAATGCTATTGCAAGTGCTTGTTTTCCTAAAGCTTCGATTTCTTTTACAACGTTCTCACAAATCTCTACACGACGCGAGCATACTACAATGTTTGCACCTGCTTCCGCCAACGCCAGCGCCATGAAACGCCCTAACCCAGTACCGCCTCCTGTAACAATTGCTGTCTGTCCAGTTAAATCAAACATTTTGTTAAATGACATATTAGATCTCCTCCTAGAAATGGTGTTTAGATACTTACTTTCTTGTCTGCTTTTATTGGAGTGTGACTTTGATTTGCGGGACGTACAACGACCCAAAAGAACAATCCGATAACGAACATAACCAATGAAGCCACTTGAAACCCATAACGATATCCGATTGCTTCAGTCGCTGCATAATGAATAATGAACCCGAATACGAGAGGAGCAATCATACTCCCTGTATTTGCGAGAGCAATATACATCCCTTGTGCTTTTCCGATGTTTTGGGCAGAAAAAAGTTCTATCAATACGGCGGGTCCAATTGAGAGAACGAGCATTCCTAAACCTGGAGCAAGGGTCAAGAACAGTATCGAGAGAGCACTCGAATTCACTACACTTCCAAGAAATATACAAAGTGCGGACAGCACCATCGACAAACCTGCAAGATTTACTCGTGCTTTACGAATATCTCTTGTCTTGCGATATAGCCTGTCTGATAGCATGGCAAATCCAATTTGACTAATAGCAGCGAAAAGAAAAGGTAGAGCCACGGCAAGTTTTAATAATTGACTATCAAAATGTTGAATTTTGGTAAAGTATACTGGATACCAAATCACTTGAATGGCCACTAAAAAATATGCACAAGCTCCACTCAAAGCGACAAAGACAAAATTTTTAGAAAATAGATGCGGGAGAAATTGGCGCCAAGAAAGTTTAGCGAGGTTTGATGAATGCTGCTCCTCTTGATCAAATGAAGGCAAACCAATTTCTTGTGGACTTTCTTTACCAAAAAACTGCCAAAAAACTACCCAAATCAGTCCTACGATACCCATGGCTATAAAAGCAGATCTCCATCCATATTGATCTGTCAAGGAGATTAATAGTGGAGAAGCAATCGCAGGTCCAATCATTGTTCCAAACAGAATAGCGGCATAGCCGATCCCATGTTTTTCTTTCGGGAACCATTTTCCCAACATAGCTGTTGCTACAGCGGCGGCTGGACCTTCGCCTGCTCCCAAGATGATTCTTGTCAACACCAAGAGAGACAGACTGGAAACAAAAGGTGTGGCAAATTGAACAGTCAACCATATCATCGACAGCCAAATAAACATTTTTTTCGTGTTTTTGGAATCAGCCATACCACCTAGTAAAATCGATGTTAGGGTGAAAAACAAATAAAAGGAGCTCCCCACAAGTCCCCATTGGGAAGGACTTAAATGTAACTCATTCATGACGGGGACGGAAACCAAACCTATGATAATTTTGTCAACTTGGTTGATCATACCGATAAGAACTAGAAACAACAATATAATCCAGGAGTATTTAGGAGTGTTCCGTATAATAATCCCCCCTAATATTTTACTTTTTAGGGAACGCCTTCTCTTGAAATCTGAAAAGGCACTCCCTCTCACATGAATCCATTGGTGTTCCAAATTCAAGCCCACTTACCTCAGGTTTTCTACACTACCGTCTAGCTGTTTTTTCACGTACAGGAATACCACCGCTAAACACATCGAATTCTGGGGCAACTTCTCGACCATTTGGCATCATGAGCCATAATCTTAATAAATGACGTCTGCGTTCCTCTTCTTCGTAATCTTCAAATACAGTCCGTGAATGAAGTACGGTGTAATTGTTGACGAATTGCATATCACCCGGTTCCATCATCATATCAATCTGCAAGTTTCCATCATGAAGGAGGGAATCCATTACATCAAATGCTTCAACCTCCATTTTTGACAGTTTGATACCTGTTTTCTCTTGTGCAGATTCAACATAATAACGCATAAATCTACAGCTCAATTTACCATCGTAATAACTAAAGATCGGTGATGAAAATACGGGAGATTCACCTTGTGCTTGTTCCCCGCGAAGATCATGGAAGAGTGGGCGATAGAGGATTCCAAGATACTCTGGGTACTTCTCCAGTATTTCATTATAAAGAGCCATTGCACTCGCCAGACTGCTTAAACCGCCAGATTTCGCTTTGCGAAGACAGAGTAACCCGACTACGTCCGTTAAATCTGTGTGATAAGGAAGATGTACATTCGTTTGGTAAGCACGTACACTTGTATTGGAAAAGTCGAGACCTCTGTCTTTGATATGTCCCAAGAGGTCGCCTTTTGCGTTTTGCGTTACCGGAATGCCCAAATTAAGCCCGAGACCGTAGTAAATAATGCTCGCTTCTTCATCTGTATACCTTTCCATCGGCAATCCACGAATTAATAGAAACCCTTTCCCATTCTCCAGTTCGTCAATAAAGTAAGCGATTTCATCAGCGAGATCAGGAATCGGGAAATCCTCCTTGTTAATATCAGGTACTTGTAAACCCTTTTGCTTCACTTGAAATAAAGCGTTTTCAAGAGATGCGATCATTTTGTCGGACATATAATAAATCCATGAATCATCTTTCGTGAGATCACTCCCTTTCCAAGCTACTGAACCTTGAACTTTTTCCTTTAGAATGGATCCCATAAAAATTCCTCCTCAAATAATATGGCTGGTTTTACCTTCAGTTAGTTCTCTTAATTCTCTGCGTAAAATTTTCCCTGCTGAGTTTTTCGGTAACTCCTTTAAAAATTCTACATATTCGGGAAGTTTGTACTTCACCAGCTTTTCCTGACAGAATCGAATCATGTCATCCTTAGTGATCTGTTCATCCGAGACGACGACATAAGCTTTTATGCTTTCACCGTATTCTGCATCTGGTACTCCGATCACGGCCGCCTCTAAAATTGCAGGATGTTCATAAAGGACTTCCTCTACTTCACGGGGATATACATTGTAACCGCCAACGATAATCATGTCTTTCTTGCGATCAACTATGTAGATGTATCCTTCTTCATCCATTCTGGCTAAATCACCCGTGTAAAACCAGCCATCCTTTAAAACAGCTGATGTAGCTTCCGGCATGCTCAAGTATCCCTTCATGACATTTGGGCCTTGGACAACTAATTCTCCGACTTCTCCTTTCGCCAATTCTTTTCCGTATTCATCTACCACTTTGCTCTTGACACCAGGAATATCCAGACCGATAGAACCAGGCTTGCGTGTTCCCTTTAAAGGATTAAAAGCGACGACAGGAGCAGTTTCGGAAAGGCCATACCCTTCCAAGATAAACACGTTAAACTTGTTTTGAAATTTTTGCAGCACCTCAACTGGAATGGAGGCACCTCCAGAGATGCACAAGCGAATAGATGAGAGATCTTCCGCAGTTGCTTCAGGCAATTGATAGATAAAATTGTACATCGTTGGAACTCCTGCAAACACAGTTCCCTTTTTTTCTCGGATGGTTCTGACCACATCGAGAGGGCTGAATCTAGGCACGATAAGGACAGTTGCCCCGCAAGCAATTGGCGCATTCAGACAAACGGTCATACTAAAAACATGAAACATCGGCAGAACAGCTACGACGCGATCTCCCTCAAACATTTCCAGTAATTTAAAAACGGAGTCTGCATTCGAAGCCAGATTTCGATGAGATAACATCACACCCTTTGGTTTACCGGTTGTTCCTGATGTGTATAGAATGACGGCAAGGTCTTCCTGATCAATGAGAGGACTTTCACAAACATAATTGCCTGTTTCCATCAGATGCTCCCAAGTCCATTCCTGATCCTTTGCATCTGTATAAATGACGAGTTTTGGATTTTCCAATTGTCCCTTTATTTCTGATAACTTCGGTTCTACGGATATATGAGCAATGACCGCTTTGGCTTGACTATTGTCTAAAATGTAGGTGATTTCCCCAGAGGTAAATAAAGGATTGATTGGAACAGCGAATGCACCGACACGTATAATGCCGTAGTACGCGATGACAAATTCAGGGCTGTTTCCTAATACAAGAGCTACTCCATCACCTTTCCCGATTCCTTGGGCAGATAACCCGGCAGCGAATCGATCCACCTGCTGATTTAATTCTTTATAAGTAACACTTTTATCTCCATAGATATAGGCGTTACTATCCGGGAAATTACTTGCACTTCTTTTCAAATTTCCATCTAAATGATAACTCATTACATAATACTCCCCCTTTACTCACAATTAGGTGTTTGTAAACAGTGATTATTATGACTTTTGTGACTGTTTAGAAATCTTACTTTGATTATACTCATCAATTGCAATTAAATAAAATTAGAGTTTTTTACTTGCAAGTAAGTATTGCTAATATTTGAGTTAGGGTTCAACATCTTTAATTACTCAAGAGGGCATGGTGAAGTACCATATCCTTGATCAAACTCTCGTCACATAAAACGGTGAATATATGAAACGTTCTGGCTGTATAACCATGATTGATAGACAAAGGCTGTTCCCCTTTTAATATTAGTAATACTTACTTGCAAGTAAAAACATTTAATTTTATTTAATTATTTTTGACAAGTATAATCGAATGTATAAAAGAGTTAATATTCACAAAAATCGCATTCTATTTTGGTCGCATGAAGTCTTGATTTAAACAGGAGGTATTGTATGGATTTAAAGTTATCTGGAAAAAAAGCACTCATTACAGGAGGAAGCCGGGGAATTGGTAAAGCGATTGCCCGACAGTTGGCTCTGGAAGGTGTAGATTGTACGATTTGTGCAAGAAACGAATCCGCATTAGAGATCGCTGCAGATGAATTAGTCCAAGAAACAAAAAGAAATATCTATCCGATCGTGGCAGATACTTCGAATCCTGACTCTATCCTACATTTAGTTGAACAATCGGCAACAGCGATGGGTGGTATTGATATTCTCATCAACAGCGGGGCTCGTGTTGGGGGTGGAGAGCCAGAGGATTTTAATCGTATTAAAGATGAACTGATTTTGAAAGATTTTGAAGAAAAGTATATGGGCTATTTTCGTTGCATGCGAGCTGTCGCTCCATATATGATGAAAAACAATTGGGGGCGCATCGTTAATATAAGCGGTCTGGCTGCCAGAATAGGAGGCAATTATTTTAGTTCCGGTCCGCGTAATGCATCTGTTGTCCATTTAACAAAATCTGCATCATTGGAATTAGGAAAGCACGGAATTAACGTCAATGCTGTTTATCCAGCCGTTACCGTGACGGAAACGATTAAAGAGCGATTCCCTAATGAGGAGGATTTGCACAAGGCAGTAGAAATGTATCCGATTGGCCGCTTGGTTACAGCGGAGGATATTGCTTATGTCGTTACCTTCCTGGCTTCACCTTTGTCGACATCGATTACTGGCGATGTCATTTCGGTAACTGGCGGCATAGGGAATACCGTTTTTTACTAATAGCTAGAACAAGTCAAAAATAAAAATATCTTCTCTATTAAAAAACGAGCCTCTCTAAAATCTGAGGCTCGTTTAACTTTTATCCTCTAAGAAGCAGGTTTGCAATCACAACACGCTGAATTTCATTTGTTCCTTCATAGATTTGAGTGATCTTCGCATCGCGCATGAAACGCTCAACTGGATATTCACGAGTATAACCGTATCCACCGAACACTTGAACAGCTTCAACGGTCACTTCCATGGCAATATCTCCAGCAAAAAGCTTAGACATCGCAGAATGAAGTCCGTAAGAGATTCCTTGATTTTCTCGCCAGGCTGCCTGATATGTCAGCAAGCGAGCAGCTTCAATTTTAGTCGCCATATCAGCAAGCTTAAATTGGATTGCTTGTAGCGTAGAGATCGGCTGGCCGAACTGTACGCGCTCCTTGGAGTAGGCTAAAGCGTGATCGAATGCCCCTTGCGCAATCCCTACAGCTTGAGCTGCAATGCCGTTTCTTCCCCCGTCGAGCGTCGTCATAGCAATCTTAAACCCTTCGCCAATAGAGCCTAGCATATTTTCTTTTGGCACGCGGCATCCTTCAAAAATAATTTCATTTGTTGCCGAAGAACGAATCCCTAACTTCTTCTCTTTCTTACCAATCTTTACACCGGGGAATGTTTTTTCTATTATAAATGCAGCGATTCCTTTATGTCTTAACTCAGGATTGGTCTGAGCAAAAACGATAAAGACATCCGCATATTCTCCGTTAGTAATAAATATCTTACTTCCGTTAATCACCCACTCATTCCCTTGTAAAACAGCAGTTGTCCTCATATTCGCGGAATCGGAACCGGATCCTGGTTCAGTTAAGCAGTAAGCACCCATCCATTGTCCTTTTGCCATCGCCCGAAGATATTTTTGCTTTTGTTCTTCCGTCCCAAATTTATATACTGGCCAGCTGGCAAGTGATGTGTGCGCACTTAGCGTTACGCCTACAGAAGCATCGATACGAGAAAGCTCTTCAATCGCGATCACATAACTTAAGTAATCAGCTCCAGCGCCACCATATTCTTCACCCCAAGGGATTCCTAACAATCCTATTTCCCGCATCTTTTGCCATATCGACATATCCCAACGCTCTTCTTCATCACGGTCTCCTGCTGTTGGTTCACACTCATTTCTAGCAAACTCACGTACCATCTTCTGCATCATTAAATGTTCATCCGATAAAATAAAATTCATAAATTCTCTCTCCCTTTCGAGTTCATAGTCTCATTCTGCTTCTACTTCTTCATGAGAAGTATCCGTAGTTAATTCACTACAATTCCAGCAGTAACTTCTTATCCTTTCCCAAATGGAGAGGGGCTCGTTACAATAAATACAACTGTCTATTTTTGCCATGGAAGGTACCCTCCTTTAGAATTGAAATCCTCACGACATGTCGTTACATGCTTTCCTTTGGCTTAAACCGTCAATAGACGGCTATTCCCTTTCACTAAAACGGAAAGAAATAATAGAGAAAGAAATTAGGTATTTCTTTCTCTATAGAAAGGAGTGGAAATGAAGCACTCGTCACTAAAGTCAAGAGGTTCCAGAGCTGAGCGCTCCTGCGAGCGAAGATCAGCAGGCTATCCTGTAGTTCGTACGGTTACATACGAAAGTGTTTTGGACGTCCTTTGACTTAGCCCCAAATCCCCCATCAACAGCCAATATTAGTCCAGTACAATATTTGGAAGCGGCAGAAGCGTAGAGTAACAGCAAAAGATCCTGCTAAAGTCATTGTTTCAGCTAACCTATTCTCCTAAGATGGAATTATTATGGGCGAAAGAAAGGCTTAGAGGACCAGCCTTTTGGCCAAGAGATTCCTCTGGAGTAGGCCTGTGGGTCATTCACGCCGATAGGGAAAGTTCCAGGAGCAATGGAATTCACATTTACGCCATGGCGGCCCACTTGACGGCAAGCTCCTCCGTTAAAGTCATAACTGCAACCTTACTTGTTATATATGCAACAGAGTCTATAAATTCTGGGTCAGCACCTTTAGCCGTTCCGCTGCTGTTTACTAAAATCTCGATTTTTCCAAAGTGAGAAATGGCTTTATCCACTCCCTGACGGACAGATACAGGATCTGTGACATGCAATGCCAAGGCAAGTGCTTGTCTTCCTAAAACTTCGATTTCTTTTATTAGTTCATTTCTTACATACGCCAAATCTTGGTTACCCTGCGCTGAAAAGGTTAAGGTTGTAAATGAATAATTGTACCTTGATGGAAAAACAATTGCCATCTTCCATTTCTCAATTTCCAAATAGAACTACGCAAAGTATGTCGATTTCTTGTTTCATCAATTATTTGATAAGTAGCCAGTACCGCATCGTCAGCCAAAGTATGCATATCAAAATTATGGAGAGTCATTTTAAAGACACCACCGGCTCCAACAGCTGCTATGCAATCACTTTTCAAAAATATATGACCCATACTTCCAAATTCACGAAAATCATTTGCAAGCAGTTTATTTAATTCCTCAGGAGATGAGCGAACTTCTGGTCTTAACAATTGTTTCTCAAGTCCTCTAATGTGTTGTTTTAGATCTTTATCCATAATTTTCATCCCCAATCCAGTATTTTATTGTAAAGGTGATTAAACATTCACTTGTTCCCCTTCTTTTAGCGCTGTAAGACTCCGCTTTAAGGGACGCACAACGATCCAAAACAATAATCCAATAACCAACATGCCCAAAGAGGTTACTTGAAACGAATAATGATATCCAATTGCTTCAGTCGCAGCATTTTGGATGAGATAACCGAATACGAGTGGAGCAATAATACTTGCTGAACTTGAAAGAGCAATGAACGTCCCTTGTGCTTTTCCGATATTTTTGGGAGAAAAAAAATCCATCAATATGGCGGGTGCGAGTGAAAGGATGACATACGAAAGACCTGGAGCAATGGTAAAGAACAGTATCTTAAGATCAGTTGAATTCACGGCATTTGCCAGAAATATGCACACAGCGGATAGCACCATCATGAAACCCGCAAGATTGATTCGCGCTTTACGAATATCCCCTGTTTTACGATAAAGCCAATCTGATAGCATCGAAAAGCCAAGTTGGCAAATGGCAGCGAAAAGAAATGGTAAAGACACCGCTAGTTTTAAGGTTGGGCCATTGAAATGTTGAATTTTGGAAAAGTATGCCGGAAACCATACCGCTTGAACGGACAATAACCAATAGGCACAACCTCCACACAAAACGGTAAAAACGAAATTTTTAGAAAAAAGATATGGGAGAAACTGACGCCAAGAAACCTTGGAGAGGGTTGATGAATGCTGCTCCTCTTGATCAAAGGAAGGCAACCCGATTTCTTGTGGACTTTCTTTACCGACAATCACCCAAAACCCTAGCACAATAAGCCCAAGAATACCCATGGCGATAAAAGCAGATCTCCATCCATATTGTTCGATCATGGAAATTAATAATGGCGAAGCAATCGCTGATCCGCCAGTTGTTCCTAACAGAACAGCTCCAAAACCTATCCCATGTCTATGTTTTGGGAACCATTTTCCGATTATAGCCGTTGATAGTGCAGGTGCTGGACCTTCACCTGCTCCCAAGATGATTCTTGTCAACACCAAGACAAACAGACCGGAAACAAACGGTGTGGCAAATTGAACAGCCAACCAAATTAATGACAGCCAAGTTAACATTTTTTTTGTGTTTATTGAATCGGCCATTCCGCCAAGTACGATAGAGGAAAAGATAAAGAACCAAAAAAAAGAACTACCAACAAGTCCCCATTCGGAAGGGCTTAATTGTAACTCCGTCATGAGGGGAACGGAAACCAAACCAATGACAATTTTATCGACTTGGTTGATCATCCCAGAAAGAACTAGGAATGATAATATGATCCAGGAATATTTTGGCGTTTTCGGCATAAGCCCCCCCCTTTTTTACCATTAAGGGAACACCATTTCGTAATATCTGAAAAGGTACTCCCCATCACATGGCTCAGTTGGTGTTCTTATGAAACGGTCAATAAAGGTAAATCTTCAAGTTTTACGTTCAATTACTTCAAGTTTTCTACAATACCGCCGGCGGTTTTTTTACGTACAGGAATACCACCACGACCCGGTTTACCTGTGTGCTCATCAATATACATCGCGAAATCTGATGCAATTTCCCGACCATTTGGCATCGTGAGCCACAATCTTAATAAATGACGTTTGCGTTCCGGTTCTTCATAGTCTTCGTACAGAGTACGTGAATGAAGCATTGTATAGTTATTGACGAATTGCATATCACCTGGTTCCATCATCATGTTATAATGCATATTTTCATCATGAAGAATGGAATCCAACATGTCTAATGCTTCGATTTCAACTTTTGATAAATGAGTACCTGTTTTCACTTGTGCTGATTCAATAAATGTACGCACATATCTGCAGCTCAATTTACCACCGTAATAGCTAAAAATAGGTGAAGTAAATACGGGAGATTCACCCGGCGCTTCCTCTCCACGGCGATCAAAGATGAATGGACGATAGAGAATTCCGAGATACTCTGGGTATTTCTCCAGAATTTCGTTATAAACAGCCATCGAACTTATGATACTGCTAAACCCGCCAGATTTCGCTTTTCGAAGACTTAATAATCCGACGACGTCAGATCCATCTGCGTGAAAGGGAAGATGTAATTTCGTTTGGTAACCACGTACATTTGGATTTTCTAAACTGAGACCTTGATCTATGACGTGCCCTAAAACGTCACCTCTTGCATTTTGCGTTACCGGAATGCCCATATGAAGTCCAAGCCCCCAGTAAATGATGCTTGCTTCTTCATCCGTATACCTTTCGATCGGTAAACCACGAATTAATAGAAACCCCCTACCGTTCTCCAACTCGTTAACAAAGTAAGCAACTTCGTTAGAGAGATCCTGAATCGGGAAGTCTTCCTTGTTAAAATCAGGTGCTTGTAAACCCTTTTGCTTCACATGAAATAAAGCGTTTTCAAGTACTGCAATCGTTTTTTCAGACAAATTATAGATCCATGAATCATCTTGTGCTAAATCAGTCCCTTTCCACGCTACTGCTCCTTGAATTTTTTCCTTTATAATGGATCCCATAAATACTCCTCCTTCAATAGTACGGTTGGCTTCTTAAAATAGAGATTATTATGATTTTTATGAGTGTTTCGAAAACTCATCTTGATTATACTGATAAATTGTATTTAAATAAAATTATAGATTTTTACTTGCAAATAAGTATTTCTAATATTGAATAAAGAGGGAATGACTGTGAACCTTGAACAATTACACTATATTGTTGAAGTCGCAAGACACGGCTCTCTGTCTATAGCAGCACAGAATCTTCATGTGACCCAATCCGGTGTTAGCCAGTCCATTACCAACTTAGAAAAGGAGTTAGGGCTTAAAATTTTTAATCGGTCACGAGGACACGGAGCAGTACCGACCGATGAAGGTAGAATCATTCTGAAGCAAGCCTACGAAGTGCTGAGAAAACTTGAGGAAATAAAAGAAACAGCTAACTCATTCACCTCCACGGAAGTGGGGGAACTAAAAGTGTCTTCTGCACCTGGGATGACGACGCTTCTGGTAAAAGCTATTGCTGCTTTTAGACATGATTATCCTCACGTAAACGTGGAAGTTGCCGAAAAATGGGCCCCTACTGTGATTGAAGATGTTCGTCAGCATAAGACCGACATTGGATTGATTACGTATTCAACTAATTGGAATATAAACTTGGAAGGAATCGCTTTTGAAGCACTGCTTGAAGGGAGACCGAAAGTATACGTTTCTAAGCACTCTCCATTAGCATTTCTTAGTACCATAACTCCGCATGAGTTACTTGATCAAACTTTGGTCACATTTAACAGTGAATCAATGCAGTGTTTTGTTCAAGATTTCTTTAACAAGTACAAACCCTTGAGAATTTTATTTACAGCAAATAATATGGAGGGAGTTCTCCAGGCGATCATTGATGGTTTGGCTTTTACATTTGCTCCTGATTTCCAAATGAAAAACTATCACCCTGTCATAAAGGGTGATATCATTGCTATTGATTTGGTAAATCATGGGCCTGTCAATATTTCTATCGGGTTGGTTAAATCAGAGGTGAAACATTTATCAACTTTTGCCAACAAGTATATTCATTATTTAAAATCTGAAATCATTAAGAGTTAAGACGTAACATAAAAGAGAAGCACCTCCGTACGATTACGGCAACGGCTTCTCTTTTTCATGTCTACCATTTAAAATTTGGTTACATCTGTAGGTTCAATTCCTTCGGCCGCACAGTAGTCATGGTATCTTTTCAGGAATGATTCCCAATTATCTCGCGCAATAATTTCGCCATTCTCACCCAAATAGTCCAATGTTCCTTCTACGATATTTAAGGTAATAACATCTTGATCCCCTAAGCCTTGCGGTGTATGTTTGGAGCCAGCAGGTTCATATACGATATCACCAGCTCTGGAGATCCAATCATCCTCAAGATACCTCCAGGATCCCTGGATGGTATACACAATGACTGTACCAGAATGAAAATGAGCAGGAAGTTGCATACCAGGGGGAACTTTTAATATGGTAAGATTTTGTCCTGTCACCGGGTTGGCTTTAAGCAGCTTAAATTTCGCGTCTCCAAAATAAGGAATCCAAGGCAAATCGTCTGGATTAACATGATTGGCAGCCAATGCTGCTACATTTTTCACATTGCTCATTTATTTCCCCTCTTCCAATAAAAGTTTTGGCGCTCTTCGCAAATTGTTAACGCTTTCAAGTTTGTAATTTTATTAACTATTGCGAATTAACCGACTTTATTATACTTAGAATTTTGCATCAAATAAAATTATTATTTTTAACTTGTAAGTAAGTTGAATTAATATGCACCACTGATAACCATAGATACATACATTCACCTCGTCCCTATGATGCATCGGGATGCTGCAGATGCTTTTGGGAAAGCATTTTGTATAGTGCTTAATCGTTCCCATCATAACTTAAATTCATCCTTACCCAATGTGTTTAAGCGGTTTATAAACAGCATCTGTAACTGCGCGGTCCGCCATAGACAGAGGGACCCAAGGCATCTCCCAGGAACAGCTTGTAGTTTCCTTCAGGTTTTTTTTGTAAAAGTAACATAACCTCTTCACCTGGCTTTACAAAACCATCTTTTTGTGTGTTACGGTCACCAAGTTGATAGAAGGTAATTTCTTCATCAGTAGAAATATTTCCAGCAATTACTTTTGTCACTTTCACCTTAGATGGAGTGACTGGAAACTCGAAATTTATCCTTGAATCCAAGCCGGCATCTTGAACAAAAACAGGTAATTCCTCAACTACTTTTCCTTCAACAATAACTTGCGGTAAATCCATCTCTTCTTCCAAGACAATATATATTTTTTCATGAGCTTCTCCTTCTTAAATGGAATTAGCGACTATACATGCTATTAACATCCTGGATATCGACACTTGTGGGATTATAAGAGAATCTACCATCATTCCAAGCACCGTTCTTCATGATAGAGTCAACGCCAATTAAACCATTATGTGCAATAGAGTTATCATTTTTACTTTCAGTTCATGAAATAACAATTTTATGAACTAGATTTAATTATTAAAAAACTATAGATTTTTTGATTGAACTTTTATCTAAACTGAATTTTCAGATGATTCCTTTTATTGACTTTTCCATAATTCCTCTTTTCCATATTCTTTCGTTCACACACTGTATTCTCACTTCCTCTATACGCTCTTTCGTTTGTTTTGAACCTCCCCCTCTTAACCCTCGTTTAGTTACCGATTGACTAAAACCTGTGCTACTCTCATGGTAGCTTATGAATCCAGGACGACAATATGATTTTGTATCACTGCTCCTCCCTACAGCTGAACCCATCCTTTTTGTAGGATGATAGCTGCAACGTCAGGCATTCCGAACGTGCCGAACAATTTGGACGGGCATGGAAATTTACCATCAGGACAGCTTTTCCTTTATAATTCGAAAGCAATTGAAATGCGAGAATGAACTTGACGATAAGCTAGTGTGGGGTTACCATAGTGTTGGTAATAAATATAAAAAATGATAATTTTTTCAATTAACTTGAATTACAATCAAAATGTCTCTTATCTTTTTAAGTTGATGGACTTGAAAAAGTTTCGATCAAGGGATTCAGAGTAGAGGGTCTCAATAATTGTTACACGACAACGTTTTACATGACTCAAGTACTGTTGAGCATTTAATTCTAGAGCTGCTGTTACTACCAATTATCTGAGAAACATCTCGAAAAGGAGTCAATTACCTATATGAACTGGTATGTTCTCTTTGTTAAATCGGGTAATGAACATTCTGTAAAAGATTGGCTGAATAAAGCCTTTGATAAAGAAACTTTGTACTCAATCGTTCCAAAACGAATCGTTCCTGAGAAAAAAAACGGTGAACTTCTGCGTGTCGAGAAGAATTTGTTCCCCGGATATATTTTTGTAAAAACAGAAATGAATTTTTCAACATACTACTCCATTAAACGACATTCAAAAATCATCCGCATACTAAACTATCTAAATAAAATAGACCTAACATACGATAGTACCGTTTCCCCCCGAAACTGCCGTGGGAATCAAAACTATGAAGAAGCGCATTATTTTAAAAAGATTCCCGAAGAAGAAATGTCGACTATTCTTAAACTTCTGAATAATGATGATCAGATCGATTTTTCCCAAGTATACACGCAAGACTTCAAAGTTTATGTAGAATCAGGCCCATTAAAAGGAATGGAAGGTATTATTAAAAAAATCGATAAACACAGGAGAAGGGTAAAAGTGCTTGTTTCCCTTATGGGAGATGAGCGAATTATCGACCTTGGTATTGAATTTATTGAGCCTAGTGTGTAATTCATGTAGCCATCATAGGTAAATGCTAAATGTTCAAATCCCCTGAAAGCATGACAACTGTACTGGAGGTTGAACATTATGCAAATATACGCTGTCCCTATATCTACATTACCAGATGTGTACATTTCACACCTCTTAACCTTTGTTACGGAAGAAAAGAAACAAAGACTGTCCAAGTTCCTTCAACGTGAAGATCTGATCAGAGGACTATTGGGCGACCTCCTTATTAGAAAAATCGTTTCTGAAAAATTTGCGATTCCTCCGAAAAGTATCTTATTTAGCAAGAACACATTTGGAAAACCGTACCTTTACATGCCGTTGAACCTACTTCATTTTAATATCTCACACTCGGGCAAATGGATAGTCTGCATAATAGACGAGCACCCTGTGGGTATTGATATAGAAAGAATACATACGGTTGATCTACAGATTGCAAAACAGTTTTTTGCACAAGAAGAATATGAGTTTATTGAGAATGAACAAGATGCTCTGCAAAGATACTCTCGCTTTTTTAAAGTCTGGACGGCCAAGGAGAGTTATGTCAAAGCAATCGGCCATGGACTCTCGACTCCACTAAATAGCTTTTCAACTGTTCGAGGAGGTGCAGTTGAGGGATTACGTGTCTATGATCAATGTAATTGGTATTTTAAAATATTCTTTCTTGATGACCAATATACTCTTACTGCTTGCGCGAAGAACGACAAGTTTTGTGAAACGGTTGAGATCATTGCCTTGAATACATTTGTTCAGTTTTTTCTAAATGATTGAGGGTGACATCAAGTTTTTTGAAAAAAAGAAGGCTTCATCCTCAAAACCGGTAGTTCTCTCTTTCGAAATCTTCTTTAAACAAGCTATATATCTCTAAATCTACAATTCCTTTACCAGACCAGGATGCTGCTTGTCTTAGCGTTCCCTTCTTGATGAAACCATTCTTGAGCAATACCCTTTTGGATACTTCATTCAGAGGCATTACATCTGCTTGAATTCTGCTCACCTTGGCATCTTCAATTTTAAGAAGCGTACGACCATGTTGACCGCCTCTGAGGCAATTCCTTTTCCCCAGTGTCTTTCGGCCAAAAAGTAGCCGATTGTTACCTTGTTTATTCTTTGATGAAACTCGAAAGCCTCGATAATACCAACTAATGTATTGCTCTGGTTCTAAGGGAAATCCCCCATTTCAATCTCGTTTTTTTATGATAATCTCTTTTAAAATGCCTGAGCATGGTCATTACACTGTCCTTTTTGTGCTTTGGAATAATACCGCAGTACTCAAATACATTATCATTGCTGTAAATCTCAAACACTTCTTCTAAATGATGATCTTCAATCGGGCCAAGTGTTAATTTGTCCGATTTCAATACTGGAAACTCCTTAAACAAAACGTTGCTATCCATTATTCAATCTCTCTCCTTTCCGTGTTCCCTTCTAGTAGACGCTACAGTCTGCAACCTCGTGTTCGGGGGTGCTTCCTATATTTACTTCAGGGTGGATGTAAAAAAATCCCGCCAATGTAGATGGCGGGACTATGTCCAAAAGCTATGGTTGTACTCGTTGGCTGGTCATGATCTTTTTTAGACAAATACTCGTATCATGAACAATTTGCTGAACCAATTCAATAAATTGAGCAATGAACTCATTAGCCGATTCATCTGGGAGATACGAATCTCGGTATGTCATTTCCAGGTACAAGGTCCGCTGATCTTCTTGTACGACAACAAAGTGGATATCGAATTTGCTTGGAGCGCAAGCATATTCGACAGGGAGCATCTCCAGACCCGCAATTTTCTCAACTTCGTCCTTTTGTGCAAATTGGAACACGACATTGAACAAAGGGTTTGTGCTGATCTCACGCGGGACGTTCAGTTTGTCCACCAGATGATCAAAAGGATAATCTTGATTTTCATATGCTTCTAGCAGTCGCTCCTTCACTTGATTCAAATACTCCAGAAAGTTCAGGCTGCGTCGTACCGAGTTACGAATGGCTAACGTATTGACAAACATTCCTACGATATTCTCCAGTCCATCGTGATGTCTTCCCGAGATTGGAGTTCCAACCACAATATCTTCCTGATCAGACAGCTTGGACAACAGAATAGTAAAGGTCGTCATCAACACCATAAAAAGGGTCGTCTCTGTTGACTGAGCAAGGTTCTGCAAGGCTACAGTTGTGTTATCCTCAAGGGAAAAATAGATCGTACGGGTTTTGGCATCTGCTGTCAAGGATGCTTGGCGACTGACTGGCATTTGTATCGGGTGAACAGGCTCTTTGAATATCTCTAGCCAGTACTTCTCCTGCTTTTGCCATTCTCTCGTATTCATGAGCTGATTTTCCCAGACAGCGTAGTCCTTATATTGAAGCTTGGGGGTATCCAACTGTCTTTTTTCGTAAAGGGCTACTAAGTCTTTTAGTATAATGCCTATTGACATACCATCTGTTATGCTATGGTGCATATCAATGATAAGGATGCACTCTTCTTTATCTATCAGCTTGATTAGCGCTGATCGAAACAGCGGTGATCTATCCAGGCGAAACGGCCTGACAAAATCTTGAATCATTTCTGTTGCTTCTGCCTCGGTCAGTTCATATACGAAAGAGGTAAACGAAACGTCAGAATGCACCTTTTGGAGCAACGCACCGGTTTCCACATCCAATTGAAAGGATGTCCGAAGTGATTCATGTCGCTGGGCAAGTTCCTTCATGGCCTCCCCAACACGCTGAATGTCCAGTCTCCCTTTCATTCTGCGTATGACTGGAACGTTGTAAGTTGTTCCGCTACCTAGTAATTTATTGATCATAAACAGCCGCTTTTGTGCTGAGGATGCTGGGTAGAAAGGACGCTCGGCAACTACTTCCAGTGAAGGCAATGGATTCACAGAGCAAATTTCGATCTGTTTAGCTAGTTCTCGAATGGTAGGATTACGAATCATCAGATTAAGATTCGATTTAACGCCAAAAGCCTTATTTATTTTGTCGATTACATCAAGCGCTTTGAAGGTTTGATCTGTTAACTGAAAGAAATGATCATGAACGCTTACCTTACGGATTCCAATTGTTTCCTGCCACAGAGCGGCTAATTGTTGCTCTGTTTCTCCCCTCGGTTCGTCCTCCTCAGTCAGAACCATGTTATCGGGCCACAATGGCAACGCTTTGCGGTCAATTTTGCCGTTCGGAGTCAGCGGTAGTGACTCTAGCAATATGAGATATTGCGGGACCATATATCCTGGAAGCTCGTCTTGCAGGTAATGATAGAGCTGGTCGGTTGTCAAAGAGCTGACCGGAACTACATATGCTCGGAGTATCGCGTCCCCGTCCACATCCTGTACAGCCGTTACCACTGATTCCTTTACTAGAGGATGATCGACTAGCTTCTTCTCAATCTCTTCAATTTCAATGCGGAATCCACGGATTTTGACTTGGTGATCTACCCTTCCAATGAATACCACGTTGCCATCTGGTATCCGCTTGACTATGTCTCCCGTCTTGTACACGACTCTCTCAGGCAACTCGTTGCTCTGTACAAAACGTTCCTCCGTCAACTCGGGAGCATTGTAATAGCCAAGGCCGACCCCCACACCTCCGATGCACAACTCACCTTCCATACCTTCCGGAACAATCTTCATCTCTTTGTCCACCACATACAATCGGACGTTATCAATTGGTTTGCCGATCGGCAGCTCGACTTCGCCTTGCCAGTCTTCGCTGCGCATGCGGTAATAGGAAGCGATGTCAGTACATTCAGTCGGGCCGTAGGTATTGACGATCTCCGCCTGGCAGTTCTCGCTGCGCACCCATGGACCCATCTTGGTCATGTGGATCGGCTCACCGCCCAGAAATACCCAGCGGAGGCTTTTCAGCTTTTGGTAGCCGTCGTCTGCATTCTCCTCGAGTAACGGGTAAAACGCGCTAGGTGTGCAGTTGATTACAGTAATGCCTTCACGTTCAATAGTCGCCGACATCTGTTCGTAGTCATACAAACCCGGTTCGAAAAGGATTAAGCGTCCACCAGTAATCAACGGCGCGTATAGATTTTTTTGCGCCAGATCAAAGCTGGCTGAAGCAATGAGCAGGACCCGTTCGTTCTCGGTAAACCTAAACTCCCTTGTGTACCAGTGAAGTAAATTGACAAAGGCATGAGACCGGATCATAGCACCTTTGGGATTTCCCGTTGATCCAGAGGTATAAAGTACGTACATCAATCGCTCAGGATCATATGGAAGCAGCATGTTTTCACTTGGAAACTCAGCTATTAGCAGGTCTTCCATCGCAACCATATCTGCATCCGTGTCGGCAATACGGTCTTGAAACGCACGCTGGACGAGCAACAACTTCGCACTCGAATTGCGTAGCAAGTAACGAAGACGCTCCGCTGGATAGCCGGGGTCAACTGGGGTATAGGCAGCTCCGGCTTTTAGGACTCCAAGTAGGCCTGTAATGAGTTCCAGGGAACGCTCGGCCATCACGACAACAACGTCTCCCTCTCCGATTCCCCTGTGATGCAGGGCATGAGCGATGCGGTTGGAAGACGCATGCAGTTGACGGTAAGTGAGGCGTTGTTCACCGAACACGACAGCGATCTCCTCGGGGCGTTGTTCAACCTGGTTCTCCAACATGTATGCGATGCTTAGCTCATATGGATATTCGGTGGTGGTCTGATTCAAGCCATAGACAAGGCGCTCTCGTTCATCTGCTGACAGCATGTCCATATCTTCTAGAAGCTGGTCGACATTACGGACCAGTTGTTCTAGCAGATTGAGGTAATGGTGCAGTAACCTCTCCATCTTGTTTTTGGCAAACAGCTTGACGCAATATTCCAGATTCAACTGGATGCCTCCGTCTTCTCTCTCGATCGCTTCCAGCATGAGGTCAAACTGAGAGACATGGGCGTTGATCGGATGCGTTACCATCCTTACCCCTTCCATACTCGGAAGGTAACTCTCCATGTTTTGTAGGACGAACATGGTATCAAACAACGGATTGCGGCTTAAATCCCGGGAGAACTCTAGTTTCTCGACCAGCTTGTCAAACGGCCATTCCTGGTGTTCATAGGCTTTCAGACAACACTCTCTTACTTCTGTAAGAAAGGCACGGAATGACTTGGCTGGGTGCGGGAAGTTCCGCAGAGCCAGTGTGTTGACGAACATTCCCACTATATTTTCAAATTCAGGCTGTTGCCTTCCCCCGACTGGTGATCCGACAATGATATCGGATTGTCCCGTATACTTGTGCAACAACACTTGATACGCAGCAAGCAAAACCATATACAGGGTGGATCCTGTTTCTTCGGCTACCTGTCCCAGCTTTTTGGCCAGTGAGGCGTCCACGTGGATGCTTACCTTGTCGCCCTCGAAGTTTTGTAACGGTGGCCGCGGGTGATCCAACGGCAGATTCAATACCGGTAGCTCCCCTTGCAACAAGTCTAGCCAATACTGCTCCTGTTCTTGCAAGGTCTCCCGCCTTTTGTTTTGCCAACACGCATAATCCTTGTACTGCATCGGCAATGATTCCAGTACTTCTCCTTCATAAAGGGCGGAAAATTCTTTCAGTAAAATCTGTATAGAAATACCGTCTGCAATAATGTGATGCATGTCCAGAAGAAACAGATGTTCGTTTGCGCCGAGCCGGATGACTTTCACTCGGAACAACGGACCTACACTCAGATCGAATGGACGCACGAACTGCCTGATTAGGTGGTCAGGAACCCCACCGATCACTTCCTCATAGGTGAAGAAGCCTTTCACTTCTTTTAGCACTTTTTGAAAAACCGTATCGCCAATCATCTCAAAACAAGTGCGAAGCGATTCATGCCGACGGCTTAACGAGGTAAATGCTTCGTGACAGCGGTCAGCGTCCAATGGGCCATATACGTGAGCCGCCCATGGCACGTTGTAGGCAGTGCCTACATCCTCAAACTGTTCCAAAACATAGAGCCTTTCTTGCTCCGAGGAAAGCCGATGATATTCTTGCCCTCCTGCTGTAGGAATGGATACGATACTTGTTTTGGGTGTTTGTCGAATGACCTCGGCAAGCTGCTGAACAGTCGGCGATCGAAATAAAGTTTGAATCGGGATGGACACACCAAATGTCTTTTTGATTCGAGAGAGAAGGGCAATGGCTTTTAAGGAGTGTCCTCCCAAACGAAAGAAACTGTCTTGGAGGCTAACCTTGCTAATGCCAAGAACATCCTCCCACAGTGTCGCCAATCGTTGCTCTGTTTCACCGTTGGGATCGTTTTCCTCCGTTCGCTCGATTTGCTGAGTAGGCAAGGGCAGCGCTTTGCGGTCGATTTTGCCGTTCGGAGTCAGTGGCAATGCCTCGAGGATCATTACCAACTGCGGGACCATATACGCTGGCAGTTCCATCTGGAGGTAATTGCAGATTTGGTCGGTGGTCAGGTTAGTGATCGGTACTACATATGCACGGAGCGTCGTGTCTCCGCTTGCATCTTGTACAGCCGTAACCACTGCCTCTTTTACCTGATGGTGATCGAGGAGTTTCTTTTCGATTTCTTCGATCTCAATGCGGAATCCACGTATTTTGACTTGGTGGTCTACCCTTCCTATGAACATTATGTTGCCATCTGGTAATCGCTTGACGATGTCCCCTGTTTTGTACATGACTCTCTCGGGCAACTCGTTGCTCTGTACAAATCGTTCCTCCGTCAACTCGGGAGCATTGTAGTAGCCAAGGCCGACCCCCACACCCCCGATGCACAACTCACCTTCCATACCTTCCGGGACAATCTTCATCTCTTTGTCCACCACATACAGCCGAGTGTTGTTAATTGGCTTGCCGATTGGCAACTCGACTTCACCCTGCCAGTTTTCGTTGCGCATGCGGTAATAGGAAGCGATGTCGGTACATTCGGTCGGGCCGTAGGTATTGACGATTTCCGCCTGGCAGTGCGGGCTGCGCAACCATGGACCCAGATGGGTCATGTGGATCGGTTCTCCGCCCAAAAATACCCACCGCAAGCTTTTCAGCTTTTGGTAGCCGTCGTCTGCATTCTCCTCGAGCAACGGGTAAAACGCGCTAGGTGTGCAGTTGATTACGGTAATGCCCTCACGTTCAATAGTGCTGGACATCTGCTCGTAATCATACAGACCCGGTTCAAAAAGGATTAAGCGTCCGCCAGTAATTAACGGCGCGTATAGATTTTTTTGCGCCAGATCAAAGCTGGCTGAAGCAATGAGCAGGACCCGTTCGTTTTCGGTAAATGTAAACTCTTGGGTGTACCAGTGAAGCAAATTGACAAAGGCATGAGATCGGATCATGGCTCCCTTCGGATTTCCTGTTGATCCAGAGGTATAAAGCACGTACATCAATCGCTCAGGATGATAGGGAAGTGGCAGGTTTTCGCTAGTCAACTCAGCCGCTAGCAGGTCTTCCACCGCAACAACATCTGCATCTGTGTCGGTAATACGGTCTCGAAACGTACGCTGGACGAGTAACAACTTCGCACTCGAATTGCGTAGCAAGTAACGAAGACGCTCCGCTGGATAGCCGGGGTCAACCGGGGTATAGGCAGCTCCAGCTTTTAGGACTCCAAGTAGGCCTGTAATGAGTTCCAGGGAACGCTCGGCCATCACGACAACAACGTCTCCCTCTCCGATTCCCCTGTGATGCAGGGCATGAGCGATGCGGTTGGAGGACGCATGCAGTTGACCGTAAGTGAGACGCTGTTCACCGAACACGACAGCGATCTCCTCGGGGCGTTGTTCGACCTGTTTCTCCAGCATGTGTGCAATGCTTAGCTCATATGGATATTCGGTGGTGGTTTGATTCAAGCCATAAACAAGGCGCTCTCGTTCATCTGCTGACAGCATGTCCATTTCTTCTACACGTTGGTCGACATTATGGACTAGTTGCTCCAGCAGATTGAGGTAATGGCGGAGCAACCTCTCCATCGTATTTTTGGCAAACAGCTTGACGCAAAACTCCAGATTCAAATGAATGGTGTCATTTCCTCTTTCGATTGCTTCCAGCATCAGGTCAAACTGAGAGATATGGGCGTTGATCGGATGAGTTACCATCTTTACCCCTTCCATACTCGGAAGGTAGCTCTTCATGTTTTGCAGCACGAACATGGTGTCAAACAACGGATTGCGGCTTAAATCCCGAGAGAACTGTAATTTCTCGACTAGCTTCTCAAACGGCCATTCCTGATGTTCATAGGCTTTCAGACAACACTCTCGGACTTCTGTAAGAAAGGCACGGAATGACTTGGCTGGGTGCGGGAAGTTCCGCAGAGCCAGTGTGTTGACGAACATACCCACTATGTTTTCAAATTCAGCCTGTTGCCTTCCCCCGATTGGTGAGCCTACGATGATATCGGTTTGTCCCGTATACTTGTGTAACAACACTTGATACGACGCGAGCAAAACCATATACAGGGTGGTTCCCGTTTCCTCGGCTACCTGTCTTAGCTTTTTCACAAGTGGAGCGTCCAGGCGAGCGCTCACTTTGTCGCCCTCGAAACTTTGTAACGGTGGCCGTGGGTGATCAAGGGGGAGATTCAGTACGGGTAGCTCCCCTTGTAGCAAGTCGAGCCAATACTGCTCCTGTTCTTGCAAGGTCTCCCGCCTTTTGTTTTGCCAATTGGCATAATCTTTGTACTGCATCGGCAGTGGGTTCAGAGCTTTCCCTTCATAGAGGGCGGAAAATTCTTTCAGTAAAATCTGTATAGAAATACCGTCTGCAATAATGTGATGCATGTCCAGAAGAAACAGATGTTCGTTTGCGCCGAGCCGGATGACTTTCACTCGGAACAACGGACCTACACTCAGATCGAATGGACGCACGAACTGCCTGATTAGTTGGTCAGGCACCCCACCGATCACTTCTTCATAGGTGAAGAAGCCTTTCACTTCTTTCAGCACTTTTTGAAAAACCGTATCGCCAATCATCTCAAAGCATGTGCGAAGTGATTCATGCCGACGGCTTAACGAGGTAAATGCTTCGTGACAGCGGTCAGCGTCCAATGGACCATATACGTGAGCCGCCCATGGCACGTTGTAGGCAGTACCTACATCCTCAAACTGTTCCAAAACATAAAGCCTTTCTTGCTCCGAGGAAAGCCGATGATATTCTTGGCTTTCAGCAGTAGGAATCGATACGACGTTAGTCTTAGGAGATCGCCGGATGACCTCGGCAAGCTGCTGAACAGTCGGCGATCGAAATAAAGTTTGAATCGGGATGGACACACCAAATGTCTTTTTGATTCGAGAGAGAAGGGCAATCGCCTTTAACGAGTGCCCCCCCAAACGAAAGAAGCTGTCTCGGATGCCTATCTTGCGGATCCCAAGCACTTCCTGCCATAGGGCGACCAATTGTTGCGCTATCTCATCGTTGAGATCAGGTTCCTCTGTTGGCCTCATTTTCTCAGGTGGCAGGGGCAACGCTTTGCGGTCGATTTTGCCGTTTGGAGTCAGCGGTAATGACTCTAGCAATATGAAAAACTGCGGGACCATATACGCTGGCAGTTCCATCTGCAGGTAATCGCGGATTTGGTCGATAGTCAAGCTAACCATCGGCACTACATATGCCCGGAGTGATGTGTCTCCATCTGCATCTTGTACAGCAGTGATTACGGCTTCCTTCACATGTGGATGGTCGAGGAGCTTTTTCTCAATCTCTTCAATTTCTATACGGAATCCACGGATTTTGACTTGGTGGTCCACCCTTCCAATGAACGCAATGTTGCCATCTGGTAACCGCTTGACTACGTCCCCTGTCCTGTACACGACTCTTTCGGGCAACTCGTCGCTCTGTACAAAGCGTTCCTGGGTCAACTCGGGAGCATTGTAATAGCCAAGGCCGACTCCAACGCCTCCGATGCACAGCTCGCCTTCCATACCTTCCGGGACAATCTTCATCTCTTTGTCCACCACATACAGCCGGACATTGTCAATTGGCTTGCCGATCGGCAGTTCGGCTTCGCCTTGCCAGTCTTCGCTGCGCATACGGTAATAGGAGGCAATATCAGTACATTCAGTCGGGCCGTAGGTATTGACGATCTCCGCCTGGCAGTTCTCGCTGCGCAGCCATGGACCCAGCTTGGTCATGTGGATCGGTTCTCCACCCAAAAATATCCACCGCAAGCTTTTCAGTTTTTTGTAGTCGTCGTCCGCATTCTCCTCGAGCAACGGGTAAAACGCGCTAGGTGTGCAGTTGATCACGGTAATGTCCTCGCGTTCAATGGTCGCCGACATCTGCTCGTAATCATACAAACCCGGTTCAAAAAGGATTAAGCGTCCGCCAGTAATCAACGGCGCGTATAGATTTTTTTGCGCCAGATCAAAGCTGGCTGAAGCAATGAGCAGAACCCGATCGTTTTCGGTAAATGTAAACTCTTGGGTATACCAATGGAGCAAATTAACAAATGCATGCGATCGGATCATGGCCCCCTTCGGATTTCCTGTTGATCCAGAGGTATAAAGCACGTACATCAATTGTTCAGGATCATATGGAAGCAACAGGTTTTCACTTGGAAACTCAGCCGCTAGCAGGTCTTCCACCGCAACCACATCTGCATCTGTGTCGGTAATACGGTCTTGAAACGTACGCTGGACGAGTAGCAACTTCGCACTCGAATTGCGTAGCAAGTAACGAAGACGCTCCGCTGGATAGCCGGGGTCAACCGGGGTATAGGCGGCTCTGGCTTTCAGGACTCCAAGTAGGCCTGTAATGAATTCCAGGGAACGCTCGGCCATCACGACAACGACATCTCCCTCTCCGATTCCCCTGTGATGCAGGGCATGAGCGATGCGATTGGAAGAAGCATGCAGTTGACGGTAAGTGAGGCGCTGTTCACCAAACACGACAGCGATCTCCTCGGGACGCTGTTCAATCTGTTTCTCCAGCATGTGTGCAATGCTTTGATCAAATGGATATTCGGTGGTAGTCTGATTCAAGCCATGGACCAGGTGCTCTCGTTCATCTGCTGACAGCATATCCATATCTGCGAGACATTGGTCGGCATCACGGACCAGTTCCTCCAGCAGATTGAAGTAATGGCAAAGCAATCTCTCCATTGTGCTTTTGAAAAAGAGGTTTGTATCATATTGAACTTTGACAAAGATGCCCTCTTTTTCTGCTTCGATTTCTAATGAAAAGTCATACTTTTTCCATTCAATCTCTTCATTTTTTTTCTTTTTGAAGAGAACATCAAAGAGTGGATTTCTGCTCGGATCTTGGTCCAAATCGAGTGTTTTCACTAGTTCTTCGTATGAGAAACGTTTCGGAGCAAGAGCCTGCAAGCACACTTGCTCGATGATGGCTACATACTCACGCCAAGTGATTTCCTGATCCACGTGGCCAGCGATTACAGAGGTGCAAGGTGCTTGGCCACCAGATTGTTGAAACGAATCAGACATCCACCCTACGAAGATTTGGTCTTGGCCAGAATATTTGGAGAGCAGTAGTATGAAAGCAGCCAGAAGCATGATTTCCATGGATACGGCTTCTTTCTCTTCAATAAGCTCCAGCTTTCTCTTTAACTCGAGGCTTGTCTTTTGTGCGACATAACCTTTCTCCATGCTTTTAACGGCTGGGCGAACACAATCTAATGGCATGTTTAATGTTTGTTCACGGTTTGCCAATATGTGTCTCCAATAATCATCCACTTGCCAATCATACAGCCTCTGTTCGACGTCTCCAGGTAGTTGGCCGTTCCTATTGGCAGTTCCAGCAAGCTTCTGAATCATTGAGTTGCTCTCCTTTGACATCAGGATTAGAGGATCATCTTTTTTCCTTCGTATCACCCTTTTTTGGGGGCAATCGATTCAAAGAATGAAGCCATCTCTTTAACGCCAGGATCTCTGAAAATGGAAAAATGATCCCCCTCCATTTCATGTAGATTGACTGGACTATAAAAAAATGCGTTCCATTGCTTTTCTTCTATCGAAGATTCTTTCGCTTTGATCAAATGAGCCTGTGCAAAAACTTTTCGCTGCGGATGATAGTGGACATAGGCATTCTGGAAATCGATGAACAAATTTAAATAGCGGTAAAAGTCTACTTGACTACTCTGTGCATATGCTGGAATTACTTGCAGAATTTCTTTGGGCATCAGGATTTCCAATGCTTCAAACGTAAGGTTGTGCGCTTCCATGTACTGAGCAGTCTTTTTATACAAACCATATAGCGTCGATTCATTCTCCATCTGAGAAATCAGTTCAGGAGCAGACAATACTTGTGTAATTTGCTGTCTGAATGAGTCTACAACCGATGCATCTGGAATTTGGAGATGCTGGTGCAGCAGCGGTGAGGAAGAATCGATGAGAACAAGCATCTCCACCTCATCTCCTGCAGCTTCTAGTTGCCTCGTGATTTCAAATGCCAATAGGCCACCTAGACTCCAACCAGCTAAAAAGTAAGGGCCGTCGTTTTGGATTTTTTTCATTTTTTCCAGGTATTTCTTTGCTAGCACCTCGATGGTGACATCTTGGCTACTTTCGCCATTGCTCATTTCTGCTGGAATGCCATAGCAGGTGAATCTGTCACCAAGGTGGTTTACAAGGTCAAAATAAGCGTCGATACTACCGCTAATGTCGTGAATCAAAAAGAGATTGGGAGCCTCCGTCGATCGTTTGTTGATTAAAACGAGGCCATGATCGCCATTAGCCGAGGCAGGCAAAGATTCCAATTGAATGTAAGAAGCGATTTCTGCGATTGTTGGATGGGTGTAAACATGACTAACAGGAATGTCCACGTTCATCTCTTGGCGAATTTGGCTTGCAATCAAGATGATTTTCAGCGAATTAGCCCCAACTGAGAACAGATTTGTTCGAATGCCAAGCTGATCGATACGCAATACCTTTTGACATATGTTTGTCAGCTTTATTTCTACGTCGCTAGTGGGCAGCCCATCTGTTGCTTGATCCACTTCAACAACGGGGGCAGGCAACCGTTTTCTGTTTACTTTTCCACTGGAGTTTAGGGGAATCTCCTCTATCGCCATAATCGCATCCGGTACCATGAAGCGTGGCAGTCGACTGGTTAGATAGCTCTTCAGCACTTCGGAGTCCAACATGTCAGAAGACACATAATAAAGGCACAGCAGCTTCTCTTCTGCTTGGCTTATCGATATCGCCGCAACGGCTGCCTCAATCTCTGGCAATTCGAGTAACACATTTTCAATTTCGCCCAATTCAATCCGCACGCCTCTGATTTTGACCTGCTCATCCTTTCGGCCCAAATACTCGATAGCTCCGTCCGGCATCCAGCGAACCAAATCTCCGCTTCGATACATTCTGTTACCTGGATACCACGGATCGTTGATAAATTTTTGCGCAGTGATCTCAGGTTGATTCAAATAACCTCTTCCCACTCCAACCCCTGAAATCATCAGCTCACCTGGAATGCCCATCGGCTGGAGGGTGTCTTCCTTGTCCACAATATACAGACGGATATTGTCAATGGGTTTTCCGATCGGAATGATCGTTCGCGGTGGTTGTGTCCCATAGCCTTCGGAACAATCAAACCAAGAGACTTCAACGGTGGTTTCTGTCGGACCGTATAGATTGATGAGCCTTGTTCCGCTCCGCTCATGAATGATTCGATTAAATGTGTTGACTGCACTTGGGAGTAGGGCTTCTCCGCTCGCAAACATGAATCGAAGACTGGACAGTCGCTCTGACTCCCGCTCCATGCGAGGCTCTACGTAGGAAAGAAAGCTGCTCAACATAGACGGAACAAAGTGCAACAGCGTGATTCGCTCACGAGCAATCGTTGCGAGAATGGCTTCGGGATCTTTCTCCTTGCCCGGCTCCAGAAAGCAAACACTCGCCCCTTGAAAATACCATCCAAAGAGTTCCCATACGGAAACATCGAAGGTAAAAGGTGTCTTCTGCAAAAAGCAGTCATCTTCTGTAATGAGAAACTGCTTATGCATCCAGTCTAGTCTGTTAATTACTGAGCGGTGCTCAATCATGACTCCTTTTGGATTGCCGGTGGAACCAGATGTATACATAATATAAGCTAGATCAGTTGGACTGCTTCTCGGTACAAGATTGGAATCATCACCTACATACAATGCAGGGTTCTGAACATTTACGTACATCTTCTCTTTTGGGTAGCTGCTTTCCAAAGTGTCTTGATTGACAAGCACAACCTTGGCCTGGCTGTCCTCTAGCATAAACTGCACGCGATCATGCGGATAGTCCGGGCTAATCGGCAGGTACGCACCACCTGCTTTCAAAATCCCCAGAAGAGCTACCATCATGTCAACAGACCTCTCCAGCATTACGCCTACCGTTACACCGGGGCCAACGCCCCTTTCCACAAGCACTCTCGCTAGTTGGTTGGTTTTCCTGTTCAGTTCCCGATACGTAAGCGATTCATCGGCACAAACAACCGCAATATTGTCTGCGTATGTTTGGACCTTATGTTCGAAGATCGCTTGCAGTGTTTGTTCGGTGGAAAAATCGGAAATCTTCCTGTTGAAGTGATGCAAAATTTTGTCTTTCTCGTCCTCTGTCAACAGGCTAAACTCCCCTATTCTGCGTTCAGGTTCCGACAGGATTGCTTGAAGCAGACCGATGAAGTGTTCGCCCATTCGCTGCATTGTGCTTGGATCAAACAATTCCATGTTGTATTCCATGTTTAAGCAGATTCTTCCGGAATCGAGAAAGTAAACTCCGCAGGCAATATCTTGCCTGTTTCCACTCTGCAACGTATCTCCCTCCCCTCCAATGATGGATTCCGTGACCGAGTCCATTTCGGTATGGATGTTCATCGAGACACGGTACAAGGGATGATCCGTCTTGGAGAGAAGATGCTGTCGGCAAATGATTTCTTCCATTTCATCGATGTCGCATTCCTGATGTTCAAGGGCGCTGATCCAGATTTTCTTCACCTGCTGTAAATATTCAGGCAGTGTTTGTTCCGACGTAATTTGGAAGCGAATCGGAACAGTTCGAATAAACACACCGATACTGTTCTCGAGTCCGCTGTATCTGCGCGACGATAGAATGCCCATGGTGATGTCACTTTGAGCGGTGTATTTGGAAAGAAGGAGCCCATAGATTGCTGTCAACAAAATACTTGGCGTGACTTGATACTGTTTGGCGACGTTCTGAATAGCCTTTGCAGTCGATTCATCTAGGAAGAAGTTTTTGTTTCCATAGGTAGCTATCAGACCATTGCTACGGGGACGGTCTAGCGGGAGATTCAAAACTGGCAGATCGTCGGCAAACATATCCAGCCAGAAAGCTTTCTTTTCTTCGTAGGCTTCCGTGTGCTCGAGTTCGGTTTGCCATACGCAGTAATCGGCATATTGCAGATGGAGCTGAGGCAACAACCTTCCTTGGCTGATGCAATCCAACTCGTGATACACCAGTTTCAGGGAAAACGCATCAAAAATAATATGATGAAAATGAAGAATCAATAAACTCCCTTCTCCGGGCAGACGAACAAGACCAACGCGAAAGAGTGGAAGCTGGTCAAGTGTGTAAGGCTGATTGATTTCTGCCACGCACTTTTGAATAAACTCCTCCTGCAACTCTTTTTCCCCAGGAGCCTCCCAGTAGAAAAGGCGAAACGTATCCGATTCTGATTCATCGTGAACAAACTGAACGATGGCATCATCCTTGATCCCAACCGTGGTGCGCAGCAATTTATGCCGTTTGATTATGTATTGAAAAGCCCTCTCAAGCACATAAGGATCAATTTCATACGCTACTTTTCGAAAATCGAGAACGGCATTCTCAAGTCCGTCGAAGTAAGCTAAGTACATCTTTTTTTGTATCCAGGAAACAGGGTAATAGGGTCTGTCCGGGGCAGGTTTTATTAAGGCAAACTTGTTTTCCTGTGAGGTGCGGATATATTCAGCCAGCTCCTTGATCGTAAGGTAGCTAAAGATATTTTCCAAAGAGATTTCGATATCAAATTCGACACCAATTCGGACCTCAAGCTCCAACGCTTTTAGTGAGTGTCCACCCACTTCGAAAAAATTGTCCTGAATGCCTACGTTATTTAGTTGGAGAACATCTATCCAAATCGCTTTTAGTTTTTCTTCGACATCGTCAAGCTTTGTCTGGGTGGTTCCGTTCATCGTCCGCATTTCCTCCTTTTGGAGCTGGATAAAGAAGGAACGGGTCCGGAGTCATTAGCTCCGGCACCCGTTCTCCCAACACATCAGCTATCGTCAATCCATCAGGCACAGCATGCAAATGCAACTGCTATGATATCTTTGCTTCTGCGCCGGCTTGCAGTTCCTTAACAGTTTGGGCGATACCTTTTACTGCTTCTGCATCACCCAACAGTGCGCGATGATGAATCCAGATCACTTCTTCCGCTACTTTTTTAGAAACAGGGCAGTTCAACTGATTAGGGAAAGTATAGGTATCCCCCAGACTGGCGACGAATTCTTTGAAGATTGGCGTATCGTGAATCTGTGTATATGCAATAAAGGCTGGAATGCCTTGCTCGTTCAGCATTTCAACAAACCGCTCTCTCTGGATCCCGCCGAATTTTAGAGGATTGTAGTAGAACATGTACATGTAGTGGGTATGGATCGTGCACTCTTCTTGACGGCTTTGCGGAATGATTCCTTCGATCTTTTTCATTTCCTCATCAAGAATGTGAGCATTGCGCTCGCGAAGCTCGTTTTGTTCAGTGAGACGGGAGGTTTGCGGCAACAAGACAGCTGCTTGGAACTCTGAAAGCCGATAATTGGAGCCTTCGACAAGGTGTTGATATTTCTTATCTCCAAAAGGTCGGCCGACATTGTGATATAGAAAAGCCTGTTCATACAGATCCTGTGATTTGGTGGTCAGCGCGCCGCCTTCCCCTGCCGTCATCAATTTAAACTGCTGGAAACTGAAAACCCCAGCATCTCCTATGCTACCTGCTCGTTTCCCCTTCCATTCTCCACCGTGTGCATGGCAAGCGTCTTCGATAATAAACAGGTGAAACTCATCAGCAATCTGCTGGAGTAGGTCCATATCGCACATATGTCCTGCCATATGCACCGGAATCATCCCTACTGTACGACTAGTCACAGCTTCCCGAACTTTTACGGGATCGAGGCAGAAAGTACCGGGATCGACGTCCACAGGGACAGGAATCGCCCCAAGGCTCATTACAGGCAATGCGGTCGAGATAAAGGTAAAGGCGGGAACAATCACTTCATCCCCCGGTTTTACTCCCAAGCTCGACATAACCAGCTGAATCGCGTGTGTACCGTTTGTAACGGCCAAAGCATGCTTCGTTTGATGCATCTCGGCGAACACTCGTTCAAATTCTTTTACTTTAGTGCCAGACATGCGCCACCACTGATGACTGCGTAAGGCTTCCAACAATTCTTTTTCTTCGCTTTCATTCGCCATCGGCCAGCTTGGGAATCTTTCTGTCAGGTTACTCATTTGCGAACACCTTCCAATTCTTTGATTTTTCCTAACATTTGCAAACCGTAAGCAATACCGCCCCAAAGCGCCGCATCCTCTCCCAGGGCGGAAAGTTTTACGCTGACATTCCGTTGCGGCAGAGTCCCCAGGAAATCTTGAATGTGTTTCTCAAGGGATCGATACTGGTCAGGGAATCTGCTCACCATGCCGCCCCCCACGACCACCACTTCGGGGTCAAAGAGACGTATAGCGTTTGCAATACCAATAGCCAGCATTCGAAGGGAATCAGTTACAATCCACTGGGCAGTTTCATTTCCTTGAGAGGCTAAATGAAACACTTCGCTCGCTCTCGTAATAGACAGTCCTTTGGATTGAGCTATTCGTTCCATCGCCCTGCCAGATGCGTACATTTGCAAGCAACCGATACCTCCGCAAGGACAGCGCTCTCCCCAAGGATCAACCGTTATATGGCCCAACTCGCCGCTTGCTCCTCTTGCTCCCGTATACAAATTTCCCTGTAAGACCAGCGAGCTGCCGATCCCGGTGCCAACTACGACATACAGAAGTTGTTGAACCGAGTGATCGAGTCCAAATGCGTATTCTCCCAAGGCTCCAAGATTGGCATCATCAAACAGCACGATAGGCTTGCCCACCAAGGCTGCGAACGTATCACGAAAAGCAAAGCCATTCCATTCGGGACGATTCGGCCAGGTAACAATCGTTCCTGAGGCATCATGCAACGCAGCGAGTCCAGCTACAATCCCGCGGATTTCTCTTTCCGCCAGCTCTTCCCAATTGCTGATGACACCAGCCATTTGCGAAATCGCTTGACACGGACCCATGTCCTTCTCCAAATCGATCCTCATGGATTCCATCATCGTTGCACTCTCGAGATCAACGAGAGCCATCCTTACTGTGGAGCCTCCAAGATCAATCGTAACGAGGCATTCTCTCATGTGACAACAAGTCCTTTACGAGCAGATTGATAGAGAAGCTGGATCAGCTGAACGACTTTTTCCCCGTCCCTTACCGAGATGCCTGATTGACTTTTTTCTCTGATACACGCCACAAGATGATCAGCCTGGCGCTTAAAAGCAAGGAGCGGATCTGGTTTCGTAGGGAAAGGTATATACTGCGCTTCTTGACCAGCTTGAGTGAACAACAGATGGGGCTGCTTGTACAATCCCTGATCGCTAAAGCCGAACAGGGTGCGTAACGTCAGGCTTCCGCGCTCGCCTTTCAGATGAATCTCCACAAAATCCCCGTCCACATCATCTTGCCAACTTACATGAAGCTTGCCGAGCACGCCGTTGGCAAACTGAATCATGCCTACTGCAGTATCTTCCACCTCAACCCTTTCTGATTCAAAGCTGCCCAGCCAATTGCTATACCCCTCCTGAGTGGAAACAGGGCGAGAATAAATACTGGCCAGGCAAGCAACTGGCTCATCGGCTTCTGTCAAATAAAGCAACTGGTCAATCATATGGCTGCCCAGATCAATGAGGACTCCGCCTCCGGAAAGTTGTTTTTGGGTAAACCAGCTACCCGGACGGGGTATTCCTTTCTTTCGACGCCAACTGACTTCACAGATTTGAATCTTGCCGATCTGTCCAGACCGGATTCTTGACCGCAACTCCTGAATATCATCACGGTAACGATTCACGAACCCCATCAACAAAACAGTTCCGGTTCCTTGGGCAATGTGGCGCAGAGCTACAGCGTCTTCTGCTGTCGTCGTCATCGGCTTTTCACATAAGACATGGATTCCTCTATCCAAGAAAAATTTCGTCAATTCGAAATGAGTATGATTGGGGGTACATAAAATCACCGCATCCAAAGGAACTTGTCCGATCTCACTAAGACTGGAATACGCGATTGCGCCTGTTTGTTTCGCCAAACGGCCAGCGCGAGTTGCATCTGTATCGTAAATCGCTTGAACTGACACGTTATCCATCGACATAAAGCTGGGGAGATGTGCGTATTCTGCGATCCAACCCGCTCCAATAATCCCTATGGAAATCTGACTCTTTTGGGCCAAAGCATTCATCCTTTTCATTTGTCGTATGTTCCTGCTCTTGACTCATTCGGTTCTAGGAAAGATTTACCCTTCACGTTTTTTCATTTTTATCAAATTTTACCATATTGCTACTTGGTACTACGGATTATGTCAACAGTTCAAGCGTGAAGGAAGTCACCCTTTTTTCTTTTTCGCACATGCCCATAAGTAGTTCTCGTAACGACTCCATCTCGCTCTGGTGCGATTGGTTGGCCCCCCTGCTGTAATAGGACTTGTAATATAGTTTAATGAGCGTATTTCCATATAGTTCCCAATCATGGCACAGTTTTTTATATTCGCTGGTCAACCGGTCGAATGCAGTCTCATTCACCCAGTTATTTTTATACAGAATCAGAGGCAAATGAATGGTAGATTTCCGAAAGAAATACGGATTTTTGATCGCCACGGCCTTACGCTGAAAATTCGGAAGGGATATCCCTAGCAATCTTTGCTCGATGCTATCTGCAAATCGCTGGATGGCTGACAGTCCATACGCTGTATAAATTGGAGAATTTTCCGAATGTATCCCCTTGATTTGGGTGCGTTCTTCCAGAAGGAGAGAATGGAGATTCCCTTTTATCAGCTCTTTTGTACATCTGGAAAAAAATTGTTGCTCTTCTTGCTCTTTGATTCGCGTCGCCAAGAGAGACGGGGCCTGTGCAGATGCAAAGGCCCGATCAAAACAATCGTAGGGAAGCATGTATTTCTCCATTTTACTTGGCTGCATGCAATCCTCGATCAAAAGATATGATTTCGTCTCTTCGTTGTAACCATAAAGAAAAGCAGGGTGTACGATATGCTGTTTTTCCGAGTCTACACCGGAGGGATAATAAAAGCGGTCCAAATCCACAAAAACATAGTAGCCGTTTCGTAAAAATTCCTTGATGGCGCGATGACCACTTTCTTCTTTTGCAAAGGAATAGGTTTGGAAATCCAAAACGGAAGAAAGATCTAACACGCGAACAACATCTAGTAGCAGCATTCCTTCTTCATGTGCTTGACTTTTGTTTTCCGTCGTTTCATCCCTAGCGTCTTCTTCCAGCGAATGTAACTGATACTTTGTTTCTGCTAAGCATGGGGTATACTCAAAATTTTTATCGTGATTCATCAGGATCGAGATCAAATTGTTATTGACGCAATTTATCCATGTTCCATTAAAGGGCTCCACCGGGAGTGAAAACGCTTCCAACGATCTACACCTCCACACTTATCCTAGACCGGCTCACTCATCTCTCTGATGAACTGGTCCGCTTCGTCCGCTGTTATTTTTCCTTGCTCCAAATCATTCATGATTTGTTCAATCGTCATGTTCCGTTTTACCGGAGTAGCTCGTTTTCTCTCAAGATAGGTAGCCATATCATGTACGGTCGGATAGGAGAAAATATCGGAGATCATAAACACGCCAGGATAGGCTGCATCCAATTCCTTTTGGAGCCTGACCGCAAGCAGTGAATTTCCGCCCAAATCTTCGAAGTTGGCAAAGATGCTGATCTCCTCAAGACCGAGCACTTTTGCCAAGATAAGCGCGATTTCCTGATCCCACTTCGTTATCTCCTGATGATCAGCTTCTTTTATGATCGCCGTTTCTCGGATAGACGAGTGTTCAAGTGTGCTGCTACTGCCAAGTGCGCGATCGATTGCCTTCTCGATACTCTCCGCAAGCACATAATCTTTTGCCAAGCTGTGTCCAATCGTTTCTTTTGTGAGTTTTGGCTTCAATTGACCGACGATGACCTGGCAAAGGTCTGCTTCCAAAAGCTCTGTGAAGATCGCCGCTCCCTGACTTGGCGAGATGCTCTCGAAAAGGTTGTACTGATTGTCTGTATCGTACGCTTGACCCATTCCAACATCTCGCCACAGAGGCCAATTGATGGTAAGCGCTTTTCTCCCTGTTTGACGCATATAGGCTGCATAGAGATCCATGTAACTGTTCGCCGCCACGTAATCACTTTGTCCAATACCGCCTGTCAACGTATGCATGCTAGAAAACATCACAAAGAAATCGAGATTGTCTTGCCGTGTGATTCGCTCCAATATCCAGGTGCCCCTCACCTTCGCTGCCATAACTTCCCGGATGCGGCTCTCTGGTTTGCGCACGAGCAATCCTTCCCCTGCTACCCCAGCACAATGGATCACGCCATGGATGGCTCCGGACTCTTTGCGGATTTTCTCAATCACTTCACGCATCTGGCCCTCTTGGCTAATTTCCGCTGAATGAATCTGCACGATCGCGCCGTTTTTCTCCATCTCGTGGATAGAGGCGATCTGTTGGAGCCTTTTCTGATCTTCCCCCTTAGATACGATGTCTGCCCACATGTCTCGCACGGGCAATCCTTGCCGACTGATCAGGTGGATTTTCGCAGGACTCAAACGGCTGATCTGTTTGCCGATTTCCAAACCCAATCCTCCGGTCCCACCTGTAATCACATATACGCCGCCTGCATTGATCACTGGCTTCTCGCCTGTGGCTGCCAGGGTAGTTTCCTTCAATCGCTCCACGTACCGCTTGTTGTTGCGATAGGCAACTTGGTACGGGGCATCTGTGACCGCAAATTCTTCGATAATCAATTTCGGATCGGTATAAGCATCGATATCAATGAACCGGATACGTACATGAGGAAATTCTTCTCGTGCTACTTTGCCAAGGCCCAGCAAGCATCCATGCTCTGGGTGAAGGGGCATCTCGTCTCCCGTTACTCGGTTGCCCTGATCGCACACGAGGATGATTTCTAACTCTTCACCAGCAGAATGAGCAAAGAGACTGTCTAGCAAGTAATACAGACTGGAAAAGCCTCTTTCCTCCGCCTTGCTGAGTCCGTCAACATCCTGAATCTCCGTTTCCGTCATGCTCATCAAATGGATAATTTTCTTAATCTTTTTCGCCTGCCATTGCGGCCACAAGCAATGATAGTCTTCACGATCCTTGGCTTGGCTGTAAGCGATCTCGCTTAGTTCTCCATAAATGTCGCGTAGATGCTCCTGAAGTCGCTCGGCAATCTCTCCCTCCCCTTTGAACACAGCCACGGCCTCTTCAAGCACAGTCTGCGGCTTTTCACGGGATGAAGATGGTGCCTCCTGGAGAATCCAATCCTTTTCGTAATAGCTCGCCCTCGTTATCTGGCCATTTACCTGCTTGATGGTATATCCAACTATTTCAGCGAGTACCTCTCCATCGGCATTCAAAATATCGATGTCAAAAGTTGCTGTTTGGTTTCCTTCTCCCTGCGCGCGCCTTTTTACATAACTGTAAATAGCAGAAGGAATAGGGGCGTGAACCCGGATCTCCTGATAGTAAAAAGGCAGATACAAAAGGTCATCCATGCTGCGTATCGCGATATTGACTGCATTGTCCATCATAGCTGGATGATAGAGGTAGTGTGCCGTTTCTTCACGATAGGAATCTGCGAGTTGGATCGCAACCAAACATTCCGTGGCTCCTATTCGAAGCCCTTTGATATTGTTCCAGTGTGGTCCTGTCGTAATAAAGCCTCCGCTCCGCTGCAGGTCAGTTGTGCTGGAAGCTAACGTACTTTGCAAGGCCAGCAGGTCTACGCGTTTTTGCTCCTGCATGGAACGACACAGTTTACCCTCCGCATGCTTGCGCCAGGAGCCATCTGCTTGATCCTTACTGGCGATATAGAAGTGATTTTCGTAGCCCTCTTTTTTTACCGTGATTTGCAGTTCATGGGTCTCCTCTTCCTGAAGCGAAAAGGGCTGCAAAAAGGCGAGGTCCTTGATGACAGTGAGACCGCCTTGTTGTCTGCCAACTTCGAGCAGCATCTCGATATACGCTGTGCCGGGCAAGACATACTCGCTACCCACCATGTGCTCGTGGAAGACCCAGTCTGTTGTAACGGAAAAGGCTGTCGTATACACCGTCTGCTCGATAGTGTCGCAAGTATATCCGCGAAGCAGTGGGTGTCCTAACGCTTGTGGAGCGGTCTGCCGATATCCTTGATTGCTGCTTTCTACCCAGCAACGAGTTTTATGAAACGGATAGACGGGGAGGCTTAGGCGATTGCACATGGACGGGTCGTATAATTGCTTCCATTCAATAGCCGCTCCCAAAACATATAGCTCCCCCAAAGAGTGATAGAAGGACATTTCTTTTCCTCGGGTAGCCTTAGAAGTGAGCAAGTCTCTAGCTTGCAAGGACAACTCCTGCTTTTCTCGCTCTGTCCATTTCTTCTTCAGGTTGTGCGGATGATCGGCTGATGATCCTCTGCTGACAACCACTTCGTGAATCTGGTACAATACCTGCTCACTAGAGGCAAGACCATGTCTCTTCAGATATTCCAGCTTGCTGAGCAGATCGTCGTAACCTGAGAAGATGATCATCAATCGATGGTTGTAATGGCCGCGTCCCGTGCTCGCTGTGTAGCACAGGTCCTGCAAATCAATTTGCTTGTTCCTGTATAAATAAGCGACATAGTCTGCCACCAGCTTGGATAGTACCTGCTCATCTTTTCCAGATAGCGGAAGCAAATAGAGAGAGGGCTCGTCCTTTTTCGTGTATAGCTGAACTTCTGGAGCCTCCCCTACTACCATGTGGCAATTGGTTCCGCTAAAGCCAAACGAACTGATACCCGCGATTCGCGGTCCTCCCGAAGTTGTCCAATCCCGGAGACGATCATTCACATAGACGGGCGAAGCAAAGAAATCAATAAAAGGATTCGCCTCCAGAAAGTTGATGCTCGCCGGAATTTTGCGGTGGCGCATAGCCAGCAACACTTTTAGCAAGGATGCTAGCCCTGATGCTCCGACAGTATGTCCGATGTTCGTCTTAACCGTTCCAATGGCACAAAACTGCTTTTTCTTTGTATAGCGGGAAAAAGCTTTGACAAGACCATCAATCTCGATCGAATCTCCCAATTGGGTTCCAGTTCCATGCGCTTCGATGTAGGAAATCGCTTCGCCATCGATGCCCGCCTCCTGCCATGCTCGACAAATGACTTCTTCCTGCGCACGAGCATTCGGTGCCGTGATCCCGTCTGATGTTCCATCGTTGTTTACTGCGCTTCCTTTAATCACGCCGTAGATATGGTCTCGATCCCGAATTGCATGCTGAAGAGGCTTGAGGATGACGGCACCCACCCCTTCTCCCCAAACTGTTCCATTCGCCTGTTTGTCAAATGTGCGGATCAGATAATCTTCCGACTCGACTAGACCAAGCATCGGATTTTTGATTGGGCTGTAATTAATGTGAATCCCACCTGCGATCGCCATGTCGCAAACGCCCGATACAATGGCTCGGCACGCTTCATGGACGGCAACCAGTCCGGAAGAGCATGAAGTATCAATGACAAGGCTCGGACCCTTTAAATTAAACCAATAGGAAATTCGACTAGACAGAATGGCTGACCACGTGCCAGATAGCAACAAAGGATCTTTTTCCGCCGCATTGTCTCGATACCATTGTCCCCAGGTATGATCCGTACCGATATATACACCTGTATTCGTTCCGCTGATGTCTTTGTAATAGTATCCTGCGTCTTCCAGGGCTTGATAGGAAGTTTCCAACATCAATCTTTGCATCGGGTCCATGAATTTTGCTTCGACAGGAGAGATTTGGAAAAAAGCAGGGTCAAACTGATCAATGCGATCCAGATATCCGCCCTTAAAGAACCATTGATTTTTTTCCACTTGCCCCAATAGACGTTCATCGATACAATCCCGAACGCGTGAATCGGGAAACTCATCGATGCAATTTTGTTGATGCTTCAGTTGCTCCCAAAAGTGAGCCAGGTCCTCTCCTTTCGGAAATTTGCCTGCCATGCCGACAATGGCAATTTCTTTGTCCACCATCGGCTCTGTAAGCTTCTGACACTGCTCCAATAGCGCTGCTGCATCTGTCGGATTCATTTTTTTGGTAGCGACTAGTTCAAAAATAAGTTTTTCTACTGCCGTCATTACACACCTCCTCCCTTATTTTTGTAGGCATCAAGTGCTTCGTGCACGGATATTTCTTGACTGGCTAATCGCTGCAACAAATCCAGTGTCGTTGCTGCACTGACAGTGCTGCCATTGAGTTGCTGGTGCTTTTTCTCTATGTAATCCGCCATTTCCGAGATCGTCGAATAGGTGAACACATCTGAGATATTCAAGATCGGTCCGTATTTTTCTTCCAAGAGCCTGAATAGATAGACAGCCAGGATAGAATTGCCTCCCAGACTATTAAATTTGGCAGAAAGGCGTATTTCTTTGACACCGAGAACTTGTGCCCAAATCATGGCGACTTCTCTTTCTGTAGCGGACAAGGCAGATTCATCTTTATCCAAGATGTGTAGATGTTCTTTTTGAGCAGGGCGATCCGCTTTTTCCTCTCGCGGAGATCCCAACTGCGTTCGTAAAAAGTTCGCTAACTGGTCGCTTAACACATAATCATGCCCTAAGCTTTGTCCAATGGCTTCCTTGGTGAGTCGGCGTTTCAGTTGACCGACAATCACCTGATTTTGGTCTGCATGCAAAAGCTCTGTAAAAATCGTTGCTCCCTGTCTTGGCGCAAGGCTCTCGAACGGGCTATGTCGATTGTCCACGTCGTACGTTTTCCCCATTCCAACGTCTTGCCACAGTGGCCAGTTGATAGTAAGAGACTTTCTGCCTCGTTGGCGCATGGAGGCTGCATACATGTCCAAGTAACTGTTTGCCGCTACATAATCGCTCTGTCCAGCTCCGCCTGTCACCGTGTTCATACTGGAAAACATCACAAAGAAATCAAGGTCGTCATCTCCTGTGAGCTGATCCAATATCCATGTGCCTCTCACTTTGGCCGCCATGACTTCCCGGATGCGGCTTTCTGGCTTGCGAACGAGCAGTCCTTCTCCTGCCACTCCCGCACAATGGATCACTCCGTGGATAGCACCAGAATCAGAGCGGATTTTTTCGATCACTTGGCGCATCTGACTCTCTTGACTGATATCTGCTGCATGAATCTGAACACTCGCGCCGTTACTCTCCATTTCGCGGATGGAAGCGATCTGCTCAATTTGTCTTTGCTCTCCTCCGTTGGTAACGATGTCCTCCCACATCTCTCGAACTGGCAAGCCTTGTCGGCTGATCAGGTGGATGTTTACCTGATTTAGACGGCTGAGCTGCTTGCCGATTTCCAGGCCTAATCCCCCGGTCCCGCCTGTAATCATATACACACCGCCAGATTTAATAACGGGTACTTCGCTTGTTACTTCCAGCGTCGTTTCCTTTAATCGTTCCACATACCGCTTGTTGTTGCGGTAGGCTACTTGATACGGCGCATCTGCTACAGCAAACTCTTCGACGATCAAATTGGGATCGGTATATGCATCGATATCGATAAAACGGATACGCACATGAGGGAATTCTTCCCGCCCTACTTTACCAAGGCCCAGCAAGCACCCATGTTCAGGACGGAGGGTCGTTTCGTCCCCCGTAACACGATTGCCATGATCGCACACGAGGATGATTTCCAGCTCTTCACCAGAAGAATGAACAAAGAGACTGTCAAGCAAGTAATACAGACTGTAAAAGCCCCTTTCTTCCGCTTCGTTGAGTCCCCCTATATCCTGAATCTCCGTTTCCGTCATACTCATGAAATGGATGACTTTTTTCATTTTTTTCGCCTGCCATTGCGACCACAAACGGTGATAGTCCTCACGATCCTTGACTTGGCCAATTGCATCCCCGTAGGAGACTTCAACGATGTCTTCATAGACATTGTTCAGACACTTCCGAAGCCGCTCGGCAAGCTCTCCTTTTCCTCTGAACACTGCCACTGTCTCGCCAGAAGCGGCTTGCTGCTTTTCATCGGATGGGAGTGGGGCTTCCTTGCAAATCCAATCCTTTTCGTAATAGCTCGCTGTAGTCATCTGGGCATTTACCTGCTTAATGGTATACCCTTCAATTTCAACGAGCACCTCGCCATCGGGATTCAATATGTCGATGTCAAATGTTGCCGTTTGGTTTTCTTCCCCTTGTGCTCGCCTTTTCACATAGCTGTAAATGTCAGGTGGTATAGGGGCATAGACCCGAATCTCCTGATAGTAAAAAGGCAGATACAAATGAGCATCGATGCTCCGTATCGCAATATTGGCGGCATTGTCCAGCATGGCCGGATGATAGTGGAAATGAGCCGTTTCTTCGCGATAGGAATCTGCGAGTTGAATGGAAACTAGACATTCCGTCTCGCCCGTTTGCAGCTCCTTCATATTGTTCCAGCGTGCTCCTGTCGTAATGTAACCCCCGCTCGATTCCACATCGGTTGTGCTGGGAGCCGCATGGAACGTCCTTTGCAGAGCAGACAGGTCTAAGCGCTTTTGCTCACGCGTCGAGCGGCACAGTTTTCCTTCCGCATGCTGGCGCCAGGAGCCATCTGTCTGATCCTTGCTAGCGATAGAGAAGTGATTTTCGTCGCCTTCTTTTTTCATCGTGATTTTCAGTTCATGACTCTCAGATTGCTGAAGTGAAAAAGGCTGCAAAAAAGCAAGGTCCTTGATGACAGTGAACTCGCCTTGTTGTCTTCCTACCTCTAGCAGCATCTCGATGTACGCCGTGCCAGGCAGTACATATTCGTTTCCGATCATGTGCTCGTTCAGGACCCAGTCATCTTTTACTGACAATCCGACTACATAAGTAACTTGATCAGAAGTATTTTCACCCAAACTTGTGAGCAATGGATGCTGGGACTTCGGTGAGCTTAGTAGCTTGTTATCCGCATAATCCTCCTGATTAATCCAGCAACGAATTTTCTGAAACGGATAAACCGGCAAACTTAATCGGTTGCACGAAGAGCCGTCAAATAAACGCTCCCATTGGATTGCGGCCCCCGCTACGTAAAGCTCACCCAAGGACAGATAGGAAGACAAATCTTTATCTGAAGCGTCGTGAACGGTTGCTGTAACGTTGCCACTCTCCCCTTCATGAACCTGGTACAACACCTGCTCCCCCGATGCAAGGCCGTGTCTTTTCAGATGCTCCAGTTTACGGATCAGATCGTTGTGATCTTTAAAAATGATCGCCAATCGATGGCTGTAATGACCGCGTCCCGTGCTCGCCGTGTAGCAAAGGTCCTCTAGATCAACTTGACGGTTTTGGTATAAATAAGCGGTATATTCCGCAACTAGCCTCGTTAGCACCTGTTCTTCCTTGGCAGATAACGGTAGCAAATAGAGTGACGCTCCGTTTTTTTGCTTAAAAGGTGCGGGCGGGGCCTCTTGCAATACCATGTGGCAATTGGTCCCGCTTAATCCGAATGAACTGATGCCAGCCGTTCGGGGTCCTCCAGAAGGCGTCCACTCTCGTAGCTGGTCGTTCACATAGACAGCCGACGAGCTAAAATCTATATTTTTATTCGGCTTTTTAAAATGGAGAGAAGGGAACAGCTTTTGGCTTTTCATGGAATAGATGACTTTTACTAAACCGGCAATCCCGGCCGCATGATCGAGATGTCCAATATTGGTCTTAATGGAACCGATGGCGCAAAACTGTTTTTTCTTTGTATAGCGGGAAAAAGCACGTGTAATTCCCTCTATTTCAATCGGATCGCCTAGCCTCGTTCCCGTTCCATGTGCTTCGATATAGGTGATGGTCTCAGGGTCGATTCCAGCATCCTCCCATGCCTGGCAGATGACTTCCTCCTGCGCTTGCGAATTGGGGGCGGTGATGCCGATCGAATTGCCGTCCTGGTTGATTGCGCTGCCTTTGATGATGGCATGTATATGGTCCCGGTCCTCTAAAGCTTTTTTCAACGGCTTTAGTAGAACGACACCCATTCCCTCGCCTTTTCCGGTTCCATTGGAGCTCTCATCGAATGTTTTGGTTCTTTCGTCAGATGATTCAATTCCGATTTTTACATGCTCGTGGCTTTTCAGCGGGAACAGATTCAGCTTGATCCCCCCTGCCAATGCCAAGTCACAAGACCCTTCGATAAGTTGGCGGCAAGCAAAATGAATCGCGACGAGAGAGGAAGAGCACGCCGTGTCGATGGCGATGGCTGGCCCCTTCAAATCCAACAGGTAAGAAATCCGGCTGGCGATAATGGATTGGATATTGCCAGGAATAGCGATGCCCATAGCTTCCGGTGCTAGAAGCTGAATCCCCCTCTTATACACTTCGCCAAAATCTGTGCTATAGCCAATAAATACACCTGTCTTGCTTCCTGCTAACCTCAAACCTCCGTAGCCAGCTTCTTCGATTGCTTCCCAAGCCAATTGCAAAAACAAGCGTTGATTCGGGTCCATTAAGCTGGCTTCTCGTGGGGATATCTGGAAAAAGCCAGGATCAAATTGATCAATCTCTGACAAATATCCCACGCAGTCAAAACGGGCTTTTTCTTTTTCAACCTGAAGCATCGGGAGGAAAAGGGCGGCATTTTCTCTCCGGTTTGCCGGAATATCCTGGATGGAGTCTATGCCCAAGTGGAGAAGCTTTTCCATCCCGGAAACAGTGTCAGCATGGCCTAACCGAGACGCGATTCCCACAATGGCAATATCTTTTTCTACTTCCTTTTGCTGATCCTGTCGCAAATAATGAATGAGGTGGGCGGCAATGTTTTTATCTAACTGGCCAGAGCCGACATGCTTCAGGATATAGGAGTACATCTCTTCTTTTTTTGCCATAAGCTTACTCTCCTAATTTTTTCAGGATATCTTCTACCGATGCTTCCCCTTCGCTAAATTCATCCAATAGCTGTAAAATATCGCCGATTTCTTCTGATTGCCCTTCCCTCTTCACTCTTGGCTCTCCTTGATCTGACTGGACTTTTTGAATGTGCTGCGCCATGGCACTAATCGTTTTGCACTCGAACAAATCGATGACCTTGATTCGCTGCGGATACTTCTCTTCAATTTTGGCTTGCAATTGAACGATCAGATGCGAATTTCCTCCGAGATCAAAAAAGTTCTGCTTTGTCCCGATCTGTTCGATGCCCAGCAACTCTCGCCATATCTGGAGCAAAAAGCTTTCCACTTCATTTCCAGGCACATGCAGCTCACCTTGCTCCACGGAATCATGTGGAAGAGTCATAGCCTGCAACGTTTTTCGATCGATTTTTTGATTGGAGGTAACAGGCATCGCCTCCAGGCGTACAAATCTCGCCGGGATCATATAAGAAGGAAGCAACTGACGCAAAGATTCTTGAAATTCCGGAACCCCGATGTCTCGGGTCGATGTATAATAGCAAATCAATTTATTGGATTCACTTTCTTTGACAGCTACAACGACAACGGACTTGATCCCTGGCATTGCTTCGATTTTATGTTCGATTTCCCCCGTTTCAATCCGGTATCCTCTTACTTTGACCATTCCATCGTTGCGTGAAATATATTCAATCTGTCCATCCATCCCATATTTGCCCAGATCTCCAGTATGATAAACGATCTGATCCGTAAAGGGATGGGAGCGAAATGCTTGTGCGGTCTTCTCCCTGTCACGGAAATACCCTGGGGTAACACCAGCACCACTTATGCAAATTTCACCTGATACGCCAGTTCCGCACAAATTTCCATCTTTGTCCAAAATATAAATTTGATTGTTCAGAATTGGCTGACCAAGCGGGACAATCGATTTTCCCTTCAACTCCCTTTCCACTTCGTAACACGTAGCCCATATGGTTGCTTCCGTCGGCCCATACATGTTGTACAGTTTAGCGTTGGGGAAATAGCTTCGAATCTCTTTGGCTAGCATGGGACTCCAGGCTTCTCCGCCGATCAGAATAGTTTCAAACTGTTGCAAGCAAGCCAATTGTTGCCCATCCTGTTGAGCAAGACCAAGCATGAATTGATTGATCAAAGCAGGAACAGAATGCCAGACATTTATCCGATTTTCCGCTAGATAGGAAAATAACAAGGCGGGGTCCCTTAAGCGCTCTGGTGACACAATATGCAAGGTTGCTCCACTCGCCAAACAGCCAAACATTTCAAAAACTGAAATATCAAAACTGATAGAAGTCACCAGCATCATATTATGCGCAGGTCCCAGACGGAATTGCTGCTGACTCCATAAGAGATAATTGATGACATTTTGCTGGGTAACCATGACCCCTTTCGGCGTTCCAGTCGAGCCTGAGGTATAAATAACGTACATTAACTGAGATTCCGGTCCATCAACAGTATCCGTCGATTGCTTGCGGATATGTGAATTGCCATAGTACCGAAGATGACCAGTCGTTTCTGCCAATAAGTCATCCCCCGATACATCCACAATCGTCTCCAGATGAGTCCCTGCGATTTCCTCAAGTATTGGAAGGAAGCCCTTTTCCGACAAAACCGTTTTCAGTTGGCTATGACGGATCATATAAGCAATGCGTTCGTTTGGAAAATCAACATCCAACGGTATATACGGACGACCGGACTTAAGTATCCCCAAAAGCGCGATGACTATCTCGATGCCTCTTGGCAAATAGACGCCGATTGGTTCCCGCTGCTCCTGCCCGATGATTTGCGTAAGGAACGCGGCCAATTGGTTGGATTGCTCATTTATTTGTTTGTAGGTAAGACTCCTTCCCTCAAAAACCACTGCGATCTGATCGGGATTTTTCTTCACTTGCGCCTCAAATAACCGATGTACCTGGTTCGGGGCATCCATGACGACAGAGGGCGGATTGAACATTCCGAACATGTTTGCCTTGTGCTCGGCATCCAATAACTCATAGCGGCTAAGCAAGGCTTCCGGATTATCAATGACCTGATCAATTAAAAATAAAAAATAGTCAACATATTTCTTGATAGTTCCTTCTGCAAACAGCGTCGTCTTGTATTCCATCCTTACTTCCATTTGCTCCTGTTCCATTTTGCAAATGCAGCTCAGATCATAGAGACTGATGCGGTCATTATCTTGCGGGACGTTATCGTATAGCTGGAAAATCGTGGAGAAAACAGGCGTTCTGCTCTGATCTCTATCCGGGTTCAGCTTCTCGACGAGGGTATTGAACGGATATCGGCCATTAGCATAAGCTCGCACACATTTGTGTTTGATGGCCTCTAGAACCTCGTCAAAACGGGAAAGTCCACCAAAATCGACCCGAATGCAAACCATGTTCATAAATAAACCGATGACGTTCTCCCACTCCTGTTTTTCCCTGCCGGAAACTGGGAACCCGACAATGATGTCGTCTTCTTGGCTAATTTTGTGCAGGAAAAGAAAATAGACAGCCAAGACTGTCATATACAAAGTGGTGGATCGATTTCTCGCAAGCAAACGTAATTGTTCGGTTTTCTCTTTCGATACCATGAATTTGATGTAACTGCCGTCGTAGACGAGAGAATAAGGGCGTTCATAATCGGTTGGTAAGTTAAGTACCGGAAGCGGCTTAGCGAGCTCGTTCATCCAATAGTTCTCCATGTGCTGGAATTCCTCAGAATCAAGCCATCTTCTCTCCTGCTCCACCCAGTTTGCATACTGTAAAGGAATGGCTGGTAACTGGATTGCACGCTTCGAACGGATTTGCTCATACAGCTCCATCAATTCCTGGAAAAATAAACCGACACTCCAGCCATCCGAAATGATGTGATGCATATTTACACAAATACGATGTACAACAGCAGACAAACGATGCAATTCCATCCTGAACAATGGTTGCTCAAAATCAAATGGAGTGGCATTCTGCTCATCCAGTCGTTTGGCTGACAGCTCTTCTCGAAGAGGTTCCTGTTGATAATCTCTGTAATGAATGACATTTTTCCAATCAGGTAAAACGAATTGTTTCGGAATACCATCGACATTTTTGAAGACGGTACGCAATGAGGCGTGGCGCTTCGTCAAGACGTCTAGGGCTTGCTGCAGCACATCCAGGTCAACCGCCATCTTCACGTGTTTGATGACTGGTAAATGATAGGCGGTCGTTTGTCGATCATAGTTTTGCAAAAACCAAATCCGATACTGTGCTTTGGAGAGATCATGACCATTGCTTTGCTCAGTTGTTGCGGATGGCTTCACAGGTGTCGCTTGCGATGGTAGCAAAGATTGGTCCAAATAAGCCGAAAGCTCCGGGATCGTTGGAAATTCAAAAATTTCAGCGATAGAGATTGGCTTATTCAGATGCGTATTTAAGAGATTCGCCATTTGCGTAGCGATAATAGAGTCTCCGCCGACTTCGTAGAAGCTTTTCTGCAGATCAATTTCTGATAACCCAAATGTGTTAGCCCAGACGTGTGCCAATTTTTTCTCGGTGTCTGTGAGTTCATCTTGATTTTTTCCGACAATGGAAATGTCAATAGAAAGAGCATCCCCAGCGGCAGACGGTGCTGCTCGATTGGTAACTTTCCGGACCATGCCAGGTGCCATATGCACCGGGAAACGTTTGGCTAGTGATTCATCTATCTGCTCAAAGCGTATATCCGCGATGATTACCCGTGGATGTTCGGGTAGGTTGGTAAATGCCTGAATGGCCTGAGCCGTTTTCAGTGGCTTGAACAGTCCGTTGCCGTCTGTCACGCCATAGTCCGCCGCCATGCCTGTTTCTTCCCACGCGGTCCAATTGATTGTCGTGGCACGAATACCTCGCTTGCTCAGGTAAGAGGCGAAGCCGTCCAGATACCCATTCGCGGCAACATAATCGCTCTGTCCCGGGCTGCCCTCCACAGTCGCCATGGAGGAAAACAGAACGAAGAAGTCAGGGCACTCTTCCAGCAGGTTGTACAGCAAATAGCTGCCCTCGATTTTCGGCTTGGTCACCTTCGTAAAGTCGGACCATGTTTTCGTAAACAGAAAACCGCTGCCTGCTACTCCTGCCGCATGAATGATTCCTTTGACCTCGCCGTATTCCTCACGTAGCTGTTTCAAAGTAACTGCTACCTGCTGCTCGTCGGCTATATCGCACGAGCAGACCATGATTTTGCTGCCTGATTGCTCAATCTCTTCCACACTCTCGATGATTCGCCGTGTTTTCATATCCGTGTCACTTTGCTTGAGCTCCTCCCAGACTTCACGAGGGGGAAGTCCGCTTCTACTGATTAAGCCCAGGCAGATTTTGCTTCGGGATGCCAGATGCTTGGCAATCTCCAGTCCAATTCCGCCAGTTCCGCCGGTAATGAGATACAACCCGTCTTCTTGCAGCTCCAGTGGCTGAACAGGCTCCTCAACTGCGCAACGGCCGAATTCCTCCACATACCGTTCATTTCCACGATAGGCAACCTGGTAAGTAGCTGTTTCCGTGTATATTTCTGCCAAAAGACTTTCACAATCCGTATCCACGTCGAGATCGATACTGCGACACTTCACATTAGGGTACTCCGTATTCACTACTTTTCCCAGTTGGAACAGTGCCGTATGACACGGCTCAATCTCTTCTTCGCTTCCCGTCACTTCCCAGCCGTTCCGGCCCAGTACGATAAGCTCCATCTCTTGCTTGTATTTTGCCTGAACGAGTGATTTCACCAAATGAAACAAGCTTTGGATACTGTGTGCCTGAATCGTTTTCAGTCTGGAAAGGCTTGGGGCTGCACTGTTTTCGTCGAGGGCATAGGCATGAACAATCCGGCTTATCTTCCGCTCTTTCAAATCGGAAAAGAGTTGCTCATAATCTGTTTCCTCGTGGCCTACCACATACTTCGTTTCTTGCTCTTTTCGATAGCCATCGCCGTGAGCGACCTGAATCGTGTCTACTCCACTTGCTTCCCAACGTTGGATCAACTCTCGAGTTGTCCTGTTTTCGTTGCCGAACAACAGCACGCTGCCATCCGTTGTGATATTCCCGCTTTCTTTAAGCGGTGATTGCACCCAGCGAATCTGATAAAACAAATCTTGGGCGACCATGGCAGAAGAGACACTTTTCAACGTATAGTTCTCTACTTCCGCAAATACATTTCCTTGCTCGTCGATCAGGCTGATATCGTAGGAAACCGTCTCCCGGTTATCCCCCCGAGCTTCCCTCTTTCGCAGATAACTGTAAAAAGAAGTGGGCATGTCCCGGTAGAGATGGAACATTTGGTAATAAAACGGGAAGTAATAAGACACATGGGTTTCTTCGGACTGTTTCAACAGATGCCAGAAGCTTAGTGCCGTATCCAGCATTGCCGGATGAAGCGAATACTGGCCACGCTCTCGCTCATCCGCCAATCGGACATGGAGCAGTGCAGATCCTGCGTTTTCATAAAATTGATCGATACATTTCCAGCGAGAACCGTACTGAATGAATCCCGAATAGAGAGGGGTGAATTTTTCTACGTCCTGTTCATCCATCTTGCGGATGATCTGCTCAATCGAGTGAGTCTGTTTTTTGCGATCTTCCTGCTGATGAACTTCCCCTTGTGCATGAGTGATCCAACTCTCTGTAGGATCATTTTCTTTCATGCTGGCGATTGTAAAGGTGATGTGATCATGCTCTTCATAGATGATTGTATGGACAATCCTTGTTTCATCCAAAGAGCATGTCAGCATACTTTGCAAAGTCACATTCTTAATCACCACGGTTGCTTTCGGGAAAAAGTACTCGCTTGCGGCCTTTGCCATCTCCAGATAGGCCACACCTGGCAATACTCCGTTATCGAAAATGCGATGCTCCTGCAACATCCAAAGCTCTCGCATCGATGCCTTCGCTGCGTAAACGCGCAAACCGGCGGTAGAGATGACGCACTCTCCCGTTAATGACTGTCCTTTTTCAGTAGCTGTCTCTGTCTTCTTATCGGTCGGCCAATGCCTCACCCTGCTGAATGGGTAAAAAGGCAGTTCGACTGTTTTGAGAGTTTGACCTCCGTATAGCTTCTTCCAGTGAACTCGGGCACCTTGTACATACAATTTCGCCAATTCATGGAGAGAGTCGGCATTAGCCATTGCCCCGATTTCTGCCAAGTTATGAATCATTTGGCTAGCTTTTTCATGGATTGGTTGTTTTTCTTTCTCCCATGCGTCTGGTTGAATCATATGATTTTTTGCTTTCTGAGCGATAGGAGAATGTCCATAATATCCAAGCACTTCAGGCAAATTGTCCAAGTCCAGTGAGAGGACCGAAGCGATTTTGTTCAACAGTTCGCTGGTGCTCTGTGCAATAATCGCTAAGCGATGAGAAAAATGCTCCCGTCCAACTTGTGCGGTATAGACGAGATTGCGGAAATTTTCCTGCTGATTCGATTGCAAATATTGGCAGTATCGTTGCAATAAATCCAATAAATTCGTACGGTTTTTGGCAGACACGGTAAAAATGTGGGGTGTCTCATGCTCGTCCTTCTGCGTATCATTTTGTTTCCATTCCTCCAATAGCACGTGGCAATTCATGCCACTGAAGCCAAACGAGCTAATACCAGCTCGACGCGGCATATCACCGGTTTTCCAGGCAAGTGGCTGGTCGACCATATAAAATGGAGATTCGGAGAAAGGGATATAGGGATTTGGCTCCTCAAAATTTATCGTGGGAACGAGTTGTTTATGCTTCAACGACAAAACTACTTTAAGCAGCGATGCCATCCCCGAAGCACCTACCAGATGGCCGATGTTAGATTTTACGGAACCAATTCCACAAAACTGTTTTTTGCTCGTATATTGATGAAAAGCGTGCCTCATCGCCTTAATTTCGATCGGATCGCCAATAACGGTACCGGTACCGTGTGTTTCGATGTAGGTAATGGTTTCAGGATGAATCCCTGCTTTGTTCCACACATCAATCAGGAGCTGCTCCTGGGCCTGCGGGTTGGGCGCGGTGATGTAGTTGGAAGCCCCGTCGCTGTTCACTCCACTTGCTTTGATCACCGAGTAAATCCGGTCCCCATCTTTCAAGGCGTCCTGTAAAGGCTTCAGAAGGATGGCCGACAGTCCTTCCCCCCATGTGGTTCCTTTGGCTTGGCTATCAAATGGCCTTACGATGCCGTCATTGTTTTCCACGATTTTAAAAGAGGAGTTGGCAATCGGCACCAAATTCAAACTGATGCCTCCGGCGATGGCCAATTGACATTCTTTTTTAATCAAGGATTCGAAGGCATGATGCACCGCCACTAAACCAGATGAGCAAGCGGTATCAATGACTTGATTCGGTCCGGTAAGATTAAAGAAAAAGGCAATCCTGCCAGAGAGAAAACTGGGCAGATTGCCGGTCATGGCCAATTCGTTGGATGAATCGATGAATTGTTGATAAAGACCGGAAGAATGGTGATCTCTTCCGATAAATACTCCCGTATGGGAACCGTATATTTTTTCACCCATATATCCCGCATCTTCAATTGCTTCCGCTGTGACTTCCAGCATCAAGCGCTGATGCGGGTCCATGAACTCGGCTTCCTTCGGAGAGACACGAAAATAGTCTGCGTCAAATCGATCTATGTCTTCCAGATAGCTGCCTTTCGCATATTCAGGCTCTCCCCAGTGGTTCTGTAGCAAGGGGTCTGTATCCCTGCGTCGCTTGAGTGGAAAATCAGTTATACAATTCATCCCGTTTAGCAGATTGGCCCAATACTGCTCTAGATTGTCTGCAAAAGGAAACCGGCAAGAAATGCCAATGATGGCGATATCCGTACTGGTATTTTTTTCGGCCTCAGTCTGACCTGTATTCAATTGATGCAGCAACTTACGTGCAAGCTCTTTGTCTAGGCGATTGGATTTTACGCTTTCCAGGATAAGTGTATTGATTTGATCAATGTTATTCATCTATCCGATTCCTCCGCTGCGACAAAAGATCCACCATATCTTCTACAGATTGATCACCGGATGAAAGGCTGTCCAAGATGGATTCTAGCTGTTGGTCAAACGATTCGATGGAGGTTGCGTTTCGTTCTTCCACTTTTTCTGTCACCTCGGCTTTCTTCCTCTGCTGCCTGCCTTGCTCCTGCTTGATATAATCAGCTAGTACCGCTACCGAAGAATAGGTAAACAAATCGGGCAAATCGAGAACACCCGGAAACTCGTTATCCAGTTTTTTCAGCAACTGGGTTGCTATGAGTGAATCCCCGCCCACATCCAGAAAACTGTCATAGATGTTGACAGTTGATAAGTGCATGGTCTCAGCCCAGATTCCGGAGACCTTTTGCTCGATCTCGTCATACGTCTCCTCTTTTCGGCCAATGATCGTAAAAGTACGTTTCACACTAGGCGAAGTAGAAGCAGCTCCGGAGCCAACAACCTTCTCTATCAGACCAGCCTCTAGTTTCAAAAATAGACCTTCATGTCTATCCCGTAACCATTCTCTGTTGACCGATGCGATTACCACCTGACTAAGATTCATCGCCAGTACCTGTTCAAAAGCAGCAGTGGCTTCATTTGTTTTCAACGGCTTGAACAGACCATTGCTATTTGCAACGCCATAGTCAGCCGCCATGCCAGTTTCTTCCCACGCGGTCCAATTTATCGTCGTGGCACGAATGCCTCGCTTGCGCAGGTAAGAGGCGAAGCCGTCCAGATACCCATTCGCGGCAATGTAATCGCTCTGTCCCGGGCTGCCCTCCACCGTCGCCACGGAGGAAAACAGAACGAAGAAGTCAGGGCGCTCTTCCAGCAAGTTGTACAGCAAATAGCTGCCTTCGATTTTCGGCTTGGTCACCTTCGTAAAGTCGGACCATGTTTTCGTAAACAGAAAACCGCTGCCTGCTACTCCTGCCGCATGAATGATTCCTTTGACCTCGCCGAATGCCTCACGTAGCTGTTTCAAAGTAGCTGCTACCTGCTGCTCATCGGCTATATCGCACGAGCAGACCATGATTTTGCTGCCTGATCGCTCAATTTCTTCTACACTCTCAATGATTCGCCGCGTTTTCGCATCCATGTCGCTTTGCTTGAGTTGCTCCCAGACTTCACGAGGGGGAAGTCCACTTCGACTGATCAAGCCCAGGCAGATTTTGCTTCGGGATGCCAGATGTTTGGCAATCTCCAGTCCAATCCCGCCAGTTCCGCCAGTAATGAGATACAACCCGTCTTCTTGTAGCTCCAGTGGTTGCACAGGCTCCTCAACTGCGCAACGGCCGAATTCCTCCACATACCGTTCATTTCCACGATAGGCAACCTGGTAAGCATCTGTTTCCGTGTATATTTCTGCCAAAATATTTTCGCAATCGGTGCCCGTGTCGAGATCGATACTGCGGCACTTCACTTGAGGATACTCGGCATTCACTACTTTTCCCAGTTGGAACAGTGCCGTATGACACGGCTCAATCTCTTCTTCGCTTCCCGTCACTTCCCAGCCGTTTTGACCCAGCACGATAAGCTCCATCTCTTGCTTGTATTTTGCCTGAACGAGTGATTTCACCAAATAAAACAAGCTTTGGATACTGTGTGCCTGAATCGTTTTCAGTCTGGAAAGGCAAGGGGCTGCACTGTTTTCGTCGAGGGCATAGGCATGAACAATCCGGCTTATCTTCCGCTCTTTCAAATCGGAAAAGAGTTGCTCATAATCGGTTTCCTCGTGGCCTACCACATACTTCGTTTCTTGCTCTTTTCGATAGCCATCGCCGTGAGCGACCTGAATCAGGTCTACTCCACTCGCTTCCCAACGTTGGATCAACTCTCGAGTTGTCCTGTTTTCGTTGCCGAACAACAGCACGCTGCCATCCGTTGTGATATTCCCGCTTTCTTTAAGCGGTGATTGTACCCAACGAATCTGATAAAACAAATCTTGGGCGACCATGGCAGAAGAGACACGTTTCAACGTATAGTTCTCTACTTCTGCAAATACATTTCCTTGCTCGTCGATCAGACTGATATCGTAGGAAACCGTCTCCCGGTTATCCCCCTGAGTTTCCCTCTTTCGCAGGTAGCTGTAAAACGACAAAGACATTTTTCCGTAGATGCTCATGCGCTTAAAGGAAAAGGGGAGGTAGAGATTTTCCAAGATAAACATGGTTACAGCATTTAGCCCGGTATCTAGTAAAGCTGGATGAAAGCCGTACACCGAAAAATCATCTAGGTAAGCTTCTGGCAATTTTACCCGGACCAGCACACGATCTTCGCATTTCGTCAGTGAATGAATATTGTTCCATCGCGGACCAAATTTGGTACGCCCACGTATGGTTTCAATTTTCGCTTCTACCTGCTCCCAAGCGCCTTCTTCCCTGATCCGCTGAAGATCCATCCAAGGAGCCTTTGCAGCGTCGACAGGAATGATTTTTCCTTCCACATTCAGTTGCCACTCGTGATTGACTCCCGCGTGATGGGAAGAATTACGGTTGACTATACGCAAGTGAAGTTGATCATCTAGACTTTCCAAAATCGTATGGACCAAATGCTCTTGATTCTCCGGGATGATCAACGGACTGATAAACCGAAGATCCCGCAACTCAAAAGCGTCGTTTCCATAATGACTGTATCCAGCTTTTCTCGCCCATTCCATGAATGCGGTCGCAGGCACGATATGGTACCCCATCATGAGATGCTCTTGCAAAATCCACTGATTTTCCATCCGTAATGGCATTTCATAGATGCTCTGCCGATAGGATTCCAATACTTTAGGGCCAGGAATGACTTCCTTATTTTGCGGGATCAGCGTTTGAGCCTCTCCTCCCTGACCCACATCCACCTGCGGCCAAAAAACGGTCTTTTTAAAAGGATAAGGAGGCAACGACAATCGATGGTACTCCCCGGACTGATAGAAATACCGCCAATCTATTTCCGCTCCCTGCACATAGAGCTGGCAGATGTCAGACATCCCCTGAAAATCAGCAGAGGAAACGCTTGTAATCACTTGCCGAGCTTTATCCAGCAACTGATGCAAGCCCGATTCGGTAATCTCACCATTTGCTTTATCCAATTTGCTTTCCGGAACGACCTTGAACTCGTTGTAATAGATTCCTTCGACCTCTCGACTGTAGGGAAGACGCTCCAAAAAGACCTGATTCAGCTTTTCTTTTAATTCGTGCAAACTGCGAACGATTAGGGCAAGACGGCATGTATAATGTCCTCTACCCATTACCGAAGTAAAACAAAGCTCCTCCAAAGACAAGTTCTCCTGATGATTGACAAAATGGCGATAGCGAGATATCAGTTCGAACAAGGTATCTTTATCTTTAGCCGAAGCGGTAAAAATCTGAAAAGGACGAACTGGCGGCGCATCCGCTTTTTCAACTGGCGCTTCCTCCAGTACGAGATGGCAATTCGTGCCGCTAAAACCAAATGAACTCACACCTGCGCGAAGTGGAATATCCTGTTGATCCCGCTGCCATTCCTGGAGCTTGTCCACCATATAGAGCGGCGAGCCCATAAAGTCGATGAATGGATTCGGATCGTCAAAATGAAGGGTGCTGACCATCTTCTTATGTTTGAGGGACATAATTACTTTAAAGACAGAAGCGATCCCAGAAGCGGCCGCAAGATGACCGATATTTGATTTCACCGAACCGATTCCGCAAAACTGTTTCTTCGACGTATATTTTTTAAAAGCATTGCTTAGTGCTTGAACTTCGATCGGATCGCCAAGAACTGTGCCTGTACCATGTGCTTCAATAAATCGGATCGTCTCGGGTGAAATCTCGGCATTCATCCAGGCTTTTGTGAACACTTCTTCTTGAGCGATCGCATTGGGTGCTGTGATTCCATTCGACTTCCCATCGTTATTAGCCGCACTTCCTTTGATGACGGCATGAATATGATCCCGATCCTGGATGGCTTTATCCAGTGGCTTCAGTAATAATGCCCCAAACCCTTCTCCCCATAGCGTTCCATCTGCATTTTTGTCAAAAGGCTTAACTAGATGTAGCTTGGATTCCACCAAGCCAAAAGCAGGGTTTTTAACCGGGAAGAAAATCAGGGAAACGCCGCCTGCAATCGCCATATCGCATTCGTTGTTCCTGATTGCTTGACACGCATTGTGAATGGCTAACAATCCTGATGAACAAGCGGAATCTACGACTACGCTAGGTCCCTTTAAATCGAGAAAATAGGAAATCCGGCTGGCCAAAATCCCGGTATAGGAACCAGTTAGCGCCAGCTCGTCCGTTTGGTCCAACAAGTGCGTGTACATGTTCCCTACAGTGTGGTCTCTTCCAATAAAAACGCCGGTTTTGGATGAAACGATTCGATTTCCCCCGTACCCAGCATCCTCCACGGTTTCCATAACGGTAGTCAAGAGAAGGCGTTGCATGGGGTCCATCATGACGGATTCCTTATTGGAAATCTTGAAATATTCCGCGTCAAAATGATCAATATGGTCCAGATATCCGCCCTTTTCATAGACAACGTCTGCTGAAGTTCCCTGATACATCTTGCTGATAAATCCTTCGACACCCGTTTGCCTGCTCTTCGGAAAATCCGTGATGCAGTCGACCTCGGCCATCAAATTGTGCCAGTATTCATCCAGATTGCTAGCACCCGGGAAGCGGCCAGCCATTCCGATAATCGCGATATCCTTGTTTTTTTTCAAGCCTGCATTTTTGATCTCTTTCAGAATGACCTTGGACTTCTCGACGCTTAATTGCTGATCCTTTATCTGCTGATAAATGTATTTTCTCGTTTCTTTCATTCCTCTTCTCCCAGCAATCGATCGATCTCTTCCACATCGAGCTCACCGTTGGCTAAGCGATGCAAGATTTGATCGAGATTTTGATCTTCATCCTCCTGATCCATACTGCCGGATGATAGTGGTTGCTCACTTCCCATTCTGGAATACAGATATTCGGCCATCTTATTAATCGTGGGATAAGTAAAAATATCCGAGATGCCCAGCTGATCTGGAAAGAATTTTTCCAATTCCTGGAGCAGATATACAGCAAAAATGGAATTCCCTCCAAGGGACGTAAAATTATCATCCATTTGAATGGAATCAGATTCCAACAGTGTGATCCATAACTGGCGAATCAACTCTTTGATTTCGTGCAGGGAAGCGTGCCTTGGATTCCCATGAAACACGCTTGGGGACGTCTGAGCAATATGGTTTTCTCGAAGCCCCTTCGACTGTTCCACATAATCGATCAACAGTCTGTTTCCCTCGTAAAAGAAGTTGCTTTGGAAATTCTTTATAGCCACCTCTTTATTGATTCTACCTATCACTATTTGTTTCTCGCCAAGGGCAAGTGCAGCATCAAATGCAGTAACAGCAGTCTTCGATGACAGCAGGTGGAAGATCATCTCTTTTTGGAAGGTTCCATAATCATAGGCCATACCGATCTCTTCCCAAGGCGCCCAATTTAGCGTAATTCCGTTTTGATAGACAGGTAGGCTGTGGACGAAGCTGTCCAAAAAGCCGTTTGCCGCCACATAATCACCTTGTCCTGGCGTACCTTCCAGCGTAGAGACAGATGAAAAGCAGACGAAAAAATTCAGCGGTTCGGTGATCAATTGGGCCAAATTCATACTCCCCGCTATTTTGGCTTGAATCACCTCACGAAAACGTTCCTCTTCCCTATTGAATAAAAATTGATCCCCGGCTACTCCAGCTGCATGAATCACTCCGTTGATGCTGCCGAATGTTTCTCTGACTTCTTCGAGCAAGGCCGCTAGCTGTTCTTTGCACGCAACATCCGCTCTGTAGATCGTATATGTACTGCCTGACTCTGTAATTTTTTGCAGCATCTTGATTCTTCGTATTACTTCTTGTTGCTCTCCTTTTTGTACAATCTCTTCCCAATCATCTTCTGCTGGCAAGCCTGATCTGCTTACCAACACGAAATGGTTCGGCTTCTTCCCTGCTAGGTGCAAGGCAATGGTCAAGCCTAACCCACCCGTTCCACCTGTAATTAAATAACAGCCCGATTGAGTCAGGCTGAGCTCTTGTGGTAGAGATGACTGGTGATCCAGCTCCTTCATTTTTTGCACGAAGCGCTGACCGCGCCTGTACGCTGCAATGTAACTGTCTGGCTGATGCTCCAGTTCGGCAATAATCGCAGAGATATCTGTATCTGTATCCAGATCGATAGAACGGCAGCGCAAGTGAGACCATTCACTGCTGACTACTTTTCCGAGATGATAGAAAGCATTGTGAATCGGATTTAGCGCAGGCTCCGTATCTGTAACAGGAAACGCCTGATCGCCAATCAGGACCAGATCAATTTTGTGTCGTACGTTTAAGGCAATCAAACTCTTCGTCAGATAGAAGAGACTGAACAAACCTTCGTCTCCAATCTGGTCACCGTTGATCTTTGACAGAGAAAAGCAGTGGATGATGCGCTGCACAGCCTTGTTCCCGATTTCCTTCCATAGCGCATCGAAATCTTGTTGATTGACAGTAACCTCATAATGGAAGTCATCGAGCTTGGCAAAATGATCACCAACCGTAACGAGAATGGTAGGGGTTCCGTTCCTTTTGAGTTCCTCCATCAGTTGTTGAGAGAAAGGGTCATGACCACTAAAAACAAGCGTGTGCGGCGTTGTGTCCTGATTTTTATTTTCTTCACGCAATGGCCTGGCTTCCCAAACAATTTGATGAAACAGCCCTTTGGAAGAGAACGCGGCGGAAGATGCTTCTGCCATATTCACTCTTTTCAAGGTGTATTCTTGTATTTCAGCGAAAACCTCTCCTTTTTCGTTGAGGAGCATGATATCAAAGGAGATTGCTTCCTGCATGGTCGCCGCATCTTTCTCTTTCATTTGCAGCAAACTGTAAAATTTGCTCGGCATGGCCCCAGAAAAAATGAGTTTTTTATACCGAAAAGGTAAAAACAATCCATCGCGGATTTGACTGATCGGAATATTAACCGCGCAATCCAACAAAGAAGGATGGAGAACAAAAGTGTGCAACTCATGAGCAAATTGAACAGGCAGTTCAAAAAAGGCGACAATTCTATCCTCTTCCATATAAATCTCTTTCATGCACTCCCAATGCGGGCCTGTTTGAACAGGGGCATCAGCCTCTGGTTTATACCCGGATACCGACTGCTTGTTTGCTCCCCTCAGCAATTCGGGAAGAGACAGTTGCTTTTGCTGATGCTGCTGTTCAGACTGAACAAGCACTTTTGCTCGGCAGTGAACGACCCACTCGTCCGAATGCTCCAACATCGAAGTGACCATGACGTCATACGATGACTTTTGTTTTTGCAGGACAATGTGGACGCTTTTTTTTTCCCCTTCTTTAACTTGAAGTGGCTGTAAAAACATGACGTTTTCTAGTGCCAACACGTCCTGCTGAGGTATCGTTTTTCGAACAATCTGGCTCATCATTTCCAGATAAGCGGTTCCAGGCAAAACGTAATGCTCAGCAATTTTATGTTCCGCCAGTACCCAATGCGTGTCGACCGAAAACTTCGTTTCATAAATATCAACGCCATTACTGCTTACAAGGCATTGGTCGACAAGAGGAGCGAGTTTTTTCTCCAAATCTTTCGTCTCGATCCAGCAGCGAATATCCTGAAACGGATACGTAGGCAAGCTGATCAATGGATGTCGTTGACCAGAGTAAAGGTCGTTCCAAGGAATTGGCTCGCCTTCGATATACTTCAATGCCCAATGGATCATCTCGCCGAAAATGGAATTCTCTTTACCACCCAGGCTGACATCTCTTACTTCCTGGCTAGAAAGCCCCCGATAAAACACATGCTCATTGACAATCTTTTCGACGCCGGATTTGCGAACAGAATGCAACTTTTCCAGTAAATCGGTTTGATCTTGAAACACGATCGCCAGTTTATGGGCAAAGTGATCCCGACCAACATTCGCTGTGTAGCATAAGCTCTCCAGATTGATGACTCCTGCCTGCTTGACCCACTGATCATAATCGCTGACCAGTTTATCTAACACAGTGGGGTTTTTCGCTGATAACCCGAGCATGTACCATTGTTCTTCTTTGTTTTTTTGTGAGGACACTTCTTCGGCTTGGTGATATTGTTCCAGAATGAGATGGCAGTTGGTTCCGCTCAACCCGAAAGAATTGATCCCGCATCTCCGGGGGTGCTCCCCCTTTTTCCACAACCGGGCTTCGTCGTTCACATAAACAGGCGAATTCACAAAATCGATTTCTTGGTTTGGGCTTTGAAAGTGCAACGTTGGCGGCACAATCTCGTGTTGCAACGCGAGGATACATTTCAACAGGCCAGATATTCCGGCTGCATGATCCAAATGGCCGATATTGGTTTTGACCGACCCAATTGCACAAAACTGTTTTTTCGTGGTGTACCTGTCAAAAGCTCTTTTGATGCCCTCTATCTCTACCGGATCCCCCAAGTGGGTTGCCGTGCCGTGAGCCTCGATCAGTGAGATGGTCTCTGGATGAATGCCTGCATCCTGCCACGCCCTTATAATCAAGTCTTCCTGGGCCTTAGAGTTGGGTGCAGTTATACCAATGGATTGCCCATCCTGGTTGATGGCACTTCCCTTTATTAGGGCGTAAATATGATCTCCATCTCGGATTGCCTTTTCCGCGTCTTTCAGCAAGATTACTCCCACACCTTCACCCAAGCCGGTACCATCGGCCTCCCGATCAAAGGTTCGCGCTCTGAAGGTTGGGGATACGATGCCGATCCCCGTATTGGCCTTTTCAAAGGGTTGAAACTGAATTTTTACTCCTCCGGCAAAGGCCATCTCGCACTCATCTCGGCGAATCGATTGGCACGCAAGATGAACGGCAACCAGTGAGGAGGAGCATGCCGTATCGATCAGCATGCTGGGACCATGCAGATCGAGCAAATAAGCCAATCTGGCAGCCATGATCGATTTGATATTCCCAGTCATCGCCAAGTCTGCTATTTCTGCGTTGTCTACAGCAAGAAAATGCTTGTATTCTCCCCCAAAATCACTGCTGTATCCTAAAAAAACACCCGTCTGACTTCCGCGCAATCGAGCTTTTCCATACCCTGCATCTTCCATCGCTTCCACACAGCTTTGCAAAAAAAGCCGCTGATTCGGGTCCATCAGCTTGGCTTCTTTTCGCGAGATAGAAAAGTACTCACAATCAAACAGATCGACTTGATCTAAATATCCGCTTTCCGCATATTCACTTTGTTCTTTCCGAACATCTTTCTGCAAAAAATAAGACAGAAGCTCTTCGTAGTCTTGTTTACGCAACAAAGGGATTCGTTGGATAGAATCCTTGCCAAGCACAAGATTACTCCAGAACTCCCTGACATTGCGCGCATCAGCCAGCTTTCCTGCTATCCCAATGATCGCTACGTCTTTTTTCGGAGCATCTGCCGACTTCCCCAATTCCCCCCAAGTACCTGCGATATCCTCTTCAAAGTTGAGGTGGATATCGTCAAATAGAGGCTTACTTTTCATTGACAACCTCCTTTTCGGCAAACATGATAGGGGCAAAGTCATCAAACAGATGTCTCTTCTTCGTCTCGTCAAAAATTTGAGTGAAACGCTCTTTTTGCTCTTCCAGCGGCACTTTTTTCGTCACAAACACAGAACGAAGCATCTCGATCGCTTGCTTTATATCCTCAAAGGACTCTTCTCTTCCTTCTTCCTCTAGTTTGTTGCCCAAAGCCTGTATTTTTCTGTATGGTTCGATTACGCCTTTTTGATACTCTGCGTCGTCCCAGTTTTCGTTTCTCATGCACACAGCGATCCCTAAAGAACGGGAAACCACGGATGGACGTTTTTCCGCCACCTGTTCATCGATAATAGACATAATTTGCTCATAGTTATCTTCATAGGAATAAGCACGCACATGAGAGAAGTCGCGTTTGATCAAATTAGTCAAGGCTGTTTTTGGCCCCAACTCAATAAAGGTGTTCACTCCTTGTCTCAGCATATAATCGATGGTCTCTTTCCATCTGACTGCACTGGTCATTTGTACATTCAGCCTATCCCGGATTTCTGCTGGATGGTAGTATGGCTTTGCGTCCACATTAGAGATAACTGGCCATTTTAGCCCAGCCATTTGCGTTTGAGCGATAGCCCTCTGGAACATTTGATTGCTGAGCTCCAGATAAGGTGTGTGGAAAGGAGCAGAGACCTTCAAAGGAATCGTAATGGCACCGATTTTTGCCAGATTTTCCGTGGCGACTTTCACCAAAGAGTTGGCGCCTGAAATCACAACCTGGTTGGATGAATTGTAATTGGCCACGACAATTTTATCCTCGCCGTTCGATACACGCTCACATTCCTCTTCGACCAGAAGTGGGTGCAAGCCATTAATAGCAGCCATGCCGCCAAACCCGTCCGATGTAGCTTGCTGCATGATCGTTGCTCTTTCCATGACCAATCGCAATGCATCCTCATAGCGGAATACTTCCGCGCACGTAAGAGCTGTAAATTCCCCAAGACTGTGACCAGCCATAAAAGAAGGGAAAAACTTTTTCTCCTTGCAAATGGATTGGAAAATGGCATAGCTGTATGCAAAAATCGCAGGCTGCGCATATTCAGTCCGCGTTAATTTTTCCATATTCCCCTCGTTGATAATGCCTAACAAATCGTATCCGAGAATTTCGTTGGTTCGATGAAAAATTTCCCTAACCTCGGGAGAGCTTTCATAAAGAGCTTTCCCCATCATATTGTACTGACTTCCTTGACCTGGAAATAATAAGGCGATCTTAATCATAACTGTTTCCTCCCTTTATGGTTACGTTATACTCGGCACGCTTTTAAGAGAACGTGCCCAACTTGGCTAACACTGTTACGTATTAACAACATTTGAAACCAATTGCTTCGCCAAATGGGCAAAGCCTTGCACCACTTTTTTCAATTCTGTGCCTTTAAATAGCAAGCTGTCGTAGTCCAGATAAACCTTGATTCTTTCCTGGTTGTCCACTTCCCATCTCCAGATTGCATTGAATGAAGACAAAGCTCTGCTAGGAACAGAAGGGGTCAACGGATACAGGAAATACAAGGTTTTATCCTGTTTCTGTCCCATGTGGTAAGGATCTGCAAGTACATTCAGACGATTATCATTTTTGATGCTTTCCTTGACCGCCAGGAAAAGTGAGTCAAAATCGGTCATGTTGGAAAAATCAATGGTCACTGTCTGGACCTGCTCATGCTTGTTCAATAGATGAATAGAAATGCAAACCTCATTTGACACTTGTTTCAACAAATAAAAAAGCAGAGAGAGCATGACTTCCTCGACCCGCATCTCATGGAACCGGGAGATTTGGAATAAGCCCTGTGCGGTGGTTGAGGCCAATTCCAACGCCAACGGAAGGTTTTCACCTCGATCATTTGTTGACAAGAAGTAATTGACGGGCAGTTTCACTCCACGCATTCCCTCTCCTTGCGATGCTGAGATGCTCAGCTCGATATAGGCAGCCAATTTTTCAATAGTCGGATGTGTAAAAATATCCGCCACATGGATTTGCAACTCGAAAACTTCTTTTACTTTTTCCTGCATCAGTACAACGCTAAGAGATGTCCCACCTAAATCGAAGTAGGAATCTGCGGTGCTGATTCTCTCCAAGTGCAATAGCTCTTTCCAAATGGAAGTAAGCTGTTCTTCCACTTCGGTAGTCGGCTGTTTAAATGGATTGGAACTGACGAGTTGGATTTGTTGCAGGGATTTCAGCTTTTTCCTGTCTATTTTTTGGTTGCTGTTCAACGGGATTTTCTCAATGACGAAAAATTGCTGCGGGACCATATAAGCTGGCAAACGCTCCAGCAAGAACCCTTTCAGCTCACCAAAACTGACAGCCTTATCTGTCCCTAGTACCAGGTAGCTTGTTAAGCACCTGTCATCAACCCCGCCGGATTTCCCGGCACTTTCCACCATCGTATCTAGCACCACGACATTGTCCTGAATCCCTGGATACGAGGAAATAATTGCTTTTATCTCGGACAGCTCAACGCGAAAACCTCGGATCTTCACCTGATCATCGACCCTGCCCGCACATTGAATAGTGCCATCCGCCAAAAACCGAGCGATGTCTCCCGTTCTGTACATCTTAGGGTGCAGATCGCTATCGAATGGATTGGCTACAAACCTCTCAGCCGTTAGCGTCGGATTGTTCACATACCCGGAGGCCACACCCATGCCGCCTATATACATTTCCCCGTATACGCCCAATGGAACGGGCTTATTGAAGCTGTCTAAAATATAGATTTGCGTATTGTCAATGGGCTTGCCAATCGTCTGCTGTTCCGCATCTGTAATCTCGGAAACAGTCGACCAAATTGTGGTTTCCGTTGGTCCATACATATTCCAGAAAGATCCAACCCTCTCGAGCATTTCCCGGGCCAAATCTGTTGGCAGGCTTTCTCCGCCGCATAGAGCCTTCAATTGCGGACTGCCTGACCATCCCGACATGATCATCATTTTCCACGTGGCTGGTGTCGCCTGCATTACTGTGATTCCGTGTGTTTCGAGCAATAATCTTAACTGGTTCCCGTCGCCCATTTCCGTTTTGGTTGCGAGTATTACCGTCGCTCCGGTAATGAGCGGTAAGAACAGTTCCAGCCCAAAAATATCAAAGGAGAAGGTCGTCACCGATAGAAGCTTATCCTCCGCTGTCATGCCTGGTTCTCTCGACATGGATAGCAGAAAATTGCTCAATGCACGATGCGGAACCATAACCCCTTTTGGCTTGCCTGTGGAACCGGATGTAAAGATGATATAAGCCGTCTGTGACGGTTCGACAGTAAAGTTCAATGGAGTAGACGATTCCTGCAAAACTTCGTCCCACTCCTGATCCAGAAGCACCGTGCTTTGGAAATAGAGCTTGGTGTCTGCCAACAATTCGCTGGTGGAAACAATCACGTCTAATCCAGCTTCTTCTTTGATCTGTTGCAGACGCTGAAGAGGAATGCTGGCATCGATCGGAACATACGAGCCTCCCGCTTTCAACACAGCCATCATAGCGATGGCCATCTCCAATGATCGCTCGATGTATATTCCCACTGGTTTTCCCCGCATTCCTCCCTTTTTTTGCAAATAACGAGCCAACCTGTTTGCCGCATGTTGCAATTCTCGGTAACTCAAAGATGAGCTACCTATGGTTATCGCTATTTTTTCTGGATTTTTTTCAACCTGGCTCTCAAACAACGACAGGACGTTTTGACTAGGGTCTACTTGTCGTCGAGTTTGGTTAAAACCTACGAGCACTTGCTGTTTTTCGTTCTCGGGCACCATCTGTACTTCTGACAAAGCTATTGATGGCTCGTCTATAACATGTTTCATCAAATCTTCAAAATAACGAGCCATACGCTCCATCGTTTTTCTTGCAAACAGGTTCGTGGAATATTCAATCTCACAACCTATTTGTGAACCTTCCTCCCAAGCGGAAAAGCGAATGCTGAACATGGCTGTTTTATGCTTGTAAAGCGAAGTGATTTCCTTCACTCCACCGATCTGATCTGTCTTGTCGTAGACATCCCGAAAACTGAACATGGTTTCAAATAAAGGGTTCCTACTCAAATCTCGCTGAATGTCCAAGCTGTTAATTAGCTCTTCAAATGGATAATCCTGATGATCCAATGCAGAAGAGATGGTTTGCTTGACGACTTGCAGCAATTTTGAAAAGGAGGTAGCTGCATCGACGCATAGTTTTAGGGCAACCGTATCAACAAAGGGTCCGATGAGGTTCTCTAGCTCCGTCTGTTTCCTTCCAGACACAGGTGTTCCGACGATTACTGTTTCTTGCTGGCACAGTTTGGATAGGAGAGCAGCATAAAGAGCCAGCAGACCCATATTTACTGTAACGGCTTCCTTTTTCACCATACGCTTGAAGCGTTCTGTTGTTTGTTCATCGATGTGAAACTGAATGAAGTCCCCGTCAAAACTTTGAATGAGAGGCGGCTTGAAATCCGTCGGCAACTGGAGCTTATTCTCATGCTCACCATTCGCGAATTGATCCAGCCAATACTGTTTCTGTCTGTCGAAAGCAGGGCTTACTTTCATCGAAGATTGCCATTCAGCGTAATCCTTGTACTGCACAGGTAGAACTGGCAATTCTTCACCTTTAAAGAAAGACAGGAAATCTCTGATCAACAATTGATAGGACATCTCGTCTGAAATCAAATGATGCATATCTATGAGCAGCATGTTTTTATTTCGCTCATAGCCAATCCGAATAAGGGGCGCTTTTTCCGGTTCAAACGGCCGAATAAACCCAGAGATTGCCGCATCCATTCCTTCCTCGGGCAGTACCAGCTCCTCAATGGTGAATGGAATGGTTTCATGCACAGTCTGAACTACCTCTTGCCCTACGAAGCCAAAGGAGGTTCGGAAAATTTCATGACGTTCGATGAGCTTTTGAAAGATTTGCTCAATACTGTTCGGATCGATGTCCCCCTCTAATTGATACACGCCGGGATTGTTGTATACCGTCGTGAAAGGATGCATCTTTTGCAAGAAATAGACTCGCTTTTGAACCGATGTCAGCGGATAGTAGTCCTTTCGCGCTACAGAGTGTATCCCGCCCTCCCTACTTGGATTGGTTTGTTGCAGATAGGCGGAAATGCCGCCAACAGTAGGATGGTTAAGAAAATACGCCATGGGAATGCGCTCGTTGAACAGCTTTTGGATTTTTCCCAGAATGGAGAGAGCCATAATGGAGTCTCCACCCAATTCAAACAAACTGTCGTGAACCCCGATTGGTCTCACGCCAAACTGTGCTTCCCATACCTCTGTGATCTTTCGTTCCCGTTCGTTTTGCGGAGCGGTATATTCAGTTGTCAAATCAGGCCGTTCATACGTCTCCGTGTTACAAGGCTGAGGGTAATCAAAGGCGATTTCCTCTGAAATAAGGTGAATTTTCGCATCATGATACCGGGTCGTGAGCTCATTCAAGTCATAGGCAGAAATGACAACCTGCGGAAGCTGAATCGTGCCTATCCGGGAAAAGATGTGCAGGCCTTCTTCTTCTGTTATGGCATTCTCTAGCTCCTCACCAGTCAATTGTTTATGCTTCTCTTCAATTTGCCGGGCCATCCCTGTCCCTCTCCATCTCTCCCAATTGATTGACAGAACAGGTAAATTACTTTTATTTCCATGGCAATAAATTGCAAATGAGTCCAGGAAAGAGTTTGCTGCGCAGTAACCCGCCTGCCCGATTGCGGGAATGTATGCACTCAGTGATGAAAACAGGATTAAAAAATCCAGCGGCCTTTCGCGAAGAGTCTCATAAAGAAAGTAAGTACCTTCTACCTTTGCTGCTAACATCTTCTTAGCGTTTTCTCGTGTGCAGCGTTGTATCATTTCCCCATCTGGCACACCTGCTGCATGGATCACTCCTGTCAGTTCTCCAGGTAGACAATCAACTTTTTTCATTAGTTCTTGAACTTGACTCTTGTCGCTGATATCAGCATTCATGATGTGAATGTTCCCACCAAATTGCTCGATTTCCAATAACCGGCGAATTGTTCGGCTCACCCCATCATCGGGCTGGTGTTCCGAAAGCCACTCCTGCCATGTTTCCTTCGGAGGAAATGCAGACCTTCCCACTAATATCAGGGTCGCCTGTGCTTTTTGCGCCAAAAATTTGGCAACGGCGAGGCCAATCCCGCCCAAACCGCCTGTTACTAAATACTTACCGCCTTGCTTCAGCTCTATGCCGTCCTGGGCATGAGTGGAGATGGCATCATATGCTGGAAACCAAAAATACTTGTTTTGATAAGCAACCACACCGTTCCAATCTTGCGAGAGAAATGGCAGGAGGAATAAATCGATAGCTTTGTCCATATCCATGGACCCCGGTGTGATGTCAATATCAAAGAAGCTGCATCGAATCGCCGGGTATTCAAGCGGAATTACTTTGATTGGTCCCAGTATGATAGACTTTTGCGGTTCTTTCCCGTCAAAGCCAGTAACCTCACAGACCCCATTTGATATGACTTTCAACTCCATCGATTGCTCATAGAAATGCAAGCCGAATTCCTTGGCAATGGCAAGCAAACTATAGTACCCGTTATCGAGAGACGTATCCAAATCGGATAGCGTGAAGCCCTCTTCCTGTTCAAGCAGCAAGCTCCACATATGAATGGTCTCATCTGGCGTGAACGAACTCGCTTTCAATTCTTGAAAGAGCCAGCCATAATCCTCGTCTTTGCTCGGATTGATCGCAAATTCGTTGTCATTCATTTTCTGTCGATGCTCGCTTTTATAAACAACGATACATTGTTCGCTCAACTGTTTTATTTTTTGCGTCAGAAGCTCACTGATCAGGGACTGTTCGGCAAAAATCAATCGCCGCTTTTCTTTGTGAACATTGTTTTTGGAAGAAAGGATAGGTGTGTGCCGCTTCCATGACGGAACGTAATACCAATCCTCAATGTTTTTCCTTACCATCTGTTTCGATTGATTTGTAGCGTTGGCTTGAAGTGCCGTCTCTTCCAACCAGAATTTCTTTCGCATAAATGGATAAGTAGGCAATGGGATTCGTGTTCCCTGTGGATTCAATTGGTTCCAATCTATGGTCACCCCGTATTGCCACAGCTTGCCGAGCCGCTTGTATAAATGGTGGTGCTCCGAGACATTGCTGTTTGCAAACGGGATGAGATTTAGTATTTTTGGAGCGGGATCTGAGCCCAACGTTCGTTTTGCCAAAGCACTCAAATCATGCCCCGGCCCGATTTCGATAAAAATAGCGCGTTGATCCGCTAGAAGCTGGATTGCCTTCGTAAACCGCACCGTATCTTTTAGCTGATTGATCCAATATTCGCTGGTGCCCAGAGCTTCTTTCCCTGCCCAGTCTCCTGTTACACTGGAGATAAACGGAATCTGCATCTGCTGATACGCAACTGGTTGAAAGGCCGCCTGGTAATCATCCAATATCGATTCGACCCGTGACGTATGAATCACTTTCGGAAAAGGAAGAGGTGTGCAGATCCATTTGTTTTGTTTCAGCTTCTCTTCTAGGTCCAATACCAAATGTTTGGGTCCGCCAACTACGCAAGACACGTGGTTATCAATGGCAATTTCCAGCGATTCAGACAAGAATGGAGTCACTTCCTCTACCGAAAGCGGAATACTGAGCATCAATCCATCCGGCAGTAGCTGAAATAACTCCCCACGTTTGACAACCAGTTGAATCGCCTGTTCTAGGGTAAACAGCCCCGCAATCGTCGCCGCGATATATTCGCCCAAACTGTACCCGATCACAACATCTGGTTGTATTCCCCATTCCATCAATAACCGGGCTAATGCGTATTCAAAAGCAAACAGAATGACTTGTCCATGATCCAAACTGGCTATCGCTTCCCTGGCTTGATCCCGATCATTATCTTTTGGAAACAGAATGGAGCGATAATCAACCTCAGAGTATCGTTGGAGGATAGCAAAACAATGATCGAGGTGCTTCCGGAAAATCTCCTCCTTTGCATAGAGTTCTTGTCCCATGCTGACGTATTGGGATCCTTGACCGGAGAACATGAACACGATTTGTTCAGGCTGTCCATCTGCCCGATAAGTCTGTGATTGACGGGGATTTTTATCTTTCAAAGCACGGATCAGCTCCGCGCTGCTTTGGCAAACGATTGGCTTGCGATATTCAAAAGATTTTCGTCCCATTTGCAATGTATAGGCAATATCACGCAACCTTGTCTGGGGATGTTCCTCCACATGCTTCGCCAGGTTTTCGGCCATCTTTTCCAGCGATTCGCTGTTTTGGGCGGACAGTAAAATAAGGTGAGGCTGCTGCTCATCCTTCACCGACTCGTCGACCTCAGGGGCTTCCTCCAAAACCAAATGCGCATTTTGCCCCCCAACGCCAAACGAGCTAATCCCCGCCCGTAAAGGAAATGGCCCATCGCTCCACTCACTCAACTTTGTGTTGATTGTGAACGGACTTTTCTCCATTTCCAAAATCGGATTGCTCTTCGAAAAATGGATCATGGGAGGGATCTGGCGGTGTTTCAGAGCGAGTACGGTCTTCATGAAGCCCGCCACACCCGATGCTGCATCCAGATGGCCAATATTGTTTTTGACCGAGCCCAAAACACATTTGGTTTGCCGATCATGAAAAACTTGTTTTAGCGCTGTAAACTCGATGGAATCACCCAGTTGTGTCCCGGTCCCATGGGTTTCAATGTACGAGATGCTCTCCGGCTCTACATCGGAGAGTTGCAATGCGCTTTGAATGACTTCTCTCTGTCCCTCAACACTTGGCGCCATATATCCCGCTTTACGGTTTCCATCGTTGTTGATGGCACTCCCCTTAATAATGGCCCAAATATGGTCTTTATCCGCCAGTGCATTTTCTAGCGGCTTTAACACGACCACCCCGATCCCGTTTCCAAACAAGATGCCTGATGCTTTTTCGTCAAAGGCACGAATTCGTCCGTCTTTCGATAGAAAGAGCCCTTCTTCATACAGATATCCGCTTTTATTCGGAATCAAAATGGAAATGCCCCCAGCGAGCGCCATGTCACATTCGCCACTAAGTAAACTGCGGCAGGCAGTATGAATGGCAGTTAACGACGTGGAGCAAGCGGTCGTTAGTGTTAAGCTGGGTCCTTTTAAATTGAATTTGTAGGAAATTCGTGAGGCGAGAAAATCTTTGTTGCTCAATTGGATTTCGGAGAAGAGATCGCGATGCTCCCCTTCATAGGAATAAACTCTGGCATTCCAGTTATAATTGCTCGATGCCCCTGCAAAAACGCCGATTAATCCGGAATAACTGTCAGGAATATATCCGGCGTCTTCCATGGCTTCCCAGGCAACCTCGTGAAACAGCCGAACCTGCGGGTCCATGACCAGGGCATCTTTGGGGCTATATCCAAAAAAACGTTCGTCGAAATATTCAAACTGATCGATGATCGCGCCCGCTTTTACATAGTTTTTATTCTGAATGAGTTCAGGCGGTACTCCTTCTGCTTTGACCTCTTCATCGGTAAAAAACGTAACAGAGTCCAATCCATCCTTGATGTTATTCCAGAATTGCTGGCGATTGTTTGCTCCCGGAAAGCGGCAGGATAAGCCGATCACGGCGATTTCCAAGCCGTTGAAGTTTCGAGTCTCAGCCATTTCGAACCTCCTTCCCCTTTTTTCGCAGCATTTTTAATTTATCGATCCCTTTATGGACTATCTCGGAGCGATCAAAGCCGAGATCGTTTGCTTCCATTCCCTTGTCTTGCCCTTTCAAATACCCGGCCAGCTTGCGAATGGTCGGATATTCAAACCAAGAAGAAATCAGAACGGGCTTATCCATGGTCTTCTGGAGGATATCATTGATCCCCACAATATCCATCGAAGTGATTCCTGCATCAAAGAAATTGTCGTCCAGGCCCATTTTCGTATTCCCAATGTAATCTTGAATCGTTTCTTGAAGCAACATCTCCATGGACAACTCTTTCCGCCCTTGACTCTTAAGCCGTTCCCCTTTGTATCGGGGCCGGTTGACCCAGAGGGCGAGCCTTGGCTCCAGGTCTGTTGTGGAAACAATGACATGCTCTTCATGATGGATGAGAGAGAACAAATAAGCAAAAATTTGTCTACCTTCTGCGGGAGTGATCAGTTGTTCCATACGTTCACTCGCAGCTGTACGGTTGCCTGAATCAGAAACCGAGAAGTTCCAAGCATCCCAGCCGACGGACATCCATCTGGTTTGACTCTGCTCTTGATTCATCTTTTGGACAAAACTATCCATGAATTGGTTGGCCGCCGTATAGGCAACCAGTCCAATCCCACCGAGAATCGAAGAGAGGGAAGAGTTCACCATGCAATACGCAATCTCTCTATCTCTAATGAGCTTTTCAAGAATGAGGATACCTCTTATTTTCACAGAAAACTCTGCTTCACACATGCTCCGATTGATATGGGCAATCGAGTGCTGGAAGAAATCGCTTACGACTCTGCCCGCTGAGAAGATAACACCGTCAATCCGTTCAAACCTCTCGTCGATCTCTTCCAATAGGGCCTTCATTTGTGCTTCATCGCTTACATCTACCTGATACAGATGAACCTGTGCGCCCAGTGCTTTCAGTTGCATGACTTCGCGAATTTTCTGATGGGTAGGATCGCTGTCAGGAGAGTTGGCCAGATACTCCTGCCAGTGTTCTTCCCGAGGGAACTGTGTGCGTCCAGTCAAAATAATTGTAGCTGGACCCTGATGAGCCAGCGCGCTTGCTGCTGTCAATCCAATCCCGCCCAAACCTCCTAAAACCAGATGCACCCCTCTAGCTTTACGATCAGAAGCAACGGGCAGATCTAAGCGAATGGGTTCGTACGTTCGTACCCATTTGTGACGGTAGCGGATGGCCATCATTTTTTCCGGGTCTTGTTTGACCAGCTCCTCAACGAGCAATTTCATGCCGATCTGTTTCTGCTTCTGGAACTCTTCCGCCGAAATTTCCAAATATGCGGAATGGACATTTCCAAATTCTTGTGGTATGACCTGGACAGCTCCGAAGGCAGTAGCATAATACGGCGACAAAGCTTCGTTCCCAATAATGGACTGAGACGCAGATGCGATAACAAATAACTGAATCGGCTGCTGAGGATCAAGCATCCCAAAAGATTTGCCCATGTGCAATAAGCTGTAAAAAGTAGGCGTCTGTACATGCTGGGAGACATCCTTTTCAAAAAACGAGGGCTCATCTAAAAGACTCCACATGTGAACGATTTTCCAGACCTGTCCCGGTTGAAAAACTTCTCGTAACAACGTGAGATACTGCTCGGTCTCTTCCGGATGAATCTCGTACTCATGTGGAGCCAGCTTGAAAAATGAACGGCCAGCTTTTACGGTACACACCCGTTTTCCTTTTGCTAACAGGGCTTGCTTAACTCCTTCTCCTATTCCGCTAGTATCAGTAAAGATTAAATAGGAATCAGACTGGTCGTCCATACGTGTACGGCCCGATCCGTTGTGCTGTTTCCATACGGGACGATACAACCAATTCTCCAGCTCATTTTTACGAATGGCATGTTGTTGTGTCGCTCGATCTTTCTTCTCAAACCAATACTTGTCTCTGTCAAAGGCATAGGTGGGGAGGGACAGACGGTTTCTGTTCTCGCCAGAATACAGTTCTTTCCAATGAATGGAGCCCCCTTGCTTCCATATCTCCCCTAGACTGTTATGAAAATACCATTCTGTCGATTCCGTCATTTCTTGCGAACGCAACAGTTGGATGACAGGTAGAGGTTCGCATTCAGACCAATCCCGATGCTTCATCCCCATCTCAATTAGAAGGGGAATGTCCCTCTCCATGAGGTAGTTCTCCATTGAGGATGTAACAGAGATTTGTTGCATGTTGTACAACCAAAAATCTGTGTCACGAATCAGCTCGTTCGTGATGGGAGATCCGCTGGATATAACCTCCAGATCATTCCCCCCCACTCTTATCGTCCGTAATACAAAAGCGAGTTCTTCTTCCATCCGGCTTTGTTGTTCCTTTGCAGAATGAAGCCACTTGTGTTTTAGAACAATGATTCTAACCAGATCATTCATAGATAATAGCTTCGCATGATAGACAGCGGAGAATATGCCTGTCCCCTCCGCAATCGCCACATGAGGTTTGATTCCGAGAGAAACCATAAAGTCAGCCAATGCGCATTGGTAAATGAACTGACTCATTTCCACATACATAGAGTCTAGCTTGTCCTCATGATGATCAAGCCCACATCCCTTCAAGATGCTCTCGATGCTGGGTACATCAACTGTTCCTGATGTTGTCCAGGCATGGAGATAGCCATCAATGATACAGGCAAAGCCCTTTTCAGTCCGGTACAGCTCGTACCCAATTTTGAGAATCGCTTGACTTTGCGGCGAAAACAGAAGCCCAGTACGCAGCTCTTCTTTTTCACTTTTGGATACGTCGCCCCTCCCTGTTTCAAGCGAGTGAACAGCTTCTGCGACTGAAGAGCAAACTACCATTTTTCGATAAGGAAAATGAACACGCCCGGTTTGCAATGAATAGGACACATCCGCAAGGGGAAGTCGGGGATGCTCACGGAAAAATTGCGCCATTTTCTTGCAAGCATTCTCTAATGCCTTCTCCGTTTTAGCTGAAAACAATAAGAGATGCTGCTGTCTAAAAGAAGCATCTGAAGGAAAGGAAGGAGCCTCTTCCAAAATTACGTGGGCATTTGTCCCTCCAATTCCAAAAGAACTAACGCCTCCCTTTGGGGAATGGCTCACTTCTTTCCATAAACGAGGCTTTGTGTTCACATAGAACGGACTTTGCTCGAATGACAGCTTGGGATTCGGCTGCTCATGGTTAATGCAAGGCGGAATCACTTGATGCTTCAAGGCAAGAGTCGTTTTGATCAAGCCAATGATGCCTGCTGCGGTATCCAAGTGGCCGATATTGGGTTTGACAGACCCGATGGCGCAAAATTGGGGCTGGGTTGCTTCTGCTTGAAATACTTCTTTAAGCGCCTTTATTTCAACTGCGTCACCCAGTTCAGTCCCAGTTCCATGCGTTTCAATGTAACTGATTTCACGTGGAGAGACGTTGGCAACCGTCAGCGCCTCATGAATGACTTGCGCTTGTCCGATTGGACTCGGCGCAGTATACCCAATCTTTTCATCTCCGTCATTATTGACGGCAGTACCGCAGATGACAGCCTGTATGTTGTCGCGATCACGAATGGCATCCGCCAAGCGCTTCAAAACAACAATCCCGATCCCATTTCCAAAAACAGTGCCTGCGGAATCTGTATCAAAGACACGACAATGACCATCTGGGGAGACCATGCCTTCTTTTTGGAAGACATACCCTCCTGTTTGCTCACTTCGGATCGTCACGCCCCCTGCCAATGCAATGTCACACTCGCCATTCAATAGACTTTGACTAGCTAAATGGACTGCGACCAAGGAGGAGGAGCATGCCGTTTGCACGTTGACGGAAGGCCCACGCAAACCCAATTTAAACGAAACTTTGGATGCCAAAAAATCTTTTTCATTGCCAATGCCGATTTGCACGTGCCCCAGTCTTTGCACAAGTTCCGGATCTGAATAAAGACGCAAAAAATAGCTACTGATGCAAGAGCTGGCGTAAACTCCTACCACTTGCTGCTCTATGTCCTGCACACAGCTAGCATCTTCTAGCGCCTCCCAGGCACATTCGAGAAAGACACGGTGCTGCGGGTCGGTAATCTCTGCATCCTTTTCTGAATAACGGAAAAAGCCTGCATCGAAATACTCTGTATCTTTGAGGATAGCTCCTCTCTTTACATATTGAGGGTCGTTGAGGAGATTGACCGGAATACCTGCATCCCTTAACTCCTCATCTGTAAACGTCTTGATGGATTCCACACCGTTGACGATATTTCGCCAAAAAGCCAAAGGGGTATCGGCATCGGGAACACGGCAGGCCATGCCAATGATGGCAATTTTTGAATGGATTACATCTTCATCCATCACTCACATCACTCCCGCTTTTCATAATGAAACTCTTGGATGCTGAAAAAGGGTTTGCAACGCATGTCTGAGTTCATCGACGCTATAGGCAAAATAGCTAGGCGATTCTTGCTGGAGCACTTCTACCGAATTATGGCCCCATGCGACCGCAATGCTTTTGACCTCCGCCTCTCTGGCACAAATGAGATCGTTTTTTCCGTCTCCAACAAATACAGAGTGTTCAACATTGGAGTGCAGTTGCTCGATGGCGAGCAGAAGGCTTTCCGGATGCGGCTTCGGATGGGTTACATCATCCGAACAGACCACTGTGTCAAAATAATCAATCAGCTCGAATTCTTTCAGGATGTGGATGGTTCGCTTCCGATCTTTTCCCGTACATAATCCGCATTTCCATCCTTCGTTTTGGATGAAGCGCAAAATCTCCTCCATCCCCTCTACAATCTCAATCAGGTGGATATTGGAGCTAGCTATTCTCCGATAATGTTCAACCATGCTAAGTGGCAGGTTCATTTTACTGAAAATGTTGGGAATGGAATCCCCACTGTGCCCCAGAAACTCCTCAAAAGAGGGAAGCGGACCATTGGAAACGAGCTGAAAGCTATCAAAGAATGCCTTACGCTGTACTTCTAGCGAATCAATAATCACTCCATCGAAGTCAAACACGACACTTTTTTGCATACCCTTCTCCTTTACCCTTCAAATGTCCAAAGCAGGAGGAGTCACCCGGAGCGCGAGGCGCCCCGATTTCCTGTCTCCCCGATGGCCTTTTACCGTTTTCCCCGTTGCTGGCGCAGGCTTTTTCTAAGCTCGCCCCGCTGCATGCTTTGCTGCAAATAATCATTTTTGTTCTGCTGCTTGTCTTGTAAAAACAAAGCCAACGAACGTATGGTTGGATATTTGAACAAATCGGCCATCTCAATCGTTGTTTGCAGTTCCTTCTCCAGATTGTTTTGAACTTGCATCAACATCAACGAGTGACCACCAACGTCAAAAAATCCATCGTCTACTCCGATCTGCTCTTTTCCTAATGTTTCTTGCCATATTTTTAGGAGCAGTTCTTCCATGCGATTTTGCGGTGGAGCCGTACGGGAGCTCTTTGGCGTGTTGACATTCAAGGCTGGCAATGCACTGCGGTCGATTTTATTCGGTCCGACCATGGCAAACGATTGCAATTCCATCCAATATTGCGGAACAAGGTAGCTCGGTAATAATTCCTTCACCATACCGATGATCTCTTTCTCTGATATGTGTTCCTTCAATACGTAGTAAGAAACGATGACCGGTTCGTTGTTCGCATCCTCGGTTGATTTGACAACACTCTTTACCATACAATCCAATCCGTCGATGACACTTTCTACTTCATTCAAATCAACCCTGTAGCCTCTGATTTTCAACTGGGAATCGTTTCTGCCGTTGTATTCCAAGCAACCATCTGGCAATAATCTGCCGTAGTCTCCGCTTCGGTACAATCGACCCTCACCTGTGTGCAAATCGTATGCAAAAGCCTTCTCTGTTTCTTCTGCGCGGTTCCAGTACCCAGGAGAGAGATACTCGCTTTGATAGTAGAGTTGCCCGGATTCGTAAATACTCACTTCCTGGTTGTTTTCGTTAAGAATGCGCAAATTTATGCCATCGACGACATACCCGGCTGGAATTTTTGCAGGATGGACTGCCATATCCTTGTTCATGATGAAAAATGAAATGACCATCACTTCCGAACAACCCAGGAAATTGACAAACAAGCAGTCATCCGCGTGTTTTTGTTTGTACAACTCAAAATCCGTGCCAGACACGACCTCTCCTCCTAATAAAACCATGCGAATATGAGGAAGTCGTATGCTGTCATCCAGGTTCTTCATAAAAAAGCGGAACACGGATGGAACGGAGTGGAACAATGTGATTCGTTCCTGATTTAACCAATTGGCGAATCGCGTCATACTACCGTCCAGCTTGATATCATAGAGATGCAAAGTAGCCCCATTTAACAAGCTTCCCAATATATCCAAGATGCCGATCGCATGACTGTACGATGTCAACAATGCGATATGATCACGTTGATGGACCTTCAATACCTGGGTGAACTGTGAAAGATAGTAATAGACGTTTTGATAGCTCTGCATGACCCCCTTCGGTCTTCCTGTCGAGCCAGAAGTATAGAGGATAAATGCAATTGCTTCGCCTTTTATGCTTAGATCCAAATTCTCTTCTGAAATGTTACTGGTTCCGTCCGTCAAATTGATCGTTTGGATTTTCTGGTTGATCTTCTCTACAACTTCACCAGCCAAAATTATGTTTTCCGAATCGGTCAAAAGAATGCTCGATTGCGCATCGTCGATCATATAAGCCAACCGCTCAATTGGAGCACTTCGATCCAGCGGCACGAACGGAACCCCTGCCTTCAACGCACCCATCAAGGCAACTACCATTTCGAGTGTGTTCCCAAATAAAAGGGCAACTGGTGTTTGTGCGCTTTCTGGAGAGCAGTGCTCTAAAATTTTTCGGGCAATCTGATTTACTTTTGCATTGAGCTGTCCATATTCCAAAGCATCAAAGTTATGTTTGACAGCGATATGATTCGGATAGGTGGCAACCTGCTCTTCAAACCGTTTTACAAGAGCGGCAGTAGACTCCTTGAAAGAAAAGGGCTGGTACTTGCAAAGCGGCACAACACCATTCTCCCTGTGCAAGCCCTCGCTCTGTTTCAATATTGGCAATTCGCCAATCTGCAGGTTGGGTTTTTGGATGATGCATTCAAGCAATTTGCGGTACTCGGTAAACATGTATTGGACTGTCTCCTGCTTGAACAAGTCCGTCCTGTAGTAACATTCCAGATAAATCCCTGCGGCAGTTTCGTATAAATGAATATTCAGATCCGCTTTTGTTGTTTTTACCGTGACCGGGTAGGCCGATAACTTTATGTCCTCGTAATACGTTCCTTCACTTTCCGTCTGATTCTTCATGCTCTGGTAATTGAAGATCGTATCATATAAGAATGTACGGCTTGGGTCACGCTTAAAATCCAGTTGATCCAATATCTGTTCGATTTGAAAATCCTGATTTTCCAACGCTTCCAATAAACTCGTTTTTACTTCGTGAAGCAATTCAAGGAAGCTTTTCTCCCTCTCTGGCTTATTACGCAGAACAAGGGAATTGACAAACATGCCTACGATCTCTTTCAGCTCATCATGGTTTCGGCCTGCTTGCGGAATTCCTACCAGGATATCTGAGTCCCCACTGAGTCTCGCCAGCCATGCATAATACGCAGCCAACATCGTCATAAACCAGGTGACCTGATTCTCCTGAGAAAACTTCTTGATTCCCTCACTCAATTGTTGATCAAGCTCCAGACTAATCCGATCACCATGGAAGCTAAGGGATGCCGGGCGAGGGAAGTCCGTCGGCAGCTGCAGGACAGGCAATGCTCCCCCCAGCTTATTCAACCAATAGGCCTCTTGTGCCCGATAAGCGGTTGACCGTGCAAAATCGTGCTGCCACTCCGCGTAATCCTTATACTGGACGTTCAATGGAGGAAGCGAAACGTTCCTGTACAATTCAGAAAAATCTTTCACCAATAAGCTAATGGATGTTCCATCCGAAATAATATGATGGATGTCCACTGCTAGAATACTCTTTTGTTCTCCAATTTTGATTAATCCCACTCGGAAAAGAGGCGCCCTCGCCAGATCGAACGGTTGAATAAACTTCTCGAGATCTTGCTCAACCGAATGTTCATCGGACTCCAAGCAAATCACTTCGAAGTCAATACGGGGGTGTACAATTTGGACAATCTCACCTTCCAGTACCTGAAACGAAGTGCGTAAGCTTTCGTGCCTCTCAATCATTTTGGCAAATATCTCTTCAATTTTTCTGAGATGAATCGGCCCTTCCAGCAAAACGGCAGTCGATTCATTGTACCCCACCGTATCTGGCATCAGACCCTGTAAGAAAAAGATGCGTCTTTGTGCAAGCGATGTCTTGTAGTGTGGTTGAACCTCGACGGGTGCTATTTGATATTGTCCGACTTGGTTATTGCTTTTGATGAATTCAGCTACGTTTTTGATCGTTTTATACTGGAATAAATCCGTCAACGTGATATTGCTATCAAACTGCTTTCTGATGTTCGTGCTAACATGTATCGCCTTGAGAGAATCTCCACCCAGCTCAAAAAAGTCATCTGCGATACCAATAGGAGCCATTCCTAAATAGTTTTCATAAATGGCACACAGCGCTTTTTCGATATCCGTTTGGGGAGGAACATACTCTACAGACAACGGTGGTCGTTTTGCCTGAATCTTTTTGCTTGCTGACTGTTCATATCCGTTCCATCCATTAGCTGTGCTGTGATGGCTTTTACGTAAACGGGTTTCGATGTCGATCGTGGAAATGATCAGGTTGGAAACACCGGACGTCAGTATTTTTCCAAATATTTCACGCCCCTCTTCCGGCAAGATTCCGATTGGGCTGGAATCGTCTCCGTGAGCATCAGCGTCCATCCATTTATCTAGATTAATCTGTATACTGTGCTTCTTTCCGTCACTGATCCGGTCTGCAACAGATTCGGATATCGCGATTACGGTATAGTTTCGGATATCAATGATCACATTTCCGAACTCATCCATGATCTGAATATCGAAACTCGCCAAGTCCTCCTGCGGAAAACGGCTGTCCAAATATTTGCTGTAGCTGTATATGCGGCGCGGCATTTTGCCATAGACGGCAATTGATTCGTAGGACAAGGGAATAAACATCTTCTGTTTATTGAGAAAGCCGAGCAAAAAGCTTGTCGCTGTATCCAGCATACCAGGATGCAGATGATAATCGTCCAGATCGGCTTGATACGTTTCAGGCAACTCAATGATGGCTACCCCTTCATCTGACCCCGCCATAACTTCGCGAATATTGCGCCATCTCTTCCCGAAATTCAGATATCCTCCATGCTTTTGATGATCCGCTTCGGTAAACAGTACATGCTTGTCTCCGCAGCTTTCCTTCAAAGCTTCCAGATCCATCGTGCTTGCAGACTGCTGGGCAGCTTCAATTGTGCCGGTAACATGAGGAATCCACGTATGCTCGTCATGATGAAAACGACTGTATATGATAAAGTCATAGCTTTCCTTGTTTTTAGTAAAGAGGAGCAAGACTCCTTTTTCCTCTTCCTCGCGCACGGTTATCGGCGTGTGGAAATGCACTTGTCGGAGGAGATAGGGCTTTTTCAGCATACTGTTATCAGCGGCTTCCCGAACCATTTCAAGCAATGTCGTTCCTGATAGCACTCCATGTTCATTGGTACGATGATCCTGCAAAACCCAATGACGATGCAGGCTTAGTTTTGAATAGAACAGTTCTTTGTCACCCGCCTGAAAACGGTATTCAAAGAGCGGATGTTCAAGCTCTTTTCTAGGAGCGGTCGATAACCCAGACTGTACCGCCATCCCTACCTTTTTCCAAACATCCCATTTCACATTGGTGATTGCCTGCTTCCCTTCCCGGTTACAATACTCGGCATACGCATCTAAAAAGGCATTGGCGGCATTATAATCAGACTGCCCGATCATCGGGGAAATCGTACTGATAGACGAGCACAGCACGAAAAAGTCCAAGTTGTTTTCCCGCAGAAGTCGATTTAAGTTGATGCATCCCATTGTCTTTGACATGATGACCTGGTGCATCGTCTCCTTGCTTATCTGTTGGATAAGGCCGCTGCCCGGAAGTCCTGCCGCATGAATCACACCTTGAACGGGGCCAACTTCCTCCTGAGCACAATACAGAGTCGAGGCAAGAGTAGAGAAATCAGAAACATCCGCCTGGTAGACGTAAATTTGTGCGCCGCTTCGTTCGATCTCCTGAATCCGTTTGATCTTGGCTGAGATGGAGTCTTGCTTTCCGTGATCTTGGAGCCATTTCCCCCACTCATCCTTCGCAGGAAAGAATGATCGCCCAAGCAGAATAATACTGGCCTTACAGTGACTGGCGATGTAAGCGGCCAACTCCAATCCAATTCCACCTGTACCTCCAGAAATCAGATAGGTGCCTCCGTCTATCAGCTTCAGGGTTGAATGGGTTTCCAGAGATGTACGCTCATAGAGAGGAAGCCATTTTGATTTTCCTCGCAAAGCAAACAGGTCCTCTTGACTACCTTCCATTTCGCACAAAAGCGTCTCGACCATTCCAGAGGCGACTAGCTGCTCCTGGCCAGAAATATCAATCAACTGGCAGTTCCTATCAGGAAATTCCAATGGAATGCCACGGACTAAACCCAGCAATGTTGCTTTCCAAGGGTTAATCTCTTCATCGCCAAGCACGTCAAAAAGACGATTCGCAACGACAGAGAGTTGAATCGCCGTAGATCCTTTGATTTCATCTAGTGCCTGGACGAGATGCAGAAAGCCATAATAAGTTTCTTCCAGTATACTTTCGGCCTGCATCTGATCCTCTTCAATGAAATCATCCTGGATAAGGGAAAAGTAGAGGATCGCATCCGGTTCGTTTTTGGTTTTCTGATAGTATGCTTGTAAAATATCGCTGAAGCCTCTTTTACTCGTTTCCCCTAACAGATAACCGTTATCCCCCTCAGAGACAGGAGGACACCCGCGCGCTACAAAAAACGGCTCTTTATAATGCCGTTTGCACGCTTCCAGAATCGTCGCATTCAGCTCTACATCATGGAAAATGATAGCAGATCGCTGTTTCGTTTTCCCAGTAGGCAAACTGGAAAGAGCACCTCTTTTCCATGTCGGCACGTAATACCAATCCGATACGCCCTTTTGGACCAATGATTGTTCCTTGACCTGTTGCAGGAAGGTTTTCCCGATCTGTACCGGGTCATCATCCAAAAAGTAGCGATTCCGCTCAAAAGGATAAGTAGGCAAAGGGATGCGTCCATTAGCCCCCTTTTTATGTAAAGCTTCCCAATGGATGCTTACTCCTGAACTCCATAATTCCCCGATCCATTTCAAAACAAAGGCTTCCGAGGGCCTTTCTTCCATGCTGCTCGTACATAAAGAAATCCACTCGTGCATGGGCAAATCTGTGTGATCACCAATTCCATTTTCCTTATTTCCTAGGAAAGCCACCACCATCTTCGGAGTTTGGCAAAGTGTGGAAACTCCTTTTGGTATGGAAAGCGAAGCATTCAGTACTGTACTCCAAAAAGCTCGGTCCTTCAATTGTTCTCCGGAAAGCTTTTCGCCATTTACAGGAGAAAACATGGGAATCCGAAGCTGGCGAATCTGGTTTTCCGTAATCGTTGTGATCTCATTACCCATGAATGCCGCAAACGAATGCTCGATAGCCACGGCTTCCGCTAGAGTGGCGGCTACCAAATTTCCACTCTTGAATCCAAGTATGCCAAAGGGTTGCTCATGGTAAGTAAACATTACTTTTGCAAAAGCATAAGCAAAAAGAAAATGAATCGCTTGAAGTTGCAGACTCCCTTTTTCACCTGGATCGAACAATTGGCGTAAATCGACCTTACTGTTCGAACCTAATTTGCTTAGGCATTGCGTGACTTCCTCTCGAAACAGCCGATGCTTTTGGTATAACGAGAGGGCAAATTGAACGCTTTGTAGATCTCCGGAAATTTCCGGAATGAGGTAGAGGATAGATTTTTCCCCTTTTTCCGGTGTTCTGCCCCAAAGCTTTTTCGTATCTAACTGATGGAAAAGCTCCTGGAAGCTTTCGGCAGTCAAATAAAAACGATTTGACAAAGCCATTCTCCCTACCTGAAGCGTATAAGCCGCATCGCGCAGGTCAATATCAGGCTGTTGTTTCAAGTGATTTTTGAAGCGGTTGATCTGCTGCTGCAAAGCGCTTTCTGTTTTGGCAGAAAAGACAAACAATTGAGGTTCATCCGTGGCCGCTTGCTTTTCAAGCATTGGCGCTTCCTCAAGGATTACATGTGCATTCGTTCCGCCAATTCCAAAGGAGCTGACTGCTGCTCGTCGAGGTTGATCTGTCGTATGCCAATCCATCAAAGAATGATTTACAAAAAAAGGAGTATTCTCAAACTCTATTTTAGGATTCGGGTTCAAAACATGAAGGGACGGCGGAATTTGCCTGTTTGCCAACGAAAGAATCGTTTTGATCATGCCTGCAATACCAGCCGCTTCATTCAGATGCCCAATATTTGATTTAACCGAACCTATGGCGCAGTATGCTCTTTTATTCGTTTGATACGCCCTTTTGAGAGCTTCCACTTCGATGGCATCACCGATCTTGGTTCCTGTCCCATGAGCTTCCAGCATCGTGATTGATTCCGCATCTACCTCCGCCATGTGGAGAGCTGCCTCGATGACTTCTTTTTGTCCCTGAATACTAGGCGCGGAAAAACCCGCTTTACGATGCCCGTCGTTATTGATCGCCGATCCTTTTATAATGGCATAAATATGGTCCTTGTCTTTTATCGCGTCCTGCAATGTTTTCAAGACGACGACTCCTGCTCCGTCACTAACGAGCGTTCCTGTCGAAGAGACATCAAACGCGCGACAATGACCATCAGGCGAGTAAATGAGATCATCGGAATAGTAATAGCCTTTTTTTGACGGAAGGGAAATGTGTACGCCGCCCGCAATCGCTATGCTGCATTCGCCGTTTAATAATGCCTGGCTGGCGAGATGAACTGCAACCAATGACGTTGAGCATGCGCTTAGTACGGAGACGCTTGGACCCTTCAACTTTAATTTGTAGGAAATGGACGTACATAAATACTCACGATAGCTTAAATTGAAAGTGGGGTTCTCATCAACCAGCAACTGTCTCAGCAGCCAATTCACATTTTCGGTACTTCCTGCGTACAGACCGATTTGGCCCTTGTACGTTTCAGGATTATAGCCCGCATTTTCCAAGGCGTTCATTACCACTTCGTGAAAAACTCTAATTTGCGGGTCCAGTACGGTTGCTTCACGGGGGGTATAATCAAAGAAGGTAGAATCAAAATAGTCTATCCCTTCCAGATACCCTTTTGCTTTCACATAATTCGGATCGTTGCATAGAGCTGGATCGATTCCGGATTGAATCATTTCCTCATCCGAAAAGAAAGATACCCCTTCGACTCCATTCTTGAGATTGTCCCAAAATTGGTGAACATCCTCGGCTTTTGGAAATTTACAATCCATGCCAATGACAGCAATCTCTAACCCTGTATACGTCTGATCGTCATATTTATACCCCATGATAAACTCCCATTTCCCTTTTCAAATTTGTATACAGCAGAAAAAAGCTAACTCTTGACCAATTATTGGCAAGGGTTAGCTACTTACAGCGTACGTCTTATGTAGTTAGCGTTTTATTAATAATATCGATAACCTTTTCTTCTTCCTCATTGATAAAGAAGTGTCCACCCTGGAGAGTCACGATCGTACATGATTGGCTCGTATATTTTCTCCACTGGTTAATATCATCCAATGTTACGAGGTTATCATCATCTCCCGTCAGGACAGTCATATCGATATCCCACGTTTCTTGATCTGCCACCAAAAAATACTCTTCTACATTTTTATAATCACCCCTCAGGACAGGAGTGAAAATTTCCATAAGCTCTTTGTTCTCTGCTACTTCTTTGGGGGTACCGCCAAGCTGTATGATTTCCTGGATGAATTCTTCACCCGGCAAATGATGAATCTTTTTTTTGTCCCGAATATGTGGAGGATGCATGCCAGATAAAAATAGATGCCGCGGCTTTCTCCAGCCATTTTTTCGGATTTGTTTCATGAGCTCACAGATGTAAAGAGACCCCATACTGTGCCCAAACAACGAATAATCGCTGTCTCCAATCTGCTCCATTATGTAGGAGGAAACGTCTTTTACACCGTCGGGCAAGGAAGGGTAACACGGTTCTTTAAAACGCCTTCCTCTCCCCGCCAACTCCACCGGAAGCAGCTCAATTCTTGGGTCCAGCTCTCGTCTCCACTTACTAAAAACAGTGGCCGAACCACCTGCGTAGGGCAAGCAAAATAACTTCATGTAATCAGAGCTGTTATTGTTTTCCACTGCGTTTTCCCCTTTATTCAAACCACTCGTAGTAATAAAACGTCTTGAAGGGCATAGCTTCGCCATCTCGTGTATCGAAGGCGTATACACTACTCCATGTCGTATGACCCCTGACTTATTCTAATGTGCCTAAGCTTCAATAAAATGCATCAGGTTGTTATAAAAGAGGATAAAAAATCCTTCCCATGCATTCATTTCCTTCTGGCAGGAAAGGTTTCATGACAAACAAAATTTAGAAAGATAACTTTTCCCGAATAAAATTACCTTTTTAAAATCTCCGCGCATCTTATCTATCTCAAAATAACAAAATTTCTTTTATCTGGAAAGCTTACAAATATACTACCCCACGCTTTCACCCTTGTCAATGTAATTGACGGACTGTTTCTATTTCTCACACAATACAACATCATTGAAATGGGGATGAAGGATGTGAGTACGAATGTGCATACGAATCACGTACACTAATTAATGAAAGAATCTGATTCCAAGCTTCTACTATACTCTTTTCTTCTTTATCGAGTGAGTAGTTCTTTTGAATATAGTTGCTAGCTTTGATTGACTTTTCCATAAAAATATCGTTGGATTTATTAAACTGCTCGATAGCCCGTTCGACTACAAGTGTGAACTGTAAAACATCCCCATTCGATATGGTGTAACTAAAATCTGGTTGAAAATACTCTCTACCAGCCAAGCCATTGTACCCAATCACGATACAGCCACACGCCATCGCTTCAGCCGCGGGCAAGTAAAATCCTTCTTGCGTTCCGAAGCTTAAGAAAATGGATGCTTCTCTGAGGATTCTCGCTACTTCTTTATGAGGCTTTTCGTAAATGGGGGTAAGTTCCCACCCTTTTAAAGCATCTCTGATTTTCAGCATATAGATAATCTGTCGTATGTCGTGAGGGTTTTTCGTGCACATAAAAGCAATTTGTTTCTTTTTCGCAGCTTTATCAAAATAAAACAAGGATGAATCGATGCCGTGTTTGATTCGATAGATGTTTTTGTCAGGAAAACAATGTTTTAAGTAGCTTCTATCATTTTCAGATACAACCAATACGGCCTTTACTTCTTCTTTGTGGTAATAGGACGATAACTTATTTCTTAATAATACGACTGGAAGCGGAAGATTATTGAACGTGTGATAACAACCTTGGTTAAAAATCACTTTATTTCTGACTTGAAATTTTTGTGGAAGGGATGGAACGCTGAACTCGGGGAATACCACGATGTCATTTTCACTTATATCTTCTTTGTGATAGCAGATTGGCGTATCCTTCCTAAACCATGAGCAGCGAAATCCCTCTTCTTCATGGTATATATACGAGGGAATCCCGTTTTTATTTAAAACGTTCACATGTTGATAGCCTTGCTTTATACCGCCTATCTCTCTATCAATTGAAGAGCACCAAATATAAATTGCCATGTCTTTCTGGCTCCTTTACCATGTTCCCGTCTCTACTGCCGTTTTGTAGGCTAGGTCATCCCGACCATCTCTGCTCGATTCAATACCTCTTTCACATGCTGCAAATCTTCAACCGAACGAATGCAACTAAAAATGATATGTTTAATCCCGAAGTCCTTGTATCTACGAAAATAACTTGCTACCTCATCGTAGGAGCCAACCAATAATGGCCCGCGAAAAGCCTTGCCTTGTTCGGTAGGAAAATAAATACGCTCTTCTTCTTCTGTATAAAATCCTGACGCTCTTCCCTGCTTCTTCACAATCTGCATAAATCGCATGGGGACTTCCTCTTTTGCCACTTCGATGGCTTCCTGAGACGTTGGACGTGCGATAATGCCAAGTCGACAACATAATTCCACATGCGAATCATAAAGAATGTCAAAGCTGTTGACAAGCTGAGAGATGGGACTTGCTAATTGAATAGCTACATCAACCGACTGGAGGGCGGCTTTTTGAAATAAGGAGGAGGCCCCTGGCATAAAAATGATCGGTCTCAAATCCTCATCCACTTGCGCAAAGACTTGCAACTCATTGTACGTATAGTATTTGCCACTGTATGTTAAAGGGTCATTTGACTGAAGTAATGACCGCAATATCTCTATGTATTCCACTAAGCGATCGAAGCGTTCCTCGGCCGGTACAGTATCATTGACTTGCCGAAGCTCGGATGGCGATTGACCAGGTATTAAATTTAGCGCTACTTTGCGCCCGTACAAGTGGACTAGCGAATGTATCATTTTGGCAGCGGAGAACGGAGGAATTGTATTTGGCTGCAATGCGATGATCGGCAGATGATTGTTTGTAGCTTGTAAGGTGCCAGTGGCAACGATCCATGGATCAAGCGTAGTATGCTGATAAAAAAGCAGGGACCCTGCAAACCCATTCTCCTCTAATAATTTTGCGGATTCGTGGATGAGGTGGAGTTGATTCTTGTCATTATAATGAAGCCACATTGGTAAATCTGCATAAAATTTCATATACATTCCCACCTTCCAAATTAAATAGACTCCTGCTTTACTTTCCCCTCTATATAAGTAATCAACTCTTGGATGGTTTGAAAAAGTTCGACATTCAGCATGTCATCTTCAAACTGAAATCCAAATTCATTTTCAACCGCAACCACCAGTCGAATAAATCCAAGCGAGTTAATTCCGACATCTTGTAAGCGGATTTCCTGGGACGAGAAATCAATCCCGCTTTGTTGCAAGTTATCCGGACTAATTTGAAGCTCTTGCATCTGTTTCATGTAGATGTTCACCAATTTTTCTTCGATTTCGTTTTTGGTTATCATACAAATATCCTCCTTTATAAAAAGATTGAAGAAACGCGAAGGTTTAGAGCAACTTCGGTTCGTGTCTGCGCAATAACGTCAAAAGCTTTTCCATCACCATTGCTTCCTGAGCGGCTATTTCATCAAGGTATCTCATGATTTTATGAAGGGTTTCTTCTTCCTGCTGCATATAAAATTTCAGCATAAGATTGCGCGTATTTCGCGCTTTACGCTCTATTTCTGAATAACCCTCATAAATCTGATGGGACGAATTCAGGTAGCTAGTGTTTTCCTGCATATATTTGATGCGGGATACCATCAATCTTTTGTGCTCCCACAAGGTGTGAACGTGACGAACATCAAAATGGGTCTTTCCCTCGAGCAGGTGCTGGTAATAGTCTTGCAGGCACTGATATGTTTCCAAGCCGTAGGCACAATGGTTCCAAGGCTTGGAAATCATGCGAAATCGTGTTGAGGTATTTTTTGAATACAGATACTCTTCTAGCGTTTCCTGAACCAATGTCAAATCAAAATCATACTCTCCCGATTCCTTGTATTTATACAAATAAATGCGATTGCAAACCGCCTGGTGATCAATCTGGTCTATGCTGTCGTAAGCCAATTCAAAGTTTCGGAAGGACACACTCGTCGAAGCAAACGTCTCTTTATCCGTAAAGCCGAGCAATTGAAAGGTTTTCTCCTGAAGATCGACTCCATGTATAAGTACATCGTGAGAGAGATTACTTTTTTGATAGACTTTGCGCTCCGGGATGTAATACTCATCCACATTGAGGTAAACATAGTAGCCGTCCAAAAGACAATCGCGAACAAAATCTACGATATTCCTTTGGACGATGCTCATCGTGCCTCTCTCAAAATGTTCAACGTGAAGCCATGGATTCAACTTGTAGTCATGGATGTAAAAAGTAAACGGGACAGGTGGATTCGGGCGCTTGTCGAAGCAGACCTGGATGAAATTGCTGTATAACCAAGGCAGGCTTCTTTCGTCCTTTAATACAATACACAGAGGAAAGGCAAAAAATTGATAGCCGAAAATGGGCGGTTGCACAACTGGCAGCATTACACTCTCCACAAGCATCTCCTCTTTTCGTATCGAATTAGGATCAAATCAAACCTACGCGAATAAACTCTTCCTTCTATTCCAAAAAAGGACCGATCATGGAGCAAGTTAGCTGTTTGATCTCCTCAGGTGATCCTTCCGCGATCACCTCTCCCCCTTTGTTTCCTGCACCGGGGCCAAGCTCTATGAGATAGTCGCAATAAGCGAGCACGTAAGGATCGTGCTCAATGAGCAAGACTGAATGCCCGTTCTCTACCAATTTGCCCAGAATGACCAGTAACTTTTCGGTGTCATAATAGCTGAGTCCAACAGTCGGTTCATCCAAAATGTACAGGTAGCTTCCCTTGCTGCCTTTTCCCAGCTCTCTGGCCAATTTTAAACGTTGTGCTTCTCCCCCACTTAACGTAGTGAGGCTCTGCCCAATGAGGATATATCCCATACCCAGCTCTTCAATCGTGCCCAGCATCTTGCTGATTTTAGCGTGATCGCCGAAAAATTCGTGCGCTTCAGAGATGGACATCTCTAATATGTCGGAAATCGTACGTTCTTTGTACCGTACCTTCATCACTTCAGGCTTGAATCTTTTCCCTCGGCAAGCTGGACATTGGTCGCTAAACACAAGTTGACCCAGCCATCTTTTTATGTAGCCGTGACCATTGCAAACTGTGCATGAGCCTGTCGAGTTAAATGAAAAAGAGCTGCGCGTGAACTGAAGGGCGATTGCCTCCTCTTGTGTGGAAAAAATATGCCGAATATGATCCCACACGCCTAAGAACGTTGCTACACAAGAATTCTCATGACGTCGTGCCAGCTTTTGTGTGACCACAATACATCCATCAATATTTTCGGCGCCTTCCAATTTGGCATCGGCATGCGTATGGACGAAATCGGTTTCGTGCTCCGCTTCATCTTCTATTACTGTCTTTTGTTTGGTCGCTTTTGCTTTCAAGGAGGCCTGAAGTTTGGGAATGAGCGTATCAATTACCAAGGAGCTTTTGCCACTACCTGATAAGCCACTGACACCCACGATGGCATGCAACGGAATAGAGACGTCGATGTTTTTCAGATTATTCGTGCGCGCATTCTTGATGGACAATGTAGAGGCTGGCGTATCCACACGGCTTGTATATTCTTTACGAGGATGCTTTTTCTCGCGCAAATACTGAGCCGTTATCGAATTAGTCGAATCCAGAAAGTCGGAGTAGTTTCCTTGATAAACAATCGAACCGCCTAGTTGTCCGGCCAAAGGACCAAAGTCCATAATGTAGTCGGCATGCTTGATCACGCTTTCGTCATGCTCTACGACAATAACCGTGTTTCCCTGTTGCTTTAATCGATGAAAGCTTTCGATAATCTTTTCTTTTTCCTTTTCGTGCAAGCCAGCCGTCGGCTCATCAAAAATATAGATGATTGAATCGACCTTTGCTGATAAATGAGACATAATGTGCAGTCTCTGGGTCTCCCCTCCGCTCAGTGTCGGGATTTCTCGGTACAGGTTCAAATAGGACAAGCCTACTGTCTCGAGACAATTCAGTTTACGGAGGATCTCATTGATCAAATGGGTAATAAAGGGGGTATGTGGCCTCGTTGCCAGATAATGCTGGAAAAATGTCGTCAACTCCCCAACATTCATTTGGCAAAGCTGGCCGATATGCTTGTTATTGATGGTGATCGAGAGTGCTTGCTTTCCTAACCGAAACCCCGCGCACCGGGTGCACGGTCGTGTTGTCTGGAGGTCTGCTATTTGCTGCGTGTTGATCTTTTTCAACTTTTCCTCAATGACTACACTGACCCCATAAAAGATCAGGTGACCCTTGCTTTGCGTCCGCTTTGGTCGATAATGCAAGAACGTTTCCTTGGCTTCACGCGATAATTCTATAAAAAGAGTATCCGGGCTCAATCCATAGTGTTTCGTGAAATTTTCCAACCTTTTGGAAACGTACTCCTTTTCCTCTTTTTTTGGTTGGGGAAATTGGTAGGCGAACTGATGCCAGCGTTCAATCGTTTCATTGGCAGGCGGCAAAATTTTTTCGATGTTTACCTCCGAAACGTATCCTCTCCCCCCGCATGTTGGGCAGGAACCGTGGGGGGAGTTAAACATAAAGATGCCCGGGACATATTCACTTGGTTTTTGTGGATCTGCGACTTCGCCCGCTCGTTGTCCCTCTTGGGCATAAATGATAGCCAGCAAGTTAAGAATACGCGTGACTGAGCCTACAACCGATCGCGGATTCAGATTGCTCACGGTCCTCTGTTGCACGGCAATCGTCGGACTTAGCCCTTGAATCATGTCAAACGAATCATAGTGCAGGACATCATGCGCAATACCCAGCGCCTCCAAATAAATTCGCTGCCCTTCATGATGCAAGGTGTCGAAAATAAAACTTGATTTTCCCGAGCCGCTAACTCCTGTGACTACGATGAACTGATGTTTGGGAATCGTTGTTGTAATGTTTTTTAAGTTGTGGAGCTTTGCGTTGTAGACTTCAATTTGCACCAGTTCCCCATTCCTTCCTGCTGTTCTATGTTTGTTTTTCCTGTACGTACTGACTGATGCCTCGCAAGCCCAACTCATAAACGTTGGCCTTCAAGCCGATCACATGTCCGATGGCGTTTTCAAAAAAAATCGATTCCGCATGCCAACCGCCTCTTTCAAAAATGTTGGACATATGCACCTCAATATAGGGAATACCGATGGAGGTCAAAGCATCCAGTATGGAGTATCCGGTTTTGGAATAGCCCGCTGGATTCAAGACCACGCCATCAAGGTCGTGTAGGTGCTGCTGAATAAAGTCTATAATTTCACCTTCATGGTTGGATTGAAAAAAGAGGACATCGACTTGCAATTCGGCAGCCAGCTCACGTAGCCTGTCTTCGATTTGCTTCCACGTGACTGTCCCGTAAAATTGTGTTTCCCGCATCCCGATCAGATTCATATTCGGTCCATTAATAATGGCAATCTTCATATCGTTGATCAGTCTCCCGCCAGGCATGTGCCCTAATAAAATTGATTTTTTGACGGTATCCACAAATCTTGCATCACATCAGCTTTTGGGATGGTAACTACCAGACGCTTTACCTCCTGCAGGAGTTGCGTGATAACATCATGGGCAAATTGGTTACTGTCGTATTCTGCTCGGATCGTTAAGCGTTCCTCTCCCGGGTTAACAAAAATACGCAGCGGAAGGTGAAGCTGACCGACACTGTCACCCTGCAAATGCTTTTGCTCCCCAAGTTCGGAAGCCTGGTTCGTCTGAAAAGGAGATTGGGTATAAACCAAGCTTCGTGTATTGATCACCGTCTGTAAAAAATCAAGCGGAATCTGCGACCAATAGGTGATTTGCTGCAAAGTAATGTGCTCGTAACGTCTGATTTTCACCAGCTTTTTTTGCAATGCCACAAACCACTCTCTGATGTGGTCTGCCTCGTCGTAGATCAACCGGACTGGCAAGTTATTTGTAAACAATCCGACCATTTTGTCCATTTGATCGATTTCCGGTACTCTTCCCGATGTAATCATTCCGATCATCACATCATGCTTTTTCAACAGCCGCGCTTGCGCCAAACCCCAAGCTCCTAGGACTACCGTATTTATCGTTATTTGGTTTTTTTTGGTAAATTCTCTTACAGTATAGACCTCGTCCTGTGCAAGATCAACACTTTTCACAGCACTGACAAAGGTACTCTGACTGCTTGTGGGAGCCTGCACAAGTTGATCCTGATAACGGAACTGTTGTAGCTCCTCTGTCCAAAATTGTTTGGCTTCATGATCATCTTTTGTTTTTTGCCATTTGACATATTCCAGGAACGGAGTTGCCGGCCTATCTGGTTGGCTGATAAGAGATTCGCCTAGATGATAGTTTCCCCATACTTCTTGCAGAATGATATTCATGCTCCATCCATCAAAAAGCGAATTTTGGTAGGACCATACAAATTGATAGGCGGCCTTGCCGTATTGGATGAGATGAAAACGCATTTGCGGAACCGCATCCACGCTAAAGCTCTTTTGTCGTTCCATCGCAATGAATTCCGTCAAAGCAAGCATTTGGTCCTCCTCGGAAAGCTCCGTCCAATCCAGCACGTCTATCGATACATCTACATGCCTTTTGACAAATTGAACTGGATGCGAAATCCTTCTCCATATAAAACCTGTTCGCAACAAAGAATGACGGTTGATTACTTTTTGCCATGCCATCTCGAAAAGATCAAGACGAAGCTCTTCTGCGATCGGAAAGGACAGCAAATTGACGGTGCCTTGTCGTGCATGGATAATATTGTGATTTAAGACCAATAGTTGCATGAAGGAAAGCGGATAAACGCTTTCAACTTCTGCTGCCTCTACTACGTTCATCAAAATTTCCTGATCAGCTTTGTCCACATAGTAATACTGAATGCCCGGGACTTCTGTCGGCATCACTTCCGGGGACGAAGGGTTATCGCGTTCCATGCGAATCTGCTTCGCCAATTCCTCCATCGTCGGATAATCAAAGAGCAATTCAGAGGAAATTTCAATTTGGAGTTCTTTGACACGGGAAGCAAATTGGATGGCTATCACCGAATCACCACCCAAATCAAAAAAGTCATCTTGGATACCTATCGGGCTTTTCCCTAGTAGCTCCTCCAAAATTTTGCACAACACAGAGGCAATGTCTTCATACTTTTGTTCGCGCGGCTGCTGCTCTTTTCGATAATCAGTTGCGGGTGGTGCCAATTTCACGAGTGAGGGGTCAGAAGAAAAGCTAGCCAATAGGTTTTCCAGTTGTTGCATTTGGAAAGCATTCAGCGTATAAATGGCATCGTCATGCTGGACGAATTGGTCCCCTTGTTTTATCAAAAGCGTGGATGGGGAACGGTGCTTTTCCTGATGAAGCGTATCCACATGGGAATCGAAGGCGCTGTCAATCCAATAGTATTGTTTCTCAAAGGAGTAGGTTGGCAAAGAGAGCCGTCTCGGGTGCTGTGACGTATGGAAATTTTTCCAGTTGACGTTTGTTTTATACAGCCACAACTGCCCTAATGAGTAAAGCATCGTTTTATAGGCGCTTTCGCTATCTTTTTCAGCAAGAAAGGAATGCAGTAACGGTTCTGATTGGAAGTGTTCATGCTCCGCCAGCAATTCACATCGTTTTTTCCCTGGTCCAATTTCTAAAAAGACAGGCTTTCTCATTTTGGCTAACGTGGGCAAGCCTGCGGACAATTGATCAGGGAAGTTGATCAGCTCTCGCCAATATTCGAGGGATGTCGCTTGTTCCTCGGTTATCCACGTGTTGCTTCTATTCGACAGAAACGGGATGGTCGGTTGGCGTAGGACCATGTCTTCGTGAATATCCCCTCGGAAAAATAGCAGCTTCAAAGCGTCTTCCCAAGCAAAGACGTTTGCGAGACACGCACTGACGTATTCTCCTAGCCAATCCCCAGCCATTGCTTTTGGTGCCACTCCCCAATGCCGCCATAATTGACCTAATGCGTATTCAAGAAGGAATAGCGCAATTGTTCCGTGGAGTGGATCATGCTGAATCATTTCCGCTTGATCCCGATTATGATGATCCGGGTACATCTTCTTTTTTATATCCAGATGAAACAGTCGCTCGACCAGTCGAAAGCCTCGTTCCATCGTTTCCCGAAAGAATGGGATTAGTTGATACAAGTCACGAGCCATATTTACATACTCGGTCCCTTGAGCGGAAAATACGAAGACAACCGATTTTTCTTCCTGTTCTTCTTCCTTCTCCGTTAGAACTAGCGGAAGCTCATTCGTATTGGGCCTCTGCACTTGATGATTGCAAAGCACAATCCCGCGAAACTCGAAGTGCTCTCGGCCTGCTTGAAGTGTGTAAGCTACTTGAGATACGTCTACTTCCGGATTTTCTTTGAGATAGGTCAACATATTCTCGTAGTTTCGCTGTCTGGCTTGACTCGTTTTCCCCGAAACCGTAAGTAAATTCCACTCTTTCCTCTCTTCTTGGGACCGAGTCTCTGGAGCTTCTTCGACAATCACATGAGCATTTGTCCCTCCGATCCCAAAAGAACTGACGCCTGCCACTCTTTTCCTGATAACTGCGTTCCATTTCACCGGGCTCTTATTCAACTGAAATGGACTTCTTTCCAATTCGAGCTGCGGATTAGGATTTTGAAGATGAAGCAATGGCGGGATCGTCTCGTGTTTGATAGCGAGAACTGCCTTGATTAAGCCTGCGATGCCGGAAGCAGTGTTCAAATGTCCAATATTCGCTTTGACAGACCCTATATAGCATGGATCGTCCAGGTCTCGATCTTTGAAAACTTCCTTGAGTGCGGCAATCTCTACCCGATCCCCCAACTTCGTCCCCGTGCCATGCGCTTCCACATAACCGATATCGTGGGGGGTCACGCCCGCAACTTCCATCGCTTCGGAAATCACTTGAATTTGCCCTTCAAATCCAGGAGCGGTATATCCCACTTTTCCTGCCCCGTCATTGTTAATCGCTGATCCGCTAATGACTGCGTAGATATGATCCTTGTCTTGAATCGCTTCTTCCAGCCTTTTGAGCACAATCACACCAACGCCATCACCGAATACCGTTCCTTCTGCTTTTTCATCGAAACAGCGGCAGTGTCCATCCGGAGACTCGATGCCTCCCTGCTTGTACAGGTAGCCATGCTTGCTCAGAAACTGAATGGATACGCCTCCTGCCAAAGCCATATCGCACTCCCCGTTCAGCAAGCTTTGGCAGGCCAAGTGCACACTTACCAAAGAAGAAGAGCAAGCAGTCTGAATGGAAAGACTAGGTCCCGTCAAATTCAATTTGTAAGAGACCCGTGTAGTCAAGAAATCCTTATCATTTGCCACTTCGATTTGTCGATGGTCTAAAATGCGGAGCAAGTCAGTACGACTCACTACATGGGTCAAATATTTATTGGCCCCGATCCCAGCGAAAACGCCAACCGCTCCATCGAATTGTGATAGGCTATGCCCAGCATCTTCCATAGCATTCCATGCGTATTCCAGGAACAAGCGTTGCTGAGGATCAATAATTTCGGTTTCTCTCGGTGTATATTGGAAAAAGGCTGCGTCAAACCATTCAATATCTTGTAATCGGCCACTAGCTCGTACATAATCTGGCCTATCGATCAGAGCCGCGTCTACTCCCGACTCCAGCAATTCCTCTTTTGTGAAAAATTGAATCCCTTCCACGCCGTCGATCAAGTTGTTCCAGTATTGCTGAATATTTTCCGCTCGTGGAAATTTTCCGGCCATTCCGATGATGGCAATTTTCGAACTCAGAACATGATCATTTTCCATTCCGATTTTCCTTTCACAAAAGATGATCGTTAGCTTCGCATGGTTCTTAGTCTTTTCCGCAGTTCTGCTCTTTTTTGTCCAGTTTCAACGCTTGATCTGTTTACAGTATTTTCGTTGATGTGATTCGCCAGTTTTTCAATCGTCGTATATTGGAAAAGGTCCACAATCGACATCTCATGTGACAGTTCCGCTTTGATCATCTCTTGTAATTGAACGATTAGTAAAGAATTTCCGCCAATATCAAAGAAGTTTTCATGAATCCCGATTTTTTGGGAACCAAGCAGCTGTCTCCATATCTCCACCAGCTTTTTATCGACTTCATCTCGAGCATCCGAAGGAGCTGGGCTGACATCCGTATTTTGGCAATACAGCGCCATTGATTTCCAGTCCATCTTGCCGTTCGGGGTCAATAAAAAATGATCCACATGGAAAAATTGTGCGGGAATCATGTATTCAGGCAGTTTCTTTCTCGCGTATTCCTTTAATTGCCCCATCGGTAGAGGCTTCTCAGCCGTATAGTAGCAAACAATTTTGCTCGTTTCGCCGTCTTTTAAGGTCGTCACGGCAATTTGTTGGAGAGCCGCTATGTCCTTGAGTGCAAGCTCGATCTCACCGAGCTCAATTCGATAACCCCTTACTTTTACCAACTGATCTCTTCTGCCAATAAATTCGATGTTGCCATCTGCCAAGTATCTACCCAGATCACCTGTCTTATAGCAAAGTTGGCCGTTGGCTTGCGGGATAAATGCTTGTCTTGTTTTTTCTTCATCCCGGAAGTAGCCCTTTGTCACATTTAGACCAGCTATGTAGATTTCGCCGATCACACCAGGTGGGCAAAGGTTGTCATATGGATCCAAGATGAAGATTTGATTATTGGCGATCGGTTTGCCAATAAGTACGGCACCATATGGAGAGCCCGTTCCTGGCTCCACCTTGTAACTGGAAATCCAGATCGTCGTCTCTGTCGGTCCATACATGTTGTGGATTTCAGCACGCGGAAAAATTTCCTGTACCTGTTTAGCCAATGTAGAGCTCCACGCTTCTCCACCCAGCATCAAGTATCTGAGTTGATGAAAAACGGAAAGATGATTGTACTGCTCTTTGTTGTATGTCAGAAAAGTGGAAAGCTGCACCATTAAGCTCGGGACAGAATGCCAGATTGAAACCTGGTTGGCCTCCATATATGCGAGTAATCGGTCCATATCCTTCATACTGTCTTGGGAAACGATGCAAAGTCGACCCCCACTCAGTAATGCGCCGAATATTTCAAAGACGGATATATCAAAACTGATGGAAGTGACCAGCATGAAGACATCATCTGTTCTCAATTGAAATTGCTCGATGCCCCAGGCAAGAAAATTATGAACGTTGGAATGGGTAACCAGTACGCCTTTTGGCTTGCCGGTTGAGCCAGAGGTGTACATGATATACATCCAATCAGATTCATGGCTTTCAGTCGGTGGATTTAGGATGGACAGTTCCTGCTCCCAATCAACAAGATAAGTCTGGTTCACAGCACTTCGCTCAATGGTCGTGCTCAGATTGATGATATCAATCTGTTGGTCCAGTTCGATCCGACCTACCTTCTCCATCAAGCTGTTTTCTGACAACAACAGCTTGGCTCCACTGTTTGCGAGAATATAACTGATTCTCTCTTCCGGATAACTCGGGTCGAGTGGCACATAAGCGCCTCCGGCTTTCAAAATCGCCAAGATGCCAACCACTGTTTGGAAGCCTCTGTCCACGAAAATACCAACCGGCACATTGGTACCGACACCTTTGTTCATCAGCAGCCAAGCGAGCTGGTTGGCCTTTTCGTTTAACGTTTTATACGTCATTTGCCGGTCTTCGAATACTAATGCGATGGCATTCGGTGTTTTTTGCGCCTGGACTTCAAATTGCTTGTGAATCGGCAGTTGATCTTGCCAGTCTACTTGACCACCGTGGAAATGGTGTAGCAGCTCGACTTGCTCTGAATCTGTCAGCAAAGTAATCTCTTTAATTGATATTTCAGGCCGTTCCACAACTTGTGCGAGAATATGTAGGAAAAAGTGTGCAAACTGCCGGATCGTGCTTTCAGAATACAAATCCGAATTGTACTCAAACGAAATCTCGATACGTTGATCGGTTTCTTTTGCGAGGCAGCTCAATTCAAATTGACTGATCCCGTCATTTTCCAAATGCAATTTATCAAAGAATTGGAACAGCACATTGTAGATGGGATTTCTGGATAAATCCCGCTCCGGATTTACCTTTTCAACCAGCAAATCAAATGGGTATTGTGCTTTGTCGATCGCTGACCAAATTTTTTGCTGCACGGTATTTTGTAACTGAGAAAAACTGGAGATCTCATGAAACGGAACACGAATACACAAGGTGTTGATAAAGATCCCTACTACCTCTTCCCATTTCTTTTGATTTCTTCCAGCAGCAGGCACACCGACAATAATGTCCTGGTCCTGAGACAGCTTGTGCAACAACAGGAAGTAGGCGCTTAGCAAGAAATTGTTATACGTAATCTGCTGATTCTCGACGTGTTTTTTGAGCTTTTTATAAAGCTCCCCGCTAATCTCGAATTTATGATAGCTGCCGTTGTATGTTTGGACGGACGGTCGTTTTTTGTCAGTGGGCAAATGCAAAGTCGGCAATGGCTTGGCCAGCTCTCTTAGCCAGTAATTTTCGTGCTCGACAAACTCCTTGCTGTTCTCCCATTCTTTTTGTTCCATGATCCAATCAAAGTAATCGTGCTTCGCTTCGGCCAGTCTTGGGGGTTGCTGATGCAAGAACGATTGGTAAATGCCGAATAGTTCCCGGTAAAAAATATCTATGCTCCAGCCGTCCGTTAAAATATGGTGGAAATTGACGTAGAGGCAAAACCTCTCCTTGCCAAGCTGGTAGAGATAGATGCGGTAAGGAGGAGATTCTAAATCGAACGGCTTCATTTTTTGGGTATAGATGTTTTTTTCCAGTAAAAGCTCTTGATCCGATTGTTCGGATAAGTCAATAACCTGGATAGTAGGGTGATACTCAGGTAGCGCTACCTGAACCGGAATTCCGTCTTGGAGTGTAAATCTTGTGCGCAATAACAGGTGCCTTGCAGCCAGGTACGAGACAGCCCGCTCTAAAAGCGCAACGTCAATCGCCATGTCGTAGGTGCGGATAAAGGGTAAGTTGTAGGCAACGAGATCAGGATTCATCTTTTGCAAAAACCATATTCGCCTTTGGGCATGCGACAGCGGCATGACGCTTTTTTCTATGGAGGCCTCCCTTCTAAGCTGAGTTCCCCCACCGCTCTTTTCCTGTTGCTTTTGTTGCACAAACTCGGCCAATGCCGGAATGGTCAAATACGTAAACACATCCTGAACCGTCAAGGTTACCTGGCACTCTTCATTGATCCGGTTGGCGATCTTGATGCCCATGATAGAGGTGCCACCTAAATCATAGAACTGATCGTGAATATCAATGGTTGGCAGCCGGAAGATGTTTCCCCAAATATGTGCAATCTGATTTTCGATATCGGTATAAGCGTCATTCGTTCTTCCCGTCATCTGTACTTTTATTTCAACTTCTGGCGACTTGATTCTCTCTCGAATCGATGGCGCTAATGCTATCGGCAACGAATTGTTCCAGAACATGTCATTGTCCGTGTTGATTTCCCCAACCACGACGTTGGACAGATTTTTTTGGATGACCTGCTCGAATGCTTTGATCGCTCGACGAGATGTGAGGGAGCGGAAAGCAACATCGAGGTTGGTACCTGCATTTTTCGCCATACCAGTATTCATCCAGGTTGTCCAATTGATGGTCATGATCCGTGTAGGCGAGCTCGATATCCCGGAAAAAGCATCCAAGTAGGAATTAGCCGCCACATAATCCCCTAAGTAAATTCCTCCGACCACAGATGCGATCGAAGAGAACAAAACGAGAAAATCGGGCGGATTCTCGAGGGTTAGCATATAGAGATTTTGAGTACCGCTGATTTTGGCCGAGACCCCAGCAGAAAAAGCTGTTCCATCCTTTTCAATCAGCATGCCGCTTCCCGGTAAGCCAGCTGCATGGATGATGCCGTCAATTTTGCCATGGATACGATAAATGTCGCGGATGACCGGGGCAATTTCGTCCAAGTTGGCTACATCAGCGCTGTATGTATATACCTCAGAACCATTTCGCTCCAAGCTTTTCAGATGGTGAAGTAGACTTCCTACTTGATCTTGCTGGCTGAACTCGTCCCACGATGCACGCTGGGGTAATTTTGTACGGCTGAGTAGGATCAGCTTTACTTTGTATTGCAGAGCAATATTCTTTGCAAGCTCCAGACCAATTCCCCCGGTGCCACCTGTAATGACATACACCCCTTGATCCTTGAAGCGAATGCCACCTTCATCTACTGCCGGTAAGTCCAATGGTGTGAGTTGGGGATGGTATCTGTCTCCCGAACGAAGCGCGATTTGATAATGCTCGGCATTTCCTAGTGCTTCTGACACGACATCGCTGACAAGTGTTCCCTCATCAAAGTCGATACACTTGCAATGAAGCCCGCTATACTCTTCCCGAATGACTTTTCCCAATCCGAATAGGGCTGCAAAATGCGGATGGACTGCTTGATCGACGGGGAGGACCCGCTGGGCGTTTTTTCCTAAAAGTACAATCTCGAGGGGGCTAAATTGATTTTTCACCAGTGCCTTTGCCAGATAAAACAGCGCATGCAGGCTGTCCCCAGCACTTTCGGAGACGGGTGCATTCCCGGCGGCAAAGACGACTTTGCTCAGTGCTAGCTGGCCTGTATCACGGATAAGCTGGTCAAAATCCGCTTCGGAAACGGTAAGACCATACTGCGAGGCGTTCACCCTGTTGTAGGCTGTCGTCAATCGGGCATGCACCATATGCATACTCCGCGAAGCGATAATATCGGCTAAATCGTTACCCCAATCGGTAGAATCCGTAATAACTAGCACATTTTCCTTCTTTTCCGCTTGTGAAGACAATGGGGCCAGTGGCACCCACTGAATGCTGTGATAAAGGGCATGATCTCCTGCTGATAACGCTTCGGTCGTATCCGCTTTGCCTGATTCTAACGGTAAGCGGACACTCGCTTTCTTGTCCACTACCGGCCAGACTTTGATTGGATCAAATGGATAAACAGGCAAGTTCAGCTTTTGCCGCTGCTCACGGTACAGGGTCTCCCAAGGGATCGACATTCCGTGAACGTATTGCTCTGCTAGCCTTTCAAGCGATGCTCTTGTCTGGAAATTCTCTCTTCCAATCTCTGTTAAATCTCCAATAGCAGAAAGGTTTGTACGAGAGCTGACTTCACGGTTGACTTCAGTTCCTACGTGAATATAGATTCCTTTTTCCTTCGCTAAGTCTTGTCTCGATAAATCTACTTGTAGCAATTGCTGCATCAGTTCGTCTCTTGAACTGAACACCAGCGCGACTCTGTTCTCATATTGGCCTCTGCCAGTGTTCGCTGTGTAGCAAAGGTCTTCAAGATCAATGGATTCATGTGCTTGCAAATAGGAATTGTAGGCTTTAATCAACGCATCGAGTGAGTTTAGGCTATTGGCTGAAATCGTTAAGAGATGAAAAGGCGGCAAAAGCTCCGTCTCTGGCCGGTCTAGTTCGGGAGCCTCTTCTAGAATGACGTGGCAATTGGTACCACTGAAACCAAAAGAGTTGACACCTGCTCGGAGCAAGCTATCTTCCCGCTTCCAGTCTCTCAGCTCGGTAACGATCTCGACTGCCGAGTTTTCGGGATCGACAAAAGGATTCGGAGACTGATAATGCAGGGTGGCAGGGATTTTCTTATGTTTGAGAGCAAGCGTGACCTTTATCAGCGATGCTAACCCTGAGGCCGCAACGGTATGTCCAATGTTTGTCTTGACTGACCCAATCCCGCAAACGTGCGTTTCCGACGTATATTTTCGAAAAGCATCGTTGATCGCCTGCAATTCAATGGAATCCCCCAATAAAGTACCTGTACCATGCGCTTCAATATAGGAGATGGACAACGGATCAATTTTCGCTTTTTCCCACGTACGGATAAACAATTGGGTCTCGGCTTCTGGATTGGGGGCCGTTAGTCCGTTGGAAGCGCCATCTGCATTGACGCCGCTTCCCTTGATCACCGCATAGATCGGGTCACGATCCTCCCTTGCCCTCCCTAACGGTTTGAGCATCAGAGCCGTCATTCCCTCGCTCCAAATCGTTCCGTCCGCATTTTTGTCAAACGCCTTCACTCTTCCGTCAGAAGTCTCCAAATCATTCAGCTTCCCGGTAACCTGTGGAATCACCATCATATTCACGCCACCGACCAGCGCCATTTCGCATTCCTTATTCGCCAATGCCGTGCATGCCTGGTGTAAGGCCACAAGGCCCGATGAGCATGCCGTATTGAGAACGAAAGCAGGCCCGCGTAAGTCTAGAAAATAAGAGATTCGATTGGACAAAAGTCCTACTAAGGAACCGACGAGGGAAGAAATATCCTCGTTTTGCAACAGGGAACGATAATGGGATTGATAGGCTGTCTCCAGTCCCACAAATACTCCCGTGTTGGAATGTTTCAGTTTGGCTCCCCCGTATCCTGCGTCCTCGATTGCATGATAGGCGGTCTCCAGAAAAAGTCGCTGATACGGTTCCATTGCCATCGCTTCTTTATGTCCGATATGGAAAAAAGGGTGATCGAATCGGGAAATTTGATCGAGGTAGCCAGCTTGATGATTGGAGCTCGCTAGCAACTCTTCCAATTCTGGAATAAAGCCAGATAAGTCCTGCAATCGTTCTTCTGGAAAATACCCTATGCTATTAACCCCTTGGACTAGATTGTCCCAAAACTGCTGGGGGTTGTTTGCTCCGGGGAAGCGGCAGGCCATTCCAATCACAGCAATATCCTGCTGATACTTTCGCTCTGGATTGCGATTCAGCTTTTCCAGAATGGAAAGTGCCATATCCTGATTGAGATGTCCAGATTTCAGTAGCTGCAAAATGCTGTCATTCATCTCTTTTCGGCTACTCATCTTCTTCTCCCCACTCTTTCTTGTCTAAGTAGTCCAATATATTCTCCATTGAAATATCACCCTTGATAAAGTCGGCAACCTTGTCCTGCAAAGGGATGTTCTCGCTCTGGACCTCGCCATTTTTCTGGGACGGTTCGTATTGACTCGGTTTGTTCTCGAGATATTCAGCCATTTTCGCAATGGAAGGATAGGCAAACAACGTTGCAATGTTGATACGGCCAGGGTACAACTGATCGATTTCTTTTACGAGACTTGTCGCCAGAATGGAGTTTCCTCCTGCCTCTTGAAAAGACTGGTACACATTCGCTTCCGGTATTCCCAATACTTTTTGCCAAATAGAGGCTAGTTGGGTCTCGATATCGCTGTATCTGTGATTATTTCTGCCTTTCAGCATGGGAACAATCTGCTGCTCTTCAATTGCCTCGAATGCAACAGGCTGTGTGACCATTCTCCTGATTCCTGGTGAGATGGTAAAAGGCAAGTGATAGCTGTGCGTGCGGAAATGCGCTTCGTTCATTTCACCGACGATGACGCGAGGGACCTTTCGCGCTAAAATTGAATCCAAAATGTCGATTGCTTGATCCGGATGGATGCCATGAAACGGAGAAGCCTCTTTCTTGATACGATATTTCGCCGCCATGCCAGTATCGTTCCATGCAGGCCAATTGATGGTTATGCTTCTTTGACCTTTGGCTTGCCTGTACTCACTAAAAACGTCCAAATAGGCATTGGCAGCCGTATAATCAGCCTGTCCGATCCCGCCCAACAGACTAGTGACAGATGAAAACATAACGAAAAAGTCGAGCTGATCTCTCTGAGTGTAACGGTCCAGCAACCAGGTACCGATGACTTTTGGATCTAGCACTTGCTTCATCTGTGCATGTTCTTTGTTGATCAGTAAACCTTCGCCTGCCACCCCGGCGCAGTGGAAAAGACCATGGATAGCTCCGTGCTGATGGCGGATAGTATCCAAAACATCTGCCAACTTGCTCTCATTGGCAATATCAACCGCATATACTTCTACACTGGACCCATTTTTCTCTATTCTGCGGATTATATCTATTTGGCTAGCCACTTTGGAATGGGACTGATCTCGGACAATGTCAGTCCATTGCTCTCGCGGAGGCAATACGTTTCTTCCGAGCAAGCATAAGTGAACCGATTTTTTCGTACTGAGATACTGAGCAACCTTCAGTCCAATATCGCCGAGTCCACCCGTAACCAGATAGACGCCGTTTTTCTTTATGGCTATGTCCTGGAGCTCTGTATTGCCCAGCATCTGTTCTTCCAAATGTTCGATGTACCGGACATTATGCCGATACGCCACCTGGAAGTCTTCTTTGTCTGCACAAATTTCTTTCCAGATAGTCGCTGGTGAAGTATCGCTATCGATATCGATGCATCGGCATTTCAACTGTGAATACTCCTGCGGTATTACTTTTGCCATTCCAAACAGTACAGCGTGATGGGGCTTCAGGATCGATTCATGCTTGGTCAGTGAGAAAGTATGGTCGCCAATGACATAAAGATTGATTTGCTGATTGTACGACTGGTTTAGCATTTCACATACAAAATGATAGAAGCTGTAAACTCCCTTGTTCTCTAGTGCATGTAAGTCTTCTGCACACTCAATATCCTCATCTACCACGCTCATGCAGTGGATAATGTTTCGGATGTTTCGGTTCATCAGCTCCTTCAGCAAGACTGGATAATCTTCTTTCGAGCCGATCTGGTAGTGATGATCACTGAATTTTTGAAAGGCTGGACCAGAACTAACCTCGATAAGATCGATTTTACGCTCTCTTATCTCTTGGAGCATTGACTGACTCCATTGCCCAGTTCCTCCCAAAAACAGCCAGGTTCCGTTGCTTTTGCCTACTTGCTTCAATGGCTCTTTGTCGTCGCGTATCCACCGTAAGTGATAATAGGTGTCCTTTTGCTTAGAGCTTTCTTGTTTCTGTGTCCCAATCCAATGACGAACCGAATCATACGAATAAGCTGGCAATTCGATGATTTGATGCTGCTCTCTCGGATAAAGGCTATGCCAGTTGATATCTGCCCCATCTGTGTACATCACGGCGATGTTTTGCAGGCTTTGAAGTGTGAAAGCAGAGTCATTTGCTAAATACTGCTGAATGGTTCTTTCCGCAATCGCGTTCCGTTTTAATTTTTCTTCCTCTAGCAACCCGTTTTCACACTGGTCATTTTGGTCTAGGATGACTTGGCTCACCTTGTAATAGATTCCTTCCTCTGCTCCGTTCGTATTTTCAAGCCCTTTCCCATCCAAGGATCTGCATTTTTCCCGGAGTTCGGCCTGGTGCTTAAAGAGGATGGCCACCCGGTGCTCATAGTGTCCACGAGTTGTGTTGGCTGTATAGCATAGATTTTGGGAATCGACTGCCTTCGTCGTGTTGAGATATTTGGTGTAGCGGCTGATCAGTGCACGTAAAGCTGATTTCGTTTTCGCCGATAAAGTCAGAAGGTTCCAGCCTTGATTGCCTACGTTCTCCACAGCAGAGGGAGGGGGTTCTTCCAACAGAATATGGCAATTCGTCCCACTAAACCCAAAGGAACTGATTCCACATCTGCGCGGTGTGCCTGATACGTTCCACTCCTGTAGCTTGTCATTGACAAAAATAGGAGAATCCGCAAATTCGATGAACGGATTCGGATGCTTAAAGTGTGCTACCGGGGGCAACTGCTTATATTTAAATGCCAGAATCATCTTTATGACGGAAGCCATCCCCGAGGCCCCCACCAAGTGACCGATGTTGGCTTTTACCGTGCCTACACCGCAAAATTGCTTTTTATTCGTAAATCTACGGAAGGCATTGGAAATACCCTTCATTTCAATCGGGTCACCCAATTTGGTTCCAGTGGCATGCGCTTCGATATACGAAATCGTTTCGGGATCGATATTGGCTGTCCTCCATGCCTCTACCAATGCTTTTTCCTGCGCGTCCGCATTTGGTGCAGTGATTCCGTTTGATGCTCCGTTATTATTCATGGCGGAGCCTTTGACAACAGCATGTATCACGTGCTTATCCTGTACAGCCTGATCCAAGCGCTTCAGCACGATGGTACCTACTCCTTCTCCCCACATGGTTCCGTTTGCTCCGGCATCAAAAGGACGAATTGTTTCGTCTGCAGAATCAATCAGGGGATTGTGCTGTGTAGGAAGATACGCCAATGAAACCCCCGCAACAATAGCCACATCAATTTGTCCCTGCTTCAACGCTTGCGTGGCCAAGCACATGGCGGCCAGACTGGAGGAGCATGCTGTATCTACAACCAAGCAGGGACCATTTAAATTCAGGAAGTACGCGATCCGACTTGCGAGAATGCCAGTCGATCCAGAAGTTACTTTCAATGGATGCTGAATGTCGATCATGTTGTTGTATTCATTGCGTCCGGTCGTATCCTTACCGATGTAAACACCCGTTTCGGTTCCAAAAAGATTTTTCCCGCCAAGACCGCTGTTCTCAATGGCCTCATACACATTCTCCAAAAGGAGGCGTTGTTCAGGGTCCATCAATTCTGCCTCTTTGGGAGCAATATGGAAAAAGCTTGAATCAAAGCTATCGATATTCTCCAGATAACCGCCTTGGCAGTATGCTTGGTCTTCGGTTAGATACTGATCCGTATCTTTTCTTCTGGAGGATGGAAACGGTCGTACAGCATTGATACCCGAAGTTAAATTTGTCCAAAATTGCTCTGCATTCTCTGCCTGTGGAAATTTACATGCATATCCGATAATCGCGTATTCGTCATTTTGTCCGGACTGTATAGACTGCCCCGTTGATAACGTATTCCATTCTGCCAATAATCTCTTTGTCTCATCCTTCGAGTACCTACTCTGCTTGTACCCTTCCAGGATGGATTCAATCGTTAGCTCAGTAGACTGCGGTGTCTTTTTGCTATCCAAGTAATTGGCCATTTCATAAATGGTTGGGTACATGTATATATCTGCTACATGAAGCGTGCCTGGGTATTTCTCGTTCCACTGTTTATACAGTTGTGCAGCGTGGATCGAATCACCCCCCAATTGATGGAAAGTGTCGAACAAGCTGATAGCGGTTAGCCCAAGAACCTCCGCCCATAATTGCGCCAACTCTTTTTGGGTCGCTGTATATCCGTCCTTCTCCTTGAGTGTCACAGATGTGGCAGTGATAACGCGTCCCGGTTTTGCAGTCTCCTTGAACAATTCTTGCTTCACTTCATCTGCCAAACGGAATGGCCATACGTGTTCGAGCTCCAACAGTTCATTGGCATGATTAAGTTTGCCGACGATTGTCCGGAACATTTGCCTGTGGAGAATATGATCGAGTGCTTGCAAGGCCTGATGGGTAGACAGAAAACGGAAAACGTGTCTCTCTTCTTGCATGGAAAGCTTGGAAGCAGTCGTTTCCCACGTAGCCCAGTTGATAGAGATGACTTTTTTCCCCTGTCGCTTGATAGCTTCCGCCAATCCGTCCAAAAAGGCATTCCCTGTGGCATAACTAAGGGAACCCCGTCCCCCCGTGACAGAAACTGCAGACGAAAAGAACATGGTAAAGCCTTTGTTCATCTCTTTCGTGAGCGTGTATAACAGCCAGCTTCCATACGTTTTCACGGCATGTCTTCGTTCAAATTCTTGCTCGCTCATACCAAAATCCTCTATGTCCCCAACTCCAACCCCCGCACAATGAATAATTCCATTAAGCTGCCCATGTGTCTCCTGAATGTTCTGAACCAAACGTTTCATTTCTGATTCGTTGCATATGTCCACACATTGATAGTCAAGCACGGACCCCAAAGCCTCAACGGCAAGTATCGCATTCATTTTATTCATCAAATCTTTGTCCGACTGTTCTCGAATAATGGTTGGCCATGCCTCTTTGTCCGGAAGCATTGTCCTTCCTAGTACGATCAGCTTTACTTTGTTTTTTTGGCTCAGATACTTGCAAACTTCTGTTCCTAGTTGGCCCAACCCACCGGTGATTAAGAAGACATCGCCTGCTCCGATTGTTGTTTCATCTTCTTGTGTGCCTGAGACATCTGCTTTTTGAATAACCTCGATATAACGGCGGCCTTGACGCAACGCCACCGAGTAACATGTGCTTTTTCGCTGAATTTCGGCTAATAGAAGATCCAACTCCAAGTTGTCAGAGCTGCAATCAATATTGCGTATATTCAGGCAGAAGTTCTCCTGGCGAATGGATTTCCCCAGTCCGACGAGCATATGGTGAAAAGGATTGCAGATCGCAACGGCCATCTGCACCGCTTGTGCATTCTGCGTGATTAAAGCAACATCTATTTCTTTTGTCAGCTTTCCAGTCATGTGCAGCGCTTTGGTAAAAAGCAGCAAAGACCCGGCTGTTTGATTCATGGACGATTGAAATTCTATCCACGACTCAGACAGATCATGGGTAGTCGGAGCGATAAAGAGAATCTGATCCAGTGACGAAATATCGAGCTGCGCGCAGAATCCAGATATATCCTCATACGTACGCGCAACTTTGAAGTGATCATGGGTCACTTGCAAAGAGTGTGTTCCTATCTCTACCATGATCAATCGCTTTGCTTGCAGTTTTTCAAATAAATGCGGGTGCCACTTGGCCGTATCCTTCTCATCGACAATCAGCAAAATCGTATTGTCATCCGTTTCCTGATGGAGGTCAGAGGTAGGAAGGGTTTCTTCCATCCAGACAGTCTTATAATAAAGGTCTTCTTCCATTTTCTTTGGCTTTGCTTCAACCGGCCAAAATTTTTGCCGCTCCAGTATATTTCCAGGTAGAGGCAGCTTATGACCTCCTCGATAAAGCTTTGTCCAGTCAATACTAGCACCCTTCATGTAAAGTTGTGCAACCTGTCCCCAGATCAGCTTTTCGTCCACATTCTTCTCGATCAGTTCCTTGATTGCTTCGTTTGCTTGTCTGTCTAAAAACTTTTTCTCACCTTCCCGGATTTCCCACGGCTCTACGGCCTGCTTATTGTCCGGCACTACCTCATGCCTCTGGTAGCCAATGTCAGGATTTTCACTCCATTCGGATACACGGTTTACTACTTTCATCCCGTTCAATTTCACCAAAAGATCTTGGTAGCTGTGGAAAATAATCGATACTCGGTGGGTGTAATGATTACGGGAAGTGCTTGCTGTAAAGCACAGATCGCTCAACTGTACGTTACGGTTTGCCAATAAAAACTGTTGGTACTCCTTGACCGACTCCAGCAGTTTCTGCTCACTACTTGCCGATAAAACCAGCATATAGCTGTCTTGCCCGTGGTAGCTTTGACGTACGAGTCTTTGTGGTTCCTCGATCAGAATATGGCAATTGGTCCCACTAAATCCAAACGAGTTAATCCCGATCCGAGTTGGATAATCCTTTTGCTCCAATTTTGTTCGCACATCATTGACGAATAAAGCTGAGTTTGCCAAGTCAATGTAAGGGCTGGGTGTTTGAAAATGAAGCGAAGGTGGGATTTCTCCATGTTTCAGCATCATTACCGCTTTGATCAGAGAGACAATCCCCGAAGCCCCAACCAAATGCCCAATGTTCGTTTTGACTGAGCCCACACCACAAAACTGTTTTTTGGTCGTAAAGGATTGAAAGGCATTCATAATGGATTGCAATTCGATGGAATCCCCTAACACGGTACCTGTCCCGTGGGCTTCAATGTACCGAATGGTCTCAGGATCGATCTGCGCTTGCTTCCACACGCTTTTTAGAAGCTCTTCCTGCGCCTCCCCATTTGGAGCCGTAATACCTTTGGAGAGTCCGTTGTTGTTGATCCCGCTGCCTTTTATGATCGCGTAAATCATGTCGTTGTCTGCGAGCGCCTTGGACAACGGCTTCAGAAGCAGCCCTCCGCCACCCTCGCCCCATACAGTGCCCTTTGCATCTTTGTCAAACGCACAAATCATTTCTTCGGCGGATTCAACTTGATCCAGTGATCCGTCCTCCTTGATTGGAGGAAAATAGAAAAGGCCGCTGATGCCGCCCACAAATGCCATCTCACATTCATTTCTACGCAAAGATTCGCAAGCAAAATGAACGCCTACCAACCCGGAAGAACACGACGTATCAAAGACAACGCTCGGTCCTTTCAGGTTATAGGCATACGAGATTCTGCTTGCTAATATCCCTGGCCACGAGCCGGTCAAGCTAAAAATATCCGGGCTCACATAATTGCGGTATTCAATCCCTGTGACATGATCTTTTCCGATAAATACGCCTGTCTTTGATCCTATGATATCCCGTGTCTCATAACCGGCATTGAGTAAGGTCTCATAGGCAAGTTCCAGCATGATTCGTTGATAAGGCTCCATGGACATAGCTTCCTTCGGTGATATGCGAAACATGTCTGCATCGAAGAAACTGATTTCATCCAAATAGCCGCCTTTTTTAAAGCGCTTGTGATCAAATCGCTGATCGGAAAATAGGGCCCGTCCATCTTCCAAGCGATGGACAGGAAAATCATCCAGGCATTCTCTTCCCGCGCGAATATTTTCCCAAAACTCCTGCACTGTATTCGCCTTAGGAAATCGTCCAGATATGCCGATAATCGCGACCTCATCGCTCAATGCTTCGTTCGCTTTTTGCAGGCTCACGATGTATTCCGTCGCTTCTTTGGCCGATAGTTTCTTGGCTGCAACCAGCTCGTAAATATACTTCTTCAATTTATCCATCATCTATCACCGCTTAGAGTTTTTTCGAACAATTGCCTTATCCCTTGAAATGAAGGAAATCATGCTCCAAAAACAATGCTTGCAGTTGATCGTGATTTTCATCGGGGTCTTGCAAATAAAGAGCGATCTCATCGAGTAATTGCAACTCTTCCCAGTCCAGCTCGTCCATCTCTTTTTGGCATAGCGGAGGATAATCCCAGTATCTTAATTCGTTGCCGAGAATGGCATTCAGGTCATAGCAGAGATTATTTCTAATATAGTGCATCCCCCAAGATTTCTTGACCCCAAATAGCTGTGGATTGATTTCTTTGTCACGAGCCATCAACCAGGCATCACCGGCCATCAGGAACTCATCGCCCTGAATATCGATGAGTTCCAAATCGGGGTCTACTCTGATCCATCGTTTCTCGGTATCATCCCACACTTCGCAAATCCAGTGATCGATATATTTTCGGTGATTCTCGGAAAGGTAGCTTGCAAATCCGACGCGGCAGCGCACCGGGATCCCTTGGGAGCGAAGCATAGAAATCAGGAGCAAAGAATGGAATCGGCAAGAAATAAGTAATCTCTCACTTGGCAATCGGTCAAACGTAATGCCATCTGCGTTGCGTTCTACCAGAGCCTCAAGCATTTCTGTTACCTGATAAAACTTCTCGTCTTCGTTTTTTGTAAAATGCGTAAGCGAATGTCTTACTTTTTTTATCATTGAGGGGTGAATCAATTGGCATTTGATGAGGTGGCAAAGTTCTGGCAAGCCTCGGGGCAACTCATGAAAGAGATAGCCGTATTCGCCGGGATCCGTGTAAGGAGTAAATTTCGTATAATATTGCAGCAGTTCGGCTTTATTCACTTTCAGGCGTCCTCCTTCTTTTGGCGTTTCTTTGTTTGATCCGTTCTCTTCCTTGGTTCCGGGCAACCATGGTTTCGTCCTGCTCTTCATCCTGTTGATCGTGACTGTCTCCCGTCAAATAAGAGGCAAGCGCGTTAATATTCGCGTACTCAAACATGGTGAGAATTGGGATTTCCCTTTCAAATACCTGTTTCAGCTTGGTGTTAATCATTCCGATCTGGATGGAATTCATACCCATCTCAAAAAAGTTGTCGAGCACACCTACATGATCGGTTTCCAAAACCTCTTGAATCACGTTGACAATCTTCTCTTCCGCTACGTTCCGAGGAGCTACGTATGCTGTCCCGTTGCTTGTGCTGGTTGGCTTCAGCTTCAGGAGAGTTTGCATATCTACTTTCCCATTAGCAGTCAGCGGCAATTGTTCCACCATAATAAAGTGATACGGTATCATGTAATCTGGCAAGGCTTTAGCCAAGCTTGTCCTAATCTCATTCATGAATGTTTCTTGATCCTGCGGCGCTGTTTCTGGCACGAGATACGCATACAACCGTTTGTCTGCCTCCCCCGCCACCAAAACAACTGCATTTCTCACCGCTTCTATACTTAGCAACCGCGATTCGATTTCTCCTAATTCTATTCTATAACCGCCAATTTTTACCTGCTGATCCTTTCTTCCCAAAAATTCGATCAGCCCATTGCGGTGCAATACTCCATAATCCCCCGTTTTATAGACATATCCGAATTCTGGATGATGAATAAAGGATTGATTGGTCTTTTCCGCATCATGAAGATAACCGTCCGCAACCCCTTTCCCCCCAATGTAAAGTTCACCCGGCACTGCAATCGGGCAAAGCTGCATCTGCGAATTGAGTACATAGAACTGCTGGTTAGCTAACGGTTTTCCATAATAGATGCTCTTCCACTGGGGATCTACCTCGTCGATCGGATAATAAATCGACCAAATGGAAGCCTCTGTAGCTCCACCTAGACTGACTACTTTTGCGGTAGGGAACCTTTCATTGATCGTTGTCGGCAATGTAAGCGGAATCCAGTCGCCGCTCAGCATCACAAGACGAAGCTGTCCATCACTATATTCGCTGCCACGGTCCTTTTTCTCCGCTACCACCCGATCCATAATGGCAGGGACAGAATTCCATATCGTTATTTTTTTGTCTTTTAGGGTGTCGGCAAGCTGCGTGATGTTCTTCTGATCTTTCACCAGCACGAGCGTAGCTCCTGCTGCGAATGCTCCAAAAATATCATAGACGGACAAATCAAAGCAGAGGGAAGACACACCTAGAATACGATCGTGGGTCGCAACCTCAAACTTTTGATTGATATCCAGAACGGTATTGGCTGCGGCTTCGTGTCTGATCATGACCCCTTTGGGATTCCCCGTGCTTCCCGATGTATAAATAACGTATGCCAGGTGCTCCGGCTGTTCAGCGAATGATGGATGGTTCTTTGGATAGCGATCGATCTCGTTCTTCACGTAAAAATCAGGTTCCAACACGAATTTGCATTGACTGTGTCTCTGAATGTAATCTACGCGCTCTAACGGGTAGTCAGGGTCAATAGGTACATAGGCGGCACCGCTTTTTAGGACACCTAACAGATGTGCAAAGGTGACTATTTCCCGTTTGGCAATAACCCCAATGAGGTCTCCCGCGCCTACGCCGATTTGCTGCAAGTAATTAGCCACTTTGTTTGCTTGCTCGTCAAGGTCTAGGTAAGTGATGCTCTCCTGTGCATCTTCTATCGCCACGGCATAGGGAGTTTGTGCAACCGTTTCTTCAAACAGCCCGTGCAACGTTTTTCTCGGAATAGGAGTGGCAGTATCGTTGTATGTGAAAATTGCTTCTTTGTCGGTCTCGGATACCCAGGCCAGCTGTTTTTCGGCTTCATCGTTCAAAATGGCATCGATTCTGGCCAGATACTGTTTAAACATGGTATCGATCACCACAGGATCAAACAATTCACTGATATAGTCCCAGTTGATTACCATGTTCCCATTGATGAGCGCCACCTGATTATCCAGATAGACTTGAGAAGTTTGTGTAATTCCGTTTGTTTGGTTCTCCCTTTCGGATGAATTCTCCACAAGGACATCAGCTTGCTGGCCGCTGTCTCCATTTTCAAACAAAGCACTAGTAAAAACGACCGGCATGAGGGCTTTGTTGCTCATTTCTCTTTGCTTACTGATTTCCCGCATCAGATCAATTCCATCAAAATGGCGATGAGCGAGCGCCTCCATCAGCGTTTGCTGTACTTTGCCTGCTTTCCCCCAGAACGAATCGTTCGGATTCAAATGCACGTCAACTACAATCACGGAAGTAAAATCTCCAATGAGTTTGTCCACATCCGGGTGCATCGGGAGTCGATTAAACAACGTCAAATTGAGGCTGAATGCCACTTGATTGCTCCAATTCGCCAGGACCTCTGTATACGCCGTGCATAAAACAGTCGAAGGGGTCAAATTGTGCTTCTGGGCCACTTTCTTTAACTGCTGCCAGCTCTTTTCCGCATATCGTTTTGATTTTCTTTGAAAATACGGATTTTTAACGTGCATAGGTTGGACCCGTAACGGAATTTCTGGAGCTAGTGGGAAATCGGGCAGCTTGGCCATCCAGTACTCCTTGTCTTGCGAGTACCACTTGCTGTTTTTTAATTGTTGATAACCGATCATATAATCCCGGAAGGAAATAGACAAATCATCGAGCTTCGCTGCATCGTCCTGATAAAGCTCTTGTATTTCTTTTCCTAAGATCTCCAGACTATAGGCATCCATGATGAGCAAATCAAAACTGAGGCATAAAAGACTCTCTTGCTCAGACAAGCGAAACGCTTTGATTTCAAATAGAGGCCATTGATCCGGACGGAAAATAGCGTGGGACATCCGTTCTCTTTCTTTCTTGATCATCTCGGCTTTTTCAACATTTCCGCAAGCCTGCAGATCGCGTATGTCTATGCGGTATTCGGGTACTTCTGCCATAATCTGCTGACGGGCGTCTTCCAAAAAGATCGTCCGAAGCGCGGGATGCCTGCGGATCAAAATATTCAAGCAATGATTGAGTCGATGAATATCGAGCGTCGTTACGACCTCTTGATACGCATGTGTAGAAATTCCGCCTAACTCAAACCTGCTGCTTCTGCCCAAATAATAGGCCATTTGGACATTCGTTAAAGGAAACGGTTCATGCATTTGGCTAAAGTCAGGTGTCAGTACCGGCAATTCTGACTCCCGCTCTTCCTGAATCGATTCTCGGATAAAACGGGCAATCGCCTCGATGGTTTGTAGTTCGATAAAGTGTTTAAACTGTAAGGAACCAGAGAAACAATTGTTAATTTCATACACAAGCTGCATGATTTGGATGGAATTTCCGCCCAATTCAAAAAATCTTTCCCGAACTCCAAAGTTTTCGATTCGCAACACTTTCTGCCAAATTTCATATAGCTTCGCTTCCACCTCGTCACTCGGTCCAACAAGGCCCTTTTGCTCCTCCACTACCCCAGTTACCGACGGAAGCGACTTCCAGTCAATCTTGCCGTTGAGCGTAAGGGGAATCTTCTCTATCCTCATGAAGGATTGAGGAATCATATATTCTGGGACAAGTTTACGCAAATACTCGCGGAGTTCATAGCTAGATTCAGCATGGGCAGATGTGAAATAGGCGATAAGCATTTGCTCGTGATGAGCATCTTGTTGTACATGGACGACTGCTTTTTCAATAGCAGGATGGGCATCAAGCAGCTTTTCTATTTCACTCATTTCAATTCGATAGCCCCGTATTTTTGCCTGAAAATCTTTTCTTCCCAAATATTCGATCAAGCCGTTCGCCGTCCATCTTGCCATGTCACCAGTACCATAAATTTTTTCGCCTGGCCGAAACGGGTTTTCCGTAAATTTCTCATGGGACAGCTCCGGTTTGTTCTGATAACCCCGCGCTAAACCGTGTCCACCGATATACAGCATGCCAGGAACCCCGATTGGCTGCGGGACCATCTCCTGGTTGAGGATATAGACTTGGGTATTCTTGAGCGGTCTACCGATCGTGACCGGATGATCTTCCGTCACTTCCTCAATCGTGGACCAAATCGTCGTTTCTGTAGGGCCATAAAGGTTGTAGACGCGTCCATTTTTCAACAATCTAAGCGCTTGATTTGCCACCGAAAGCGGCAAAGCTTCTCCCCCGATCAGCAAGTAACGCAAGCGACTCAGCTGCTCCGCTAAATCCGGCTCAGCCAACAACAGTTTTAACCGTGACGGTGTGGTTTGCATCACCGTAATTTCCTCGCTTCTGACTAGGCTGGCTAACGAACGAATATCTCGCTGACTTTCTTCATCGGCAATGACTACATGATGACCGGTTAAAAGCGGCAGGATACTCTCTAACCAGAAAATATCGAAAGAAACTGTTGTTAACGATAAAAACCTCTCAGTTTCCCGCAAGGTCAGTACATCCGTGATTCCGTGCAGGAAATTCATTAACGCCCGATGCTCGATTAAAATCCCTTTGGGAAAGCCGGTTGTTCCCGAGGTATACATGCAATACGCTACATCCCTGCTGTTATTCTCAATCGGCAGCGAATCAAGAGGGTTCATATGAATTTGTGGATCGCGCATGTCAATAACCTTGCGATCGTCTGTTGTCTCCACATTTGTATTGGTCAAAATAACTTGCACGTGGCCGTCTTCGAGCATGTAATCAATTCTGTTATGTGGCAGGCTCGGATCGACAGGCAAATACGCCCCACCCGCTTTGCTAATAGCCAAGAGTCCAACCATCATATCGAACGAACGGGTAGTAATGAGGGCAACCAACTTATTTGGACCGACACCATGTGATTTTAGTGTATAGGCCACTTGATTGGCCCTTCCGTTTAGCTCACGGTACGTCATCGTTTGATTTTGGAACGTTACTGCTGGCTTGTCGGGATACTTTTCAACCATCGTCTCAAAAAGCTGGTGCACCACAAGATGCTCTGGATATTCACCCGATGTCTGATTAAACCCAGCCAACAATAGCTCCAGCTCTTGGGCATCTACCAAATGAATTTGGCTAATTTTTTGCTTTGGCTGGGCAAGCACCTCTTGCATGATCTTTTGGAAATAGCGAATAAAACGGGAGACAGTTTCTTTTGTAAACAAATCAGTAGAATACTCTACAGTAAAAAACAGCTCGCCCTCCCGTTCCTCGCCATCCAATGTCAAATCAAACCGAGATGAGTTTGCTTTAAATGAATACGACTCTATTTGCACTCCCTCAAACGGGACGTGCGCGCTGCTCCCCTGATGACGGGCGTTTTGAAAGGTAAACATCACATCAAACAGAGGATTTCGGCCAAAATCTCGAGAAAGCTCCACCTGGCTGACGAGCTCTTCGAATGGATAATCTTGATGCTCCAGCGCATGGGACATATTCACTTTGAGCTCACTTAGCAGTTCTGCAAAGCTCATTTCTTTGCTTACAGAACTTCTGACTGGCAGCGTCTGAACAAACATGCCCACCACATTTTGGATATCACTGTGATTCCTGCCCGAAGTAGGAATTCCTACGATTATATCTTCCTGATCGCTCAGCTTTGCCAAAAGAACTTTCCAAGCAGCAAGCAACACCATATAAAGCGTCACTTCATGAGCGGCAGCGATTTTCTTTATTTCTTCTGCCTGATTTTGCGGTATAGAAAACATCTCCATGCTACCGCGGTAGGTTTTGAATGCTGGACGAGAAAAATCTGTCGGTAAATCGAGCAGCGGAATTTCTCCAGTAAACATGTCTGTCCAATACTTCTGGTCAGCTTGATGACTGTCAAGTGTTGTCTTTTCCTTTTGCCATTCAGCATAATCCTTGTACTGAATCGATAAGGCGGCCAAGCCTGCCGACTGTACATCATTTTGGTAAAGAGCAGTAAACTCTTCGATCAGGATCGCATTGGATGTGCCATCTGTGATGATATGGTGGATATTAAAGACAAGAAGATGATTTTGCTCGCTCTCTTTAAAAATCCCCACCTTCCATGCAGGAGCAACCTCTAAATCAAAGGATTGTATCCACGCTTCGATGTGTGCGTCGTTTATTGGTTCATTGATTTCCCTGTAATCAGGGGTAAATAAGAAAGGTTCATGGATAACCTGTAACAGTTCCCCATCGATTCGTCGGAACGAAGTGCGCAAGCTTTCATGCCTGCGAATGAGCTCATTCAAGCTTTTTTCCAATTTTTCGTAGGACAGCGGCCCCTTCACACGCAACGCAATAATATTGTTGTACTGCTTATTCTCAACTTCCATTTGACTGAGAAAATAAAGTCTTTTTTGCCCGGAAGTCAAAGGATATCCCGGTTTTTTCACTGCCTTTTTAATCTGTGAAAAATCCGTTCGGTCTGCCTCGCGAATAAAACGAGCGATGTCTCCAATTGTAGGCTTGTTGAAAAAAGTCGGTAGAGGGAGTTTTACATCCAGTTTTTTATAGAGAAGGGCAATAATCGTAATGGCTTTAAGCGAATCCCCTCCCAGGCTAAAGAAGTCTTCATCACTGCCAATCGATGTAGTTCCCAATACACTACGCCATATGTCCGCTATGGTCTGCTCCAGCTCTGCTTCAGACAGCATTGCACTGCTGATTTTTTCGGGAATCAGTTCTGTTTGGGCAGCTACTGCCGCTTCTTTTTCCAGGATGGATTCTTCGCGAAGCTGATTGCTTTCCTCCATCAAGGCAGGAAGATCAAGGACAGAGACAATAGCCCGAGTGAATTGGTTTTCCAGAATATATTGCAGCACTTCTACACCGTTTTGCGGTGTAATCGCTTCTTCCTCAAACTGCTGCTCGTTGACTTGTCTGTTCATGCCGCGATTTTTTTCCATGGCAGTGACAGACATCCCTACTTGCGCCCAATCGTTCCAGTTGATGGACGCCGTAAAGCCAGGTCGATTCTGCAAGCGATAAGCGACGAACGCATCCAAAAATTCATTTGCTGCGTTATATCCCACTTGGCCGAATTTGCGTCCGTAAATGTAGTTGCCGATCGACGAAAACAATAGAAAGAAATCGAGCGTTCGTCCCATAAAAAGCGTATCCAGCACGATGGTTCCCTGTACCTTCGGGAGTAGGATTGGGTCCGTCATTTCTTTTGTTCTTCTTTGAATGACGCCTGCATAATCCGGGACTCCCGCTGTGTGCAAGATACCAGTAATTGGCCCAAACTGCGCTTCCGCTTCGTGAATGACTTTTTGCATGGAGGAGTAATCAGATATGTCCACACTGTATACGTTGATCATTGCCCCTGCCTGTTCCAATGACAGGATCGTACGAATGGTGTTTGATAGCCTATGATCAGGTTTTTCCTTCAGCCATTGCTCCCATTCCTGTCTAGGAGGAAAAGGGGAACGTCCCACTAAAACCAGCCGGGCCTTATACTGTCTTGCCAAATACTCTACCATCGCAAAGCCCATTCCTCCTAATCCGCCTGTGATCAAGCAGACAAGGTTCTCCTTCAGAAGTGCAAGCTTTCCAGGTTGTTTCACTAGGACAGGCTCTCGAACCGATTCAATCCACCTGCTTTTGCCACGATAAGCCACTTGCTTGTGCGGAAAATCAAAATGAAATTCCCGAATCAATTTTGAAGCCATGTAACTATTTTGCAGGTTGTTTCCTTCTGAAAGCTCGATATCGACAGTGCAAACCTTGCTACCAGGGTACTCGTAAGGAATGATTTTACTTGCTCCCAGCAATACCGCCTTCATCGGGCATATCTGTTCTTCTTGGGTAACGGAATACAACCCGTTTGTCACGATTTGTAACCGAGTATCTTTGCTGCCGGCCTTGCTTCCTATGTATTGGGCAATCTGTAAGAGGTTGTAGAGAAACAACTGCTGACTGGAGTCAACGACTGCCAACTCTAGCTCGATAGGAGGAGTCACCGTCCAAAGATAGCAGATGTACTCCGGTACTACCTCTAGATTTTCCAACAAGCGGTCTAATTCTTTCGGATTTTGCGGATTTACCATGTAATGGTCCGTCGCTACTTTTTGGAAGTGCTCCGCTTGATCGACAAGGATATACCTAACGTCATGTTCCCTTAACTCGTTGGACAACGCTTCTCCCAAACCTGTCTTGTCATTGAAAATAAGCCAGGTCGCGCCATGAGAATAGGTTCCCTCCGCATAGCTTGGCAGATGGGAGCTCTCCCAAGCAGGTACATAAAACCACTTGCGGATGTCTTCCCTTCTTTTGGCCGTTTTGCTCTCGCTGTGCAGATGACGACAGGTGAACTGCTCAAATTGGAACAGGTCTCTCTCTACCGGGAATTCCTGGGGTTCAAATGAATAGGTGGGCAAGGAGACGCGATTTCGCTGCTCGTGTTTATAAAATTCATTCCAATCCATTTCCTTGCCATATAGCCACATGGTCCCTAAGGCATCCAGGATGGTATACGAATTCATCTTCTCCAGCCAAATATGTATCGTATCGGTTTCCATTTGCTTACTGCTCGTCTGCTCATCTTTGGTTGAACCAAAGTACATATAAATGGCTTCTGGATTGGAAATGTCACGATTGTTCTCCGAGTGGACAAAGGTGTCAAGCGCCGGTTTATCTACCAGTGCGAAGATAGCCTCTTCGAAGGAAAGACCGCCAGTCAAGCAATCGACCAGCAGTTTGCCCTTTCCGTATCCAAGCGTGCCCTCCGGCTTGATACCCCATTCTCTGAACAACATCGTAATGGCATAGTAGAGAATAAAGCGCACAACGTCGCCATACTTTTCCTCACGCAGGTGCTCCGTTTTTAGCGTATCCGCTCGTCCTGATGCTTGCCGATTCAGGAGGAGCAGCGCTTGCTCTATGATCCGTTTGACCGTAGGCTCTTCTTGACATAATTGGACGATTTCTGCAAATTCACTATCTCCCCAGTTGTCATCGGAAAAATCAGGGTACACGAAAATGACAGGAAGATTCTGCTTTGCTAGACCCGCCTTACACTTGCCCGCTGAAAAGCGGACCGGTTCCGCTACTGTCGGGTTGCAAAGTGCTACCTCTCGAAACGGAAAATGCTTACGGCCCACCTGTAGCGAATAGGCAATATCTTCAAGACGTACATCCAGATTTGCATGTATATAGTCCTCAACATTTTGCTTATATCGCTCCAGGGCTTGCTCTGTTTTTGCAGAGAGCAGAATCAGTTGCCATTTCCGTCCAGTAGTTGATTCTGGCGAGGCTGGGGCTTCCTCGATAATCACATGAGCATTTGTCCCCCCGATTCCAAAAGCGCTGATCCCCGCCCGGATAGGCTCGTGCGATTTCTTCCATTCTGTCAGCTTATCGTTGATGTAAAACCCCTTTTCAATCACGTTTAAATGAGGATTCGGGGTTTGAAAATGCAGGGAAGGCGGAAGCATGCGATGCTTGATGGACAGCACTGTTTTGATGAAGGAAGCGATTCCGGCTGCGCTATCCAAATGTCCAATGTTTGCCTTTACCGAGCCAAGTGCGCACGAATGCTTCTGAGAAGGTTGATAGGCGAGCTCCAGGGCTTCCAGCTCAATGGGATCGCCAAGCGGTGTCCCTGTACCATGGCATTCAATGTAATCAACGCTCTCTGGCGTCACTTCCGCAACTTTGAGAGCGGTTCGGATTACTTCCGCTTGTCCGAGGGTGCTCGGGGCTGTAAACCCGTTTTTTTGCATACCGTCATTGTTGATAGCGGAGCCTTTGATCACTGCATATATCTGATCACGATCGTCTATGGCATCTTGCAATCTCTTTAATACAACAACTCCTGCTCCATCTCCGCCAACGATGCCCTTTCCATTCGCATCAAACGCCTTGCATTTGCCGTCTGGAGATAAGATCATCCCTTCCTGATAAACATACCCGCTTTTTCCAGGAAGTGTGACAGTAACCCCGCCAGCCAAAGCCATATCGCATTCGCCGTTCAGGAGCGATTGAGCCGCCATATGAACAGCAACTAGCGAAGTCGAGCAAGCGGTATAAATCGTCAAGGCAGGCCCTTTGAGATTTAATTTGTGAGCGATCCGCAAGCTCAAATAGTCTTTATCCACGAGCTGAGTGGCTGCCCAGTGGCCGATAGCTTCACTTTTTCCTGACAGGCTCATAAGTCCTTCCCACATATGGTTCGGCGAAGCTCCCGCGAATAGACCAATCAGCTTTTGGTCAACCTGGGCAGCATAGCCGGCATCCTCCAGTGCTTCCCAGATGCACTCATGAAAGACTTTCATTTGCGGGTCCATGAGCTCCGCTTCCAGTGGCGTATAATCAAAAAAATGGGCATCGAAGCGATTCCCGCTCTCCAGATACCCCTTTGCCTTGACGTATTCTTCACTATTGATTGCTTTCGGATCTACACCAGCCTCGATTAGCTCGGCTTCCGAAAATGTTTGGATGGAATGAACCCCATTTTTCAAGTTTTCCCAGTACGCCGCAATCGTGTTCGCTCCTGGAAATCTCCCCGACAGGCCGATTACTGCAATTTCCAAACCATTGTATTGGTGTCCCATATCATCCCTACTTTTTTAACAGACGTAATTTTTGCATTCTCGTTCTTTTCCCTTCTTCGATAGAATCGAGTCGGGCGTCGACTTGCAACTTCTGGACAGTGACCTCAGCTTCCAATACCTTTGCTAGCATGCTGACAGTGGGGTAAGTAAACAGCGTGACGACTGATATCTCTTGCCCTAACTGATCAGTCAATTCCTTGCTGATTTTAATCACATCAAAAGAAGTTCCACCTAAATCAAAGATCGTAGAATGAATGCCGATTGGATCGGTTCTGAGAACCTTGCTCCACACTTCGGCTATCTTTTTTTCCATATCCGTGTTCGGTTGAACGAATTCATGCTTTCCGCTCTGCTTGAATTCCATTTGGCGGAGTTGGGTATCATCCACTTTTCCATTAATCGTTAACGGTATGCTTTCGAGCTGAAGGATGAAGGACGGAATCATATAATCGGCGACCCGCGTTTGCAGATATTGCCTGATTTCCACCGGATCGAAGCGGTCTTCCTTCTTCTCTTTCATTACCACATAGGCACAAAGAATTTTGGTATCTTCTTCGATTTCCCGCGCCATCACCACTGCCTCTTGAATCGTTTCCATGGTTAAAAGATGAGAACGCACTTCATCCAGTTCGATCCGAAATCCGCGGATTTTTACCTGTTTGTCACGGCGCCCGATGTATTCTACTTCCCCATTAGGCAAATACCTGCCCAAATCGCCAGAGCAATAGAGGCGTTCCATCCGGTCTCCAATTTGGCGAAGCTGAAACCGTTCCTTCGTCAATTCAGGTTTGTTTAAATAGCCACGAGCGACCCCTTCGCCGCCAATCCACATTTCCCCGACGACTCCGATTGGCACCGTTTCGCCTTGTCGGTTACATACATACAATTGGACAGTAGAAAAAGGGACGCCGATCAGCTTTTTATTCTCTCGAATCTGTTGTGAGGTCACTTCTTTATAGGTTGTATGGACGGTCGTTTCCGTGATGCCGTACATATTGATCAGTTTGGTTTCGGGATATTTGTCATGCCAAGCAGCAAGCTTCGCAGGTAGTAGAGCCTCCCCACCAAAAATGACATACCGCAAGCAGAGTCCTTTGTTAGGCGTTTTCAGCTCTTCCTCAATAAACTGGTAAAAGGAAGAGGGAGTCTGGTTCCAAATCGTTACCTTTTCTTCTCTTAATCGCTGTACCAATTGCCGGTAATCTCTTTTTTGCAAATGGGGGAGCACCACCAACTTGCCTCCATGAAGCAATGCCCCAAAAATCTCCCAAACAGAAAAATCGAACCCGAACGAGTGAAACAGCACCCAAGTATCGTGACAGGTAAAATCAAACCTGTTATTTTCATGGAAAAACAAACGAACCACATTTCTGTGCTCGATCATGACTCCTTTGGGGTTACCTGTTGTTCCGGAAGTATAAATAATGTAGGCCAGATGATTCGGATCATGAACGGGCTCAAGATTGGTATCGGGATAAAGAAGCAGTTTGTTATCGTCGACAAACATCACTTCACCGCTAAAATGGCTGACGAGCTCCTGTGATGTTTGTGTGAGGATATGTGCAGCCTGGCTATCTTTTAACATATATTCCATTCTGTGTGCTGGAAGGTCCGGGTCGATCGGCAAGTACGCTCCCCCCGCTTTTCCTATGGCTAAGATGCCTATGAGCATTTCTATAGAAGGCGGCATGAGAAGAGCAACGATCGATTCCGTGGTTACTCCTCGCTCCCGTAAATAATGGGCCAATTGATTCGCTTTTTGATTCAATTGTTCATAAGACAACTGCTCTTTTTCAAAAACAACTGCTGTATGGTTCGGATAGGTTCTGACACATTCCTCAAAAAGAGACGGGATGGTCGCCTTTTCCGGAAAATGGGCAGCCGTCTCATTGATCTGCGTGAGTATCTCCCAATCTCTCTTTGTGAGGATGGTAAGCTCTTTCAGAGGTGTTTTTGGATTATTAATCGAATTTTCCAACAAAACCAACAAGTTCTCCATCAGAACCTCGACCATCTCTTTATGGTAGAGCGAGGCATTGTAATGAATGCGAGCGCTGAGTTCTTCCAGCTTCCTGTCAAACACCAGGACAAGATTGGAAGACGCTTTGGCGAGATATTGCGGATCTTGAATGTTTTCTAAAATAACGGAGACGTCCAGAAAGTCCAAATCTTGATTGCCGTTTTTCAAGATTAACTCGATTGGATAGTTTTGATGTTCGATCGCTTCTGAAACGATTTGTTTGACTTGGCTGATCACCTCAATCAGACTCATTTCATTGGTGACCGTTATCCGAATCGGAAGTATGGTATTGATAAATTCCTCTTCCGCTTGTTGTCGGTAGATGCTTGTGCCCAACACAATATCTGTTTGTCCCGTATGCTTCATGAGCAATATGCCTGTATACGCCAGCAGCAATACATGCAATCTAGCATCGGAATGGTTGCTTATTTTTACCAGTCGATTGGCATAATCACCTGGGAGGGTATAGTCTATCGATTCCATATGAGACTCTGGCCCTTGAGCGTCTTTTTTGCCGTCAAAAAAGCAGCTCTTCTCTACCGTGCCTGCCATCTTTTCCTGCCAATACTCATACTCTTTTTTATATACATCATTTAAATATGACACGTTCGTATAGAAATTACCTCCCATATGCTACCACCCCTATGCTTTCGATTGCTTAGAAAACGAAATCGTTTCCATCTTGCAGCAGTGCTTCTGCCCTTGCTTTCACAAGACCTGCATCCAGTCTAATGTCTTTTACCAACATGTCCGGATTCTCGACTACTTGCTTGGCAATGTCCAGAAAATGGCCGGTCATTGTTTTTATCGTTTTTCGGGTAAACAAATCTGTCGAATATTCCATACGCAATTCGATTCTATGCTCATAATCGTAGACCCAGAGGGTCAAATCGAATTTCGATGAAGGATTACGGAAAGGATAGCGCTTGATTCTGACTTGATTCATCGTAATTTCGGCTGGCTTGAAATCTGGCAGCACGAGCATGACTGTGAATAATGGATGGGTACTTAACTGATGAGTCAGCCCCAATTTTTCCACCAAAATTTCAAACTGCACATCCTGATTCTCAAAGAGTTGCAGACTTTTCTCTTTTACTTCCACCAGATAATCCTGAAAGCTGGCGCTTGTCTCAAGCCGAGAATAGAAAGGCAGCACATTGGCAAACATACCAACCATTTGTGCCAGATCAACGTGATTTCTTCCGGCGAGGCTCGCTCCAATAATCATCTCTTCTTGCCCTGTATATTTCTGCAGTAATACGTTGAAGATAGCCAGCATGTTCATAAACAAAGTTGTCGTGTTTCTCTTCATGCCCGCTTTCAGCTTCGCAGTTAACTCTTCTTCTATATAGAACGAATAAATATCGCCGCGATAGCTTAGCACAGACGGTCGTGGAAAATCGGTTGGAAGCAATACATCCTGCACTTTACCAGATAATTGCTGCAGCCAGTACTCTGTTTGTTTGTCATATTCCCCTCGTCTAATCATTTCATTTTGCCACGCAACAAAATCCACATAATTCAACGTGACGGCTTGCAGGTCCTCGGACTGACCATTGTAGAACTGGATCAACTCGTTCTGCAAAATCGAAACGGAGATATTATCCGCGACAATATGGTGGATATCAAATAGCCATACATATTTTTGTGTTTCGTACCGGATCACTTTTACACGCATTAAAGGAGGGTGCCGCAAGTCAAAAGGCTGCATAAATTGTTCAACCGCCTGTTGTAATTCCCCTTCCACCATAACTACGTACTCCACTTGTAATCGGACCTCGTCTGCAATGATCTGTACAATTTCGCCATCTATGACGTCAAAGCCTGTCCGTAAAATGGCGTGCCTCTGAATGATTTGCTCAAAGGCGTATTGCAATTTGCCAAGATCGAAATCTCCTTCCATGTAGGTAATTTCCGGAATGTTGTAAGCGATGTTATCTGGTTGAACCTGCTGCTGGAAAAACAGCCGTTTTTGTGCAGAAGACAAGGGATAGTATGCTTGCGGAGCAGTTTTCTTAATCCCCGTATATTCCTGTGCGATATGATACGTATCCATAATATATCGCGCCAGCTTCTCCACTGTGGTTGAATGAAAAAATACCGTGATCGGGATTTTTATGTTGCTTGCTTGATACAGTCGCTCGGCAACCGTCAATACTTTTAGCGAGTCTCCCCCAAGCTCAAAAAAGTCAGCGTCACCGGAAATATGTTCATGGCCCAACACAGCCTGCCAAATACTTGTAATGATCCCTTCCACTTCTTCTAGCGATAGACTCTGTTTGTTGGCAACAGTCTTGTCGAACGCAGAAGACAAGCTGCTGCTTTGATCAAATGCGGTCACTTTCTCCTGTTTGTATGCTTCGAGGCGTTTCGGCAAATCTACTGTTGATACGATGAGTTGGTGATATCCAGTAGCGAGTGCAGTATGAAAAAGCATGAGTCCTTCTTCTGGAGTCAGAGACGTGACCGAATTAGATAGCGATTCTTCTTGCGAGCGGTCAGGGACTGTCTTAGCCATCGGCAGGCCCGGGCTGTCTGTCTGATGATCCGAGGTGACTGCTGCCACCTGGTAGCCCTCTATTTCAATGATGCCCCTCCCCTGTTCATCCATAATCGTCAGATCAAACTCCACGATTTTGTTGGTCGGCTGAGTCGCTGACTGGCAACGAATATGACTGTACACTTTTTCCGGCACTTTTCCGTGGATAATGATGCTTTTGAACGAAAACGGTACGTATTCGCCGCCGCTCGTTTTGGCATGATCCATATGAACCAAAGCAACGTCGATAATAGCCGGATGGAAATGATACGAAACTACATCCCCCACAAACTCTTGTGGCAGCTCGATAAGAGACAGTCCTTGCTGTGAAGTGAATTTCCCCCAGGAATAGCTGTTCCAGCGTGGCCCGTACGTCAATTTACTTTCCCGCAGGTTATTGTAATCGTTTTTGCCATAATTGTTTTGATCGCAGGCATCGCTGATGGCCGTGAGTTGATAATCACGGGGATGGATGCGCCCTACGCCAATATGACCGCGTGCATGTGTGATCCAGCTAGCGTTTTGAGTGCCCGAATCACTTTCGATCGTAAACTGATAACCGTTATTTTCTCGTATCAATACGGTTCGGACATAAATATCGGCGCCGTCTTGCAATACAAGTGGCGTCAAAAAAAACACATCTTGGATGTGCATGGCAGTTTCTAAGTTGGGGTTCAAAGCTTCATAGGCGGCGCATGCCATTTCCACATAACAAGTCCCTGGGAGCACGGCTCTGTCTCCTACCCGATGTTCATCCAAAACCCAGTCTTTGTTCGTCTGAAAATGAGAAACGTAAGTCGTACGCCCCGTATTTTCTTTCACGAAATACTGGAAGAATGGGTGCTCCATCTCCTTATACGAAATTCCAGGAAGCACAGAGCTGTCTGGACGAAATGATGATGAAAGGCTCGCCATTCCGGTATCTTCCCACGTATCCCAATTAATTGTTTGTGTGAAGAAACCCTTTTTAGTATTCGCCCTGGAAAAAGCATCCAGAAAGGCATTAGCTGCACTGTACGCGACCTGTGCTGTCGGAGCGAGTACCGAGCTCAATGAGGAAAAGAGCAAAAGGAAGTCGATAGGCAGTGTCAACTGTTCAATCACTTTTTGCAAGACCGCGGTTCCATAAACCTTTGTCGCAAACACGGATTCGCACATCTCTCTGGTTCTTCTCTGAATGACGGCTCCATCGGGAACACCAGCTATATGGATAATACCGTTGATCGCCTTGTTTTTCTCCAGAATGTGGTTGAGAATCTGCGAGATTTGCCTTTCATCCGTTATGTCTGCTTGATACAGGTAGACTTTCTTGGCCGAAGTCTTCAGTTCCCGCAGGATTGAAATTTTTTTGCTTACAGGGTCCTCTTCTCCATGAAGTTCATACCAGTTATCCCACTCTGTTTCAGGCAAAAACTGCGAACGGTTGATCAAAATCAGCGTCGCTTGATATTTTTGGGCCAAAAATTTTGCTACATGTAGTCCAATTGCTCCCAAGCCCCCGGTAATAACATAGACTCCCCCCTGCTTGAGCCGTTGAGAAGTCGTAGTAACAGATGTCGACAGATGAATTTGCTTGTACGCAGGCTCCCAGATGTACGCATGTCGAATGGCAATCAGATCATTTACGCTCTCTTGATTGTCCACCTGCTGCAGCAACATTCGGACTACATGCTGATTTTTGCGGCGGTCGGCATCGATCAACCTGCAAACGATATGATCGTATTCTTTGGGGATGACGCGAACTGGACCTAACAGTGTAGCTTTAGCTGGTACGACAGTCTCATCTCCGATGACTTCAAAAACTTGGCTAGCCACGATGTCGATGGCAATCGTTTGCTGTAGCTGAAGCTGTCCAATTGCTCGGGCTAGGTTCAATAACGTGTGGTAGCCTAACCGATTCCATTCTCGCGCTTCCCATTGTCGATTGGGAGCGTCATCCTCATGCTGGAAGCACCAGAAATGAACTATCTTCAGAGGCCTGTCCTCTAGAATAGGCAGCTTCTTTAAGAGTTTGACCAGATCGTCTTGACTATCAGGGTTTACCGTATAGGTCTCTCCCCCTTGGTGTGTAAATACTTCTCCCAATTCGATACTGACAACTGTATGGCCTGAATTTTTAATTTGTTCGATCCAATCGATTACTTCGGGATCTTGTGTAGCGAAAACAACAAATAAACAAGGAGGAAGCTCCTTTGCTGTCTCTTTGTAATCTGAACGAGTCCATGATGGAATGTACAGCCAATCTTCGGGTTTCTTCTTGACAATCTCGCTATCGTCTTTGTCCTTCAACAGATTTGTCAGTTTTCTGAGTTGCTGGGCTTCTACCCCATATTTTTTCCGCGTAAAAGGATAGGTCGGCAGAGAAATGCGAGATTTTCTTTGATGCTTGTTCATCTCTTCCCATTTTATTGCGCAGCCATTTGACCACAAGTGACCAATTGATTCGAGAAGCTGATGCTCGAACCCGGAATTTCCTTGCAAAAGAGAAAGAGAAGTAGACTGGCTTTCGTTTTCGACTGCTGCCCCATCTGTCCCAAAAAGAAGCTTTTGGGCTTTGTCACCCGTTTCCTGCCTTGCCACAAGTGAGCCTTGTCGGTTAACGCACTCTCCTAAACGGTTCACCCAGTAGTCTGGCAGGATCACTTCGTGGGAAATCGTTTTCCCCGTATCGTAAGACATCACGGGTATGGAAGGCTGAGAGAGGTGTGTGAAGTGAAATGCTTCAAACAGCTCCGCCTGGAGTGCCTCCAGCAAAAACAGATCGTCTTCATTCCCGCTCAGTTCTTCCAAGAGCTGTCCTCTTTTTTCTACCAACATCAATGCATCTTCTAGCGAGAAAACATCGGCGAGACAACTTGCGACATACTCTCCGATTCCCACTCCCATAACAACTGTAGGTTGTACTCCGATTCGGCTCAACCATTTGGATAATGCCAGTTGGAAGAGAAAGGGCAGAATCTGCTCGTGTTGAGCCTGACTATTCACATTGAACAGAGTCGTTTTTGTGATTCCCAATATCTCGCATGTTTGAAGCAAGAGTGCTTCAAAATCTTCATGGCAATACGTGTTACGTAAACCCGCTTGATAAAGAGTAGCTGCTCTTCTGGGATCTATTTCGGAAAATACAAAATATGTTTGCGGGACTGCCTTCTTCGTTTCCGTGCCAATGGCTTGCATACTTTTCGAGCGCAGTGCAACGCATGCATCTTGAATAGTTTCGCAAGCCACATGCCGGCGATAGGAAAAATGCGCCCGTCCCATTTGCAAGGTATAAGCGATGGCGGAAAGGTCTGCACCTGGATTTCCTTTTGCATATTTGACAAAGTCGTCAATCGCGTGATCCAGCTCTTCTTCTGTCTTTGCGGAGAATACCAAAAGCTTGCTCTGCTCCGCTTCTTCCTGAACGCTCCGCGGGGATGGTGCTTCTTCCAACACAACGTGCGCATTCGTTCCACCCACTCCAAAAGAACTGACACCCGCTCGTAGAGGTCCCGTTGAATTAACCCATTCTGTTGCTTGGTCTACCAGATAAAAAGGAGTATTTTCCAGCTCAAGATTTTGATTCGGCTTGGAAAAGTGCAAGGTAGGCAGCAAACACTTGTTGTCAATCGCCAATACTGTCTTGATCAACCCGGCAATCCCGGCTGCGCTGTCGAGGTGACCGATATTCGTTTTGACTGAGCCAAGCCCACAGTAATTTTTTCTGCCCGTTTGAAAAGCTTTGGTCAGCGCTTTGACTTCAATCGGATCACCTAACGCTGTCCCGGTCCCGTGTGCCTCGATATAACTGATCGTGGTCGGATCCACGGCGGCCACACGATGAGCAGCCCGAATGACTTCTACTTGTCCGTCTACGCTTGGAGCGGTGTATCCGACTTTGCGGTTGCCATCGTTATTGATTGCAGTCCCTTTAATGACCGCATAAATATGGTCCTTATCGCGCAAGGCATCTTCCAAGCGCTTTAAAATCACCAATCCGATTCCATTGCCCACTACTGTTCCGGTGGAGTTGGCATCAAAAGCCCGACAATGACCGTCTGATGACAAGATCATCCCATCCTGATAGATGTATCCATATTTGCTGGGGGTAGTGATGGATACTCCGCCTGCTACTGCGAGGTCGCACTCACCACTGACTACCCCTTGACAAGCTACGTGAACAGCAACCAATGAGGTGGAACACGCAGTAAACAAGGTATAGCTGGGTCCGGTCAAATGCAGTTTATAGGATACTCTTGTGCTCATTAAATCTTTGTCATTCAAGTGGGCGATTTCAAACTCCTCGGCTCCGTTGTGAGAGCCTGCGGATATCGATAACGCCTCCCAGCGAAAGTGGGGACGCCCCCCCACATATACACCAATGGAGTCATTTGTCACTCCTGGAGGATAACCCGCATCCTCGAGTGCTTTCCATGTATGCTCGTGCAACAACCGGGTCTGTGGGTCCATATATTGTGCTTCATTTGGCGTATATCCGAAAAAGTTATGATCGAAATAATCACTCTCGTCAAGATATCCTTTTGCTTTCACGAAGTCCTTCCTTTTGTACACTTCTGCTAGAACTCCGGCCTCTTCTAATTCTTTATTTGAAAAAAAAGAGATACTCTCTACGCCATTCTTGACGTTTTGAAAAAACTGCTCAAGGTTTTTGGCCCCCGGAAAAGCACCCGACATTCCAATGATGGCGACCTCTAACCCTGTTCGTGTGTCCTCATTCATGGTTACCCTCCTTTTCTCTTGGTTTCATATCTAAGCAGCAGCTTTTCCGGGCATGCTTATTCCTCTGCCATCAAGGTCATGGCAAAGATATGTATATTTGGACAATCTGGCAACTTTATACGCAATATTTTTTTTCGCTGATTCAGTTCGTATTTTTGTACCAACAGCCTCACGGGGAACTCCAAAATTTTGACCTCTCCCTCTTTACGCTGCGCGCCTTTTCCTACCCATGCTGTTGTTTCACCAAATATCGGCTCCAAATACCAATCGGTAAATTGGATTGGAATGTAGCTCACTTCGTTGTCTTCATACAAGATCTCAATTCTCTCCGCGTAACTTCCGCACTCTGAACATCCTAAGAGCATGATGCTCGAATAATAGCCTTCAGGAACCTTCATGTCTTGCCCAGCACAAGAGATATTATCGTTTATATTCTCGCCAAACGCAGAAAGAGAAAATTCCATCCCTTCTACGTCCCATATCGTCTGATCCGGCAGTTGATCGATCAAAAAATACTCGCCCATCAGAGTCAAATCTGCTCTACAAGCAGGGGAAACCAACTGACTGAACCCTTTATTATTGCAATAATCCGAGATATCCATGTATTTCATCTTTCTGTGCTCAGTAGCCGTTTTCCCATGCTCCGCTTTTTCAACTACCTGATTATTCTGTGGTCTTTCTTCACAAATGGATCGTAGCTTTACGGCAATTGTTTCTTCCAGTTCTGCTACCATTCGTATTTTACTAGCAGCTCGCTTTATTAATTGGCTGTCACTCGATTGATAATATGCTTTGGTAATCATCGATAAGATAGTGCTCCACTGCGCCGCAGCATATGCTAGATCATTGATCAATGGAGCTAAGTCATCTACCTGGTACTTTGTTTTCACATATTGCAATGCGGTTGAAAAATGTTTTCTGCCGTTACTGATCGAGTACAATACGGTTAACAAAGGAGACATCCATACCTCCTTTGATCCGTTAAACTCGACCTCGACAGTAGGCAAGTGCTCCAAAACTTCGGCAAAACTTCTCATCATATCAAATGAATTCGTTTCCTGATTCTGAAAGAGTGTCCGGCTCAATGCTTGCATGATGAGTTGTTTCCATTCAACGCCTTCGCTAGCATCTGGAAGTTTTCGGAATAACGCAATCCCTCTGTATTCATGCTTAAAACAATGTTCGATCGGAATCGTTACATTTTTCTTTTCATAAAAGCAATCTACTAGCGTATAGCAATGATTCTCCGGATCCATCCCTACGATTAAACCGGTATGAATGGAATGGTATTTCTGGTAACCATGACTCCACTGACAATAATAGGAATCCAAATCAAAGGCAACCGGCCTAGATTCTTTCAGCTCGCTTTCCACAATAGCGACTGTATCCTGCAAGGACTTATTCCCCATAACAATGATTTCGATGCCATGAACTTGCTTCAACAAAGTCAGCATGTCTCCAATGCCTGACGTAATGCTCTGGTATAGCTTCCCTGAATTGTTCCATTGTGATAAGTCGAATGTAAACCCCCACGATTCTAAAAACATAAGTTCATAGTCACGCTTCCACCAAGAAGCGACTGTAACGATGGTGTCCTCTTTGCAATTTCTCGATTCATGATGAATGGGGGTAATGTCTAGGTCTAAGATTGCGTTCACAATTGATCACCTTTTTTAGTTTATGGGGAACTGTCTTGCCATTTAATTATCCATGGATCGCCTCACTCCTTCTTCCTTAAATGTAATTGTTTAGTTAAAAGGTCTCTTCCAACGACTTCCCGTTCTTTCAACCTTTTTTCCTCGAATTCATCATTTGCATCGTTTTCGTCTTGCTGGATTCTTTTCGCCAAACTAGAAATAGTAGGATTGGCAAAAAGATCGACAATCGGGATTTGTCTATTGAATTCTTCGTCCAATATAGATTTCATGCGTATCAGGGTTAAGGAGGTCGCTCCCAAATCAAAAAAATTATCATGGGTGCTGATCTCCTGGATTCCCAAAAACTCCTCCCAAATTTCCGCTATTCTTTGCTCGAGTTGATTGGACGGTTTTTCATAATCAACCATGGAAGAAGTATTTTTCCGTTTTTTCCGTGCGCTTTTGACCGTTACAGCATTTCCTTCAGGACTCCCCTGAAACCGAATCCATTGATCCAGCCGCATTTCCAAATCACCGGGAGAGTGGACAAGATGGTGATAGCGATCGACTGACAGTACCCGACGAAGCGCTTCGATCCCCTCTTCCGGGGTCATAGCCAGATCACCGATCGATGACTGGTACCCTATCTCGACCTTTTCGTGATTCCGCCAAGCCTCCCAATCAATGGTTTTCCATTTCACGCTGTGTTGCTTATTTCTCTTATTCGTATAGGAATCCATGAAAACATTCGCTGCCGAGTATGCGGCAAAGCCATATCCGCCCAACACAGATGCCGTCGAAGACATGAGCAGACAGAAATCAAGTGATTTTTGTTCCAAGACTTGGTCGAGTACAAGCAATCCGTCTATTTTGGGCTGAAAAATGGTTTGGCAGAGATCCGCATTTAACTGATCGATCGGATTCAAAAATTGATCCCCCATGTTTGCTGCACAATGGAAGACGCCATGAATAATTCCATGAGTTGCTTCGATCTCAGCAATAATATGGGACATCTGCGGGTAGTCATCGACCTGCCCTCTATAAACTTCTATGGTGGCTCCCAGTTGCTCTGCTTCCATCATTTCGCGAATTCTCATGCTCCGCGGGTCATCTTCCGGATGGTTCTTCAGCCACTCTGTCCACTCCTGTTTCAATGGGAACGACCTCTGGATAATTGCTATCGTAGCCTGATACTGTTTGGCCAGATAACTGCCTATGATCCAACCGATCATGCCTGCTCCGCCAGTAATGACATACACGCCGTTTTTTCGAAAAGGATCAGTCTTCGCTTCTGTCAGCTTGATCGGTTGATAGCTCGGAACCCATCTCTGGAAATGGCGATAAGCAATCAATCTGTCCGAAATCTCGTGAGCAAACTCTTCCACCACCATTTGTGCCATCCGCTTTACATCTTCCGCAGCTTCAAGCGCAGCGGTCTGAATATCGACAGTCAAATGACGAATGTTTTGCAATTCTTGCGGAATGACATGGCCCAACCCAATGAGCGGAGAATGCTCCGGGAACAACGTTTCCTGCCCGGTGACGGCCATCGCTTCATTCGTCACAACAGCCATTCGGATGACTCTGTGCCTGTCATAACGCTGTATGCAACGAACGATATACATGATGCTATAAAAACCAGTTTGCTGCGTCTTGTGAAAAGCTAAAACATCCAAAGGTGCGCTTGATTTATGCCCTGCACTCCACAAATGGAGTACATGATCGATTTGAATGTTGTTCTCTGTCAGGCTGACAAATAGTTTTTCGTAATCCGAAGAGGAAGTCGGATTCACCGTATAAGCACGTTCGTCGATTGCAAATTCAACACCCTCATAGATGACGATTGGGATTTGACCGGTAGATGACAGCTCTCGAATGACCTCATTGCTTAACGAATCCCGATTGGCAAACACAAGAAAAGTCTGCTGATCAGCCAGCTTGGCATTGGGAGGCAATACCTTCTGCTGCCAAAGAGGGGCATAAAACCAGTCTTCTATGTGCGGCTTTTTTTGCATTATCAATTTTCTGGCGATTTGCTTGTCATTCAACATGTGAAACGGATTACCATCCAACCAATGATATTCGCGCTCAAATGGATAGGTTGGCAAAGATAGTCTATTCCGCTTCTCATATTGGTACAGCTTCATCCAATCAATGGCATGACCTGCTCCCCAAATCTGACCCAAACGGGTGTACAGGTAATACAAATCGTCTACTTTTTCCTGTGGGTTTCGAATGATATTGAGAATCGTATGTGACGAATCACGTTGAATAAAATAACGCAGAAGCGCACTTAGGTTCCGGTCAGGTCCCACTTCAATAAAGGTTAGCGCGTCTTCTTGCAAAATTTCTTGCAAGCCACGAGCAAATCGGATTGGATCAGTCAGTTGTCTCGCCCAGTAGTCTGGGTCTGTTGCCTCCTCGGCAGTAATCCAGTCACCGGTCATGTTGGAAATAAAAGAGATGAGTGGCGGGTGTAACGGAATCTGCTTCATCTCCTCTGCGAATGCTTGCTTGATCGGCTTCATTAAATCGGAGTGAAGCGCATGGGAAGTGTCCAACCGAATACATATTTGCCTCAACGATTTTAGCTGTTCCTCAAACTGCTCTACCGTTTCCTTGGTTCCCCCCACTACGCACGATGGTCCATTGACGATACATAAGGAGAGATTCGCGGGAAGCAATGGCACCAACTCTGCTTCAGTCATTGGGACACTGAGCATGGCTCCCTCTTCCGTCAGCTTTATGAGCTGCCCTCTTCTAATAATCACGCGAATGGCGTCTTCCAGTGAAAAAACACCTGCCAGGCAGGCGGCGGCAAATTCCCCAAAGCTGTAGCCGATCATATAAGCAGGTTTGACGCCAAGTTCCATCAGATACTTTCCAAGCGCGTATTCAAAAATGAATACAACCAGTTGGCTGATATCGATCTGCTTGATTTTTTGGCTGGCTTGTTCCCAATCTGTTTGCGGAAACATCCATTCTTTTATGGACACATCCAGGTAACGGTCCAAAATTTCAAAGCAGTGATCCAGCTCTTTCTTAAATAAAGGCTCGAAACGATATAATCCGAGTCCCATCTCTACATATTGATTGCCCAACCCTGGAAACATGAAGACGATTTTCTTATCTGTCTGATCGATAGCACTGGTAAAAATCTTCCGTGAACGCTTTCCTTTTTCGTTTCCAATCGTTTGTAAAATGTCAGCCAATTCATCGGTATGGTTGGCAACGATAAAGCGTCTGTGCTCGAAGGCTTTTCTTCCGATTTGAAGGGTAAACGCCAAATCAGCCAATGAGACATCCGGGTTATTGCGGATATAGTCGGTCAGATTTTTGCTGGACTGATCCAAAGCGCTTTCGCTTTTAGCTGAAATCAGGATGAGCTGAGATCCTCTGCCCTTTGACGACTTTAATAAAGTGGGTGCTTCTTCCAGAATGACATGCGCATTGGTGCCCCCTATCCCGAACGAGCTGACTCCTGCCCGCAGTGTGTCGCTGACCGTGGATAAATCGATCAGCTTGGAATTAATCACAAAGGGAGAATCGGACAAATCGATTTTTGGATTCAGCTTTTTGAAGTGCAGGGTAGGAGGCAACAATTTATGCTGCAAACTTAGCGTTGCTTTGATAAGGCCCGCTACGCCTGCAGCAACATCGAGATGGCCGATATTAGATTTTACCGAACCAATCCTGCATACCCCTTCACCACTGCCAAATGCCGTACGTAACGCTTCCAGTTCAATCGGGTCCCCCAGTATGGTACCTGTGCCGTGTGTCTCTACAAACTGAATGCTCTCAAAATCAACCTCAGCTAGTTGCTGCGCCGTTTGGATCACCTCAACTTGCCCTTCGACACTCGGAGCAGTATAGGCGCTTTTTCGGGTTCCATCGTTATTAATCGCGGAGCCCTTTATCACCGCGTAGATATGATCTCCATCAGCAACTGCTTCCTCATATCGTTTCAAAACGACGACTCCCGCCCCATTGCCTGGTACTGATCCTTGGCCCTCCTCGTCAAACGGCCTGCAATGTCCATCCGGAGACAAGATCATGCCCTCCTGATACTGATAACCCGACTTCAAAGGCAAAGAGACGCTGACACCTCCTGCCAAGGCAATATCGCATTCACCGTTTAACAATGCCTGTGCGGCAAGATGGACAGCCACCAGCGATGTGGAGCAGGCTGTATTGACGGTAATACTCGGTCCTTTTAGATTCAGCCGATGCGAGATTTGCATGGACATAAAATCTTTGTTCGCTAACTGGTTAGCCGAAAATGGTCCGAGCAACTTGGAGCTGTCGGATAAAAAAGAAAGGGACTGCCAATAAAGATTACTGGCAGCTCCCGCATACATCCCGATCAAGCCCGAGTAAGTGTCAGCACAATACCCTGCATCCTCAAGCGCTTCCCAGACACATTCATGAAAAATACGAACTTGTGGGTCCATTACCTCGGCTTCAAGGGGAGAATAGTTAAAAAATGAAGCGTCAAAACGTTCACAGTTCTCCAGGTAGCCTTTTGCACGAACATAATCTGGACGAGAAAGCATTTCCGGGTCCATTTCACTATCCGCCAGTTCCTCCTGGGAAAAAAACGTGATCGTTTCTTTACCATTTACCAGATTGCTCCAAAAGCCTTCGATGTCCTGCGCTCCCGGGAATCTTCCCGCCATGCCAATAATGGCAATCTCGAGTCCGTTTAGTTGTTTACTCATCACTATTTATCCCTTTTCTTTTTGATAATCGTTGTGATCTTTTGGCATTGCCCTGAAGCAACAACTCTCTACGTCTTGGCTCTGGAATCGATTGCAGACTGTTTGCATTTGTTTTCTGACTTATATAAGTCAGGAAAGATTCGATGGTTCGATATCTGTACAGATTGGCTATCGAAATGTCTCGATCTATCTTTTCTATCAGCAGCTTATGCAAATGGATGACACTGAGGGAATTGCCTCCAATCTGGAAGAAGTCATCACCTATGCTGACCTTGTCGATCTGCAGTACTTCTTTCCAGAGCAGTGACAATTGTTTTTCCATCTCGGTTTTGGGAAGAACCACTTTCTCTTTTTCCAAGCCCACTTGGATACGTGAAAGCGATTTTCTGTCAATTTTTCCGCTGGAGGTATAAGGCAGTGCATCGAGCTGTTGGTAATAGACGGGAACCATGTACGCCGGCAAATGCCGTTGCAAATGTGTCTTCAGCTTCCCTGTATCAATCTTGTCCTTGGCGCTAAAAAACGCGCACAGTACCTTGCTCTCAGCCTGCGTCCCCTGGCTGAGTACCGCAACCGTTTCGATTTGGTCGGTATAAGCTTGGATAGCCGATTCAATTTCTCCCAATTCGATCCGGAAGCCCCGCAGCTTGATTTGTGTATCTTTTCTGCCCAAATAGGCAATGTTCCCGTCTTCTAGCCAACGGGCTAAATCTCCCGTGAAGTACAGCCGCTCTCCTGGAAGAATCGGCAGCTCCTTGAATTTTTCCGCTGTCAGCTCTGGACGGTTCAGATAGCCTTTCGCCACCTGGACACCTGCTATGCACAGCTCTCCCGGAACGCCAATCGGTGCGAATCCGCCCTCTTCCGTGACGATGTACAAGCGGGTATTCGCCACTGGCTTGCCGATAGGGATGAGCTGGTCTTCTTCTTGAACCTCATAGTAGCTGACGTCAATTGACGCCTCGGTAGGGCCGTACAGATTGTGCAATTCCACTCCCGGCATTTTTCGGAAGAAGCGATCCTTTACTTCGATGCTCAGCTCTTCGCCGCTGCAGATACATCGCTTCAATCGAGAAAAGGAAGCTGCTTCCGGCAGCGCATGAAGGAACCCTGCCAGCATGGAAGGCACGAAATGCAGCGTCGTAACCTCCTGCTCGCAGATGAGGTTGTAGAGATAATCGGGATCTTTTTCTCCCCCCGGCTTCGCCAAGCATAGTACCCCACCGATCATGAGCGGGAGAAACAGCTCCCACACGGAAACATCAAACGTATAGGTGGTCTTTTGCAGCACGACCTCCTTTTCATCCATCCCGTATTGATCGGCCATCCAGCGCAATCGGTTGGTCATACCTCCATGGGTCAAAAGGACGCCTTTCGGATTACCTGTGGAGCCCGATGTATAGAGCACATAAGCCAAATCATCCGGGTGAAGCTGTATGCCTAGATTGGTACACTCATAACTGGCATATCGTGCTGTATCTTCCAAATCATAGACGGCAATCTTTGTCGTTCCCATAGCAGGGACTTTGTCAATCAACTCCGTATGGCTCAGGACGATGCGGACTCCACTGTCTTCGAGCAAGTACTGAATTCGCTCTCCGGGAGTAGAGGGATCGATGGGCAGATAAGCACATCCCGCCTTTTCAATGGCGAGCAATCCAATGATCATGGCAAAGGAGCGTTCTGCCATGATGCCCACAATCTGATTTTTCTCGCAACCTTGTTCGAGCAGGAATCGAGCGACCTGATTCGCCCGTTTGTTCAACTCGCGGTATGTCAGGCTCTGCCTTTCCCACACAACCGCACTTTCATTTCCCCGCACGCTGGCCTGTTCCTCGATAAGAGCAATCACGCTTTGGCTCCAGTCCTCATTCACCTGCGTTTGGTTGAACCCGTCTCGAAGCAGGTGCTCTTCTTCCACTGAAATCAAGCCAATCTCCCTGATTTGTTGGTCAGGGCCCCGCAAAATTTCATGGACGATTTGCTGGAAATGTCTCCCCATGCGCTCAACCGTGGATGCAGTGAACAGCGCGGTCGCGTACTCGATGGCAAATCCTATCTTCCCTTGCTCTTCCCACGTTTGCATCATCAGGTCAAACTTGGCGATGCCGCTGTGGAAGTCATAACGTTGGACATCCAGACCACGGATGATCAATTGGCTGCGATCCCGTTGTTCCCACGTAAACATCGTGTCAAACAGAGGATTGCGACTGAGATCTCGTTCCTTCTCGATTTGCTGCACAAGCTCCTCAAAAGGATAGCTTTGATGCTCAAACGCTTGCAGGCAGTACGCTTTCAGCTCTTGCAGGTAATCAACTACGCGCTTGTCGCCTTCTGGGTAGCTTCTCAGTGCGAGTGTATTAACGAAAGCCCCGACAGTCTCCTCGGTCTCCACACCGAGACGACCAGCAACTGGGGTTCCGATCAGGATTTCTTTTTGACCACTGTATTTGGTCAGCAGGATGGAGAAGCAGCCAAACAGCAGCATAAACGGCGTCAGTTGCTGTTTGCGGCAAAACTCTCGGAGTGCAGCAGCCTTCTCATTCTCCAAGACAAAACACCTAAGCGCTCCAGAGAAATTTTTGATCGAAGGACGACGGTAATCAGTCGGCAAATCAAGTGTTTCGTAGCCGTCCCTGTATTGTTGTAGCCAGAAATCTGCTTCCTTTTGCCAAAATGCCGTGTCCCTGCTTTGCTGCCATACAGCGAAGTCTTTGTACTGAACCTTTGGTTCCCCCAAGGTCTGACTATCGTAATAGGCCAGAAAATCATTCACCAGCCGTTCAATCGACAGTCCGTCGGAAATGATATGATGCATATCGATCAGCATGACATGGCGTTCTTTTTCCACGCAGACCAGGCGAATTCGCAGCAACGGTGCTTGGTCCAACGAAAACGGACGAACAAAGCCTTCTAGCGTTTCATCTACATTTGCTCCCAACATCTCCGCATATTCAATGGCAAAAGATGCATCGGGTACGATTTTTTGCACTAAATTTTGACCGATCAGCTCAAAATACGTCCGCAGCGCTTCATGCCGTTGCAGCAATAATTCGCACGCAGCCTCCACTCGTTCCCGATCTAGCTTCCCTTTCAGTACGAACACACCGGGGATGTTGTATGCCATACTGTTCTCATCAAATTGATGTAGGGCATACAGCCTTTTTTGTTGGGATGATACCGGGTAGTACGGCGCTTCCGATGCTTTTGGAATCACGACTGCCGTCTGCGGCGTTTTTTGCAGAATGAGCGGTACCAGTTCCCGGATCGTAGGATGCTCGAACACCTCCTGCATCGTCAACTGCACTTGGAAGGCTGCGGAAATCTTTGATTTTAATACAATTGCTGCTAACGAATTGCCTCCCAATTCAAAAAAATGATCTGTGGAGGAAAGGTTCTCAATGTTGAGCGTCTCTTTAAAAATGGAAACCAGAAGCTGTCCTTCTTTTCTCCTAAAGATTTCAGGAGATGGCTTTTCTATGTTGTCGCTAACTGTTATATGCGGCAACGCTTTTCTATCGATCTTTCCGCTGGAGGTATAAGGGAGCGCATCGAGCTGTTGGTAATGGACGGGAACCATGTACGCCGGCAAATGCCGTTGCAAATGTGTCTTCAGCTTCCCTGTATCAATCTTGTCCTTGGCGCTAAAAAACGCGCACAGTACCTTGCTCTCAGCCTGCGTCCCCTGGCTGAGTACCGCAACCGTTTCGATTTGGTCTGTATAAGCTTGGATAGCCGATTCAATTTCTCCCAATTCGATCCGGAAGCCCCGCAGCTTGATTTGTGTATCTTTTCTGCCCAAATAGGCAATGTTCCCGTCTTCTAGCCAACGGGCTAAATCTCCCGTGAAGTACAGCCGCTCCCCTGGAAGAATCGGCAGCTCCTTGAATTTTTCCGCTGTCAGCTCTGGACGGTTGAGATAGCCTTTCGCCACCTGGACACCTGCTATGCACAGCTCTCCCGGAACGCCAATCGGTGCGAATCCGCCCTCTTCCGTGACGATGTACAAGCGGGTATTCGCCACTGGCTTGCCGATAGGGATGAGCTGGTCTTCTTCTTGAACCTCATAGTAGCTGACGTCAATTGACGCCTCGGTAGGGCCGTACAGATTGTGCAATTCCACTCCCGGCATTTTTCGGAAGAAGCGATCCTTTACTTCGATGCTCAGCTCTTCGCCGCTGCAGATGCAGCGCTTCAATCGGGAAAAGGAAGCTGCTTCCGGCAGCGCATGAAGGAACCCTGCCAGCATGGAAGGCACGAAATGCAGCGTCGTAACCTCCTGCTCGCAGATGAGGTTGTAGAGATAATCGGGATCTTTTTCTCCCCCCGGCTTCGCCAAGCATAGTACCCCACCGATCATGAGCGGGAGAAACAGCTCCCACACGGAAACATCAAATGTATAGGTGGTCTTTTGCAGCACGACCTCCTTGTCATCCATCCCGTATTGATCGGCCATCCAGCGCAATCGGTTGGTCATACCGCCATGGGTCAAAAGGACGCCTTTCGGATTACCTGTGGAGCCTGATGTATAGAGCACATAGGCCAAATCATCGGGATGAAGCTGTATGCCTGGATTGGTACACTCATAACCCGCGTATCGCACGGCATCTTCCAAATCATAGACGACTACGCCTGCAGTGTTTGCTATACCAACAAGTCCCGCATGGCTCAAGACGATGCGGATTCCACTGTCTTCGACCATATACTGGATTCGCTCCGCTGGGGTAGTGGGATCGATGGGCAGATAAGCACATCCCGCCTTTTCAATGGCGAGCAATCCAATGATCATGGCAAAGGAGCGTTCTGCCATGATGCCCACAATCTGATTTTTCTCGCAACCTTGTTCGAGTAAGAATCGAGCGACCTGATTCGCCCGTTCGTTCAACTCGCGGTATGTCAGGCTCTGCCCTTCCCACACAACTGCACTTTCATTTCCCCGCACGCTGGCCTGTTCCTCGATAAGAGCAATCACGCTTTGACTCCAGTCCTCATTAACCTTTGTCTGGTTAAACCCTTCCCGAAGCAGGTGCTCTTCTTCCGCTGAAATCAAGCGAATCTTCCTGATTTGTTGGTCAGGAGACTGCAAAATTTCGTCGACGATCTGCTGGAAATGTCTGCCCATGCGCTCTACCGTGGAAGCGGTAAACAGCGCGGTCGCATACTCGATGGCAAATCCTAACTCCTCTTGCTCTTCCCACGTTTGCATCATCAGGTCAAACTTGGCGATGCCGCTGTGGAAGTCATAACGTTGCACATCTACTCCATGGATAATCAATTGGCTGCGATCCCGCTGTTCCCACGTAAACATCGTGTCAAACAGAGGATTGCGACTGAGATCTCGTTCCTTCTCGATTTGTTGCACAAGCTCCTCAAAAGGATAGCTTTGATGCTCAAATGCTTGCAGGCAGTACGCTTTCAGCTCTTGCAGGTAATCAACTACGCGCTTGCCCCCTTCTGGGTAGCTTCTCAGTGCGAGTGTATTAACAAAAGCCCCGACAGTCTCCTCCGTCTCCACGCCGAAACGACCGGCAACTGGGGTTCCGATCAGGATTTCATTTTGACCACTGTATTTGGCCAGCAGGATAGAGAAGCAACCAAACAGCAGCATGTACGGTGTCAGTTGTTGCGTGCGGCAAAACTCCCGGAGTGCAGCAGCCTTCTCATCCGCCAAAACAAACCGACTAATCGACCCGGCAAAATTTTTGATCGAAGGACGGCGGTAATCAGTCGGCAAATCAAGTGTTTCGTAGCCATCCTTATATTGCTGTAACCAAAAATCTGCTTCCTTTTGCCAAAATGCTGTGTCCCTGCTTTGCTGCCATACAGCGAAGTCTTTGTATTGAATCTTTGGGTCCCCCAAGGTCTGCCCATCGTAATAGGCCAGAAAATCACTCACTAGCCGTTCACTCGACAATCCGTCAGAAATGATATGATGCATATCGATCAGCATGACATGGCGCTGTTTTTCCACGCAGACCAAGCGAATTCGCAGCAACGGTGCTTGGTCCAATGCGAACGGGCGACTGAAGCCCTCCAGTGTCTCCTCTACACTTGCCCCCGGCATCTCCACATATTCAATCGCAAACGAGGCTTCTGGAACGATTTTTTGTACAAGATCTTGTCCGATCAGCTCAAAACACGTCCGCAGAGCTTCATGCCGTTGCAGCAATCCATCACATGCAGCCTGCAATCGTTCCCGATCCACCATTCCGTGCAGGAGGAACACACCGGGGATGTTGTATGCCGTACTGCTCTCATCAAATTGCTGTAGAGCGTATAGCCTCTTTTGCTGGGATGATACCGGGTAGTGCGGCGCTTCCTTTGCTTTGGGGATGACGACTGCCGTCTGCGGCGTTTTTTGCATGATAAGCGGCACCAGTTCCCGGATCGTAGGATGCTCGAACACCTCTTGCATCGTCAAATGCACTTGAAACGTATCTGTCATTTTGGAGACAAGTGAAATGACTTTAAGCGAATCAAATCCTGATTCAAACAGATCATCGTCTTCCCCAACATGAGGTCCTCCGATAATTTCGGATACTACCTGTGAAAGCATGGCTCCTTCTTTCGTTGTAAACTTGTGCACGGCTTGAATCGAAACGGGGTCTTGTCCAAGCAACGGTTTCTCGTTGGCACTCACCCGCTTGCCGTGGCTGCTTGTGTCGAAACGGAAATTGTTTATCCAGTAACGCTTTTTTTCAAACGGGTATCCTGGCAGAGAAACTCTCCTTCGCTTTTCTGCTCCGTAAAACCGTTTCCAGTCAATGTCGATTCCATATAACCATAATTGCGCAACTGTCTTTAAAAAGAATTCATCATCCGCTACTTTCATTTGCTCAACTCGAATCGTATCGAGAATCTGTTGATTGCGTTCAGGATACAAAAACCTCTTCGCAAGCGTGCACAGATTTCGTCCCGGCCCTATCTCGATAAATAAGGTATGCTCATGCATCGCCAGCTTCTTAATCCCTTCCACAAAACGAACAGGTTCGCGCAAATGACGAAGCCAATATTCGGGATCGACAGCTTCCTCAGGTGTGATTGCATTACCTGTCAAACTGGAGAAAAACGGAATAACAGGTGGATGGTACGAAATGCTGTGAACGTATTCACTTAGGTCGGCCAGCATGGAATCCAGCATCTTGGAATGGCCGGCATGGGAAATAGGAAGCCGCATGCTTATGATCTTGTTTTGCTTCAGCGAAGATTCGAATTTGGTAACATCCTCCTTGCTCCCGGAGACAACACAAGACTCATCGTTCACTGCTGCGATCGACAGTTCATTTGGAAGCATGCCCAGCAATTCCAATTCCGGCAACGGCACCGTTAGCATAGTCCCTTCAGGAAGTCCCTCCATCAGCCGTCCTCTGTGATAGGTTAAAAACAGGGCGTCTTCCAGCGAGAAAACTCCAGCTATGCACGCTGCCACATACTCCCCTATGCTGTATCCGATCATGCTCAGAGGAGTAATATGCCACTCCATCAGCATCAAAGCCATAGAATACTCAACGGCAAAGTGAAGAGGCTGGGAAATGCTCTGTCTATGAATTTCCGTTCCCGTTTGGGTGTCAGTCTTTTCTGGATACAGATAGTCTTGATACCGGACACCCGAGATTTTTTGCAAAATCGTGAAGCATTCATCCAGCTTCTCTCGAAAAATCGTCTCGTATCGGTAAAGATCCAGGGCCATATTCACGTATTCCGCGCCTTGACCCGTAAACATAAATACAATGGAAGGCGTTTGTTCGGAAGCCACGAAATCCAATGACTTTCGTGTGTCCTTCTCCGTTAATATTTCAATAGCCTGTCTCACTTCCGAACAAAGGAATACAGAGCGGTGCGAAAAACGCTTCCGTCCTACCTTCAACGTGTAAGCTGCATCGGCTAAATGAATGTTGTGGTTGCGCTGGAACTTCTCTCGAATCTGTCCTTTTATCTTCTTCAACGCCGTATCGTTTTCCGCGGATAACGTTATGATTTGGAATCGTCTTTTGGTCGGCGTCTTTATAACGGGCGGAGCTTCTTCCAGAATCACATGGGCGTTGCTCCCCCCCTGTCCAAAGGAACTCACACCAGCCCGAAGAGGGAACAAATCTTCTGTTCGCAAGTCACGAAGTTGCGTGTGCGGGTAAAAAGGAGAATTCTGAAAATCGATTTGCGGATTGACCTCATCAAAATTGATTGTAGGCGGAATCATCCGATTCTTCAGCGACAAGGATGTTTTCATTAAACCCGCAATCCCTGCCGCTGCTTCCAAATGTCCGATATTCGTCTTGACTGAGCCAATTCCGCAATAGTTTTTCTTATCCGTATCAAAGGCCATTTTGAGTCCTTCGATTTCAACAGGATCACCCAAAATCGTTCCAGTCCCATGAGCTTCAATATAATGGAGCTGTGTAGACCCGAGTCCGGAGCGTTGGATTGCTTTCTGGATGACAGCTGCTTGTCCTTCAACACTCGGGGCGGAGTACCCCACTTTACGGTTTCCATCATTATTTACCGCAGAAGACTTCACAACTGAATAGATATGATCCCCATCTGCAAGGGCATCCTTCAATCGTTTTAATACGACAAGCCCCACGCCATTTCCGGTCACCGTGCCTGATGCTTTTTTATCAAAGGCTCTGCAATGTCCATCCCTTGATAAAATCATTCCCTCCTGGTGGATATACCCCATCTCGTCCAGCAAAGAAACTGTAACCGCTCCTGCTATTGCTATGTCACACTCTCCAAAAAGCAAATCTTTGTAGGCACGATCGACGGCAATCAGCGAAGTGGAGCAAGCTGCTTGGACCGTGATAGCTGGACCCCTCAAATTCATGCGATACGCAATCAGTGTTGCAAATGAATTGCTGTTAACATGATAAATTTGATATTGATCAGAGGCATAAAGAGACGGTGAAAACTTTTCGGGTACCCAGTATATATTGTAGGAGGAGCCGACATACAAACCGATGGAGCCTGGGTAGGCTTCAGGTTCATATCCTGCATCTTCCAAGGCATGCCAAGCACATTCATGAAGCAAGCGAATTTGTGGGTCCATTTGCTTGGCCTCTGTAACCGTATATCCAAAGAAATCTGCATCAAAACAATCGATATCCTCCAGCTTCCCCTTTGCTTTAACAAAATGGGGGCTGTTCAACAACTCGTGATCGATGCCGAATGCCTGCATTTCTTCATCCGTATAAAACTTGATTGTTTCCGTTCCGTTCACCAAGTTGCTCCAAAACTGCTCTTTGTCAGCCGCTCCTGGAAATCGGCCAGCCATCCCAATGATGGCGACATCCGTGTCTTGAATGTCTATGGCTTGAAGCGGGACGATTTTAGGCTTTTTATCTTTTGTATGGGTAGTCATGCTGTGAACCTTGGTTTTCGCATGGAAGTATTTTGCAAAATCATAAATCGTCGGATAGGTGAAAATAGTCTGTATCGAAACTTCCGTATTGAATTCGGCTTTCAATTCATTACACAAATAAATGACTTTGATCGAGTCGCCTCCGACATCAAAGAATCGGTCGTGTATGCCCACTCGCTCGATTTTCAGTACTTTTTTCCATATCTGAGCAATCTTTGTTTCCAGCTCGCTCCTTGGCTCAACTGTTTTTTCCGAAACATTCAATGGATTTTTTTGGATCTGTACCAAAGCTTTTCGATCCACTTTTAAATTGCTGGTGTACGGAATTGCTTGTATACGGTAGTAAAAAGACGGAATGGCGTAATAAGACAGTTTGTCCTTTAGAAAATCTTTACAATCTGCCCAGTTGAAATTGCCATCGATGACCATATACGCAGCCAGAGCCGAATCATTCTTTTCTTTTATCTCTATGACAACGGCATCTTTTACTGACGGAAATTTTTTCAGGGCGCTTTCAACCTCGGCGATTTCTATGCGATGTCCCCTGATTTTGACCTGATCGTCTTTTCGTCCAACAAACTGCAACGTTCCATCTGGCAGCCAATAGGCATAATCACCCGTACAGTATAATTTTTCACCTGGTTGAAATGGATGAGGTATAAATTTTTCCTCAGTGAGTAGAGGCTGGTTTAAGTATCCCTTCGCCACTCCTTTTCCTGAGATGCACAGTTCACCCGGGTACCCGAGCGGGCGCAATGTCCTCTCTTTCGACAAGAGATAGATTCCCGTATTGGCAATAGGTTTCCCGATGGCAATCGATTCATCAAGCAGGTGGACAGTAGACCATACAGTCGTTTCAGTCGGGCCATAGACATTGTAAATCGGCTGCTTAGTTATTTCGCGCAAAGATTGATATAAATGTTCCGGCAGTCCTTCTCCGCCGATCAATATCTTTTTCAATTGCTGCAAGCTGTTAGCACGTGATGAATTCACAAGCATTTTCATCCGAGATGGAGTCGCTTGGAGAATCGTAACCGAATTGGCTTCGATCAATCGCAGTATTTCATCCGGGTCTTTTAGCGCCATATCGCTCGCCAATACGATTTTCATTCCAAGACATAGCGGCGCCAATGATTCCAGGACAAAAATATCAAAAGAATAAGTAGTGAGAGCGAGTATGGCATGATCAGGCTCAAAACCGATCTCTTTTTCCATTCCGTAGATAAAATTCACGACGTTTTCGTGTGTGATCATCACACCCTTGGGTACCCCTGTCGATCCGGATGTATAAATCACATAAGCCAGATCATCCGACGAAGGCGGAGCAATTGTCGCTTCCCGCGCGCGTTGCTGCATGTCTTGCAAGCCATAATACCCTTCGCTCTCTGTATGATCCATGCACACAACGGTTTGGAAAGCCGGACACTTCGCTTGAAGAGCAGCTAATATATCGCCGTATTTCTGCTCGGAAATCACTACTTTTACATGCCCGTCGTCAAGCATCGTCGAGCAACGTTCGAGTGGCAGCATCGGATCAATTGGCACATAGGCGCCCCCGGCTTTTAATATTCCGAGCATGGCGATTAACAGTTCCGGCCGCCTGTCCATGAACAGACCCACGCACTGGTTGGAGTGAATGTCCACATCCCGTAATAAAATTGCCAACTGATTCGCTTGCTCATTGATTTGCCGATACGTGAAGCATTGGTCTTGGTATATAAGTGCAATACGATCCGGTGTTTTACATACCTGCTCTTCAAATAACTGTGGGATGCTTTTCTCGGATGGCACCCACACTTTTGTATCATTCCACTTATACAGCAGCTTCTGTTTTTCTTCGGGAAAGAGAAAGTCAACAGCGCGAATGCTTGCAAGCGGCTGTTCTACAAGCCAAGAAAGTATCGTCTGATAGCGCGCACATAGTTCCTCTACGAATGTCTCGCTATAGATGCGATTGTCATAGTCGACAACAAACTGAATCGAATTCCACAGCGTGATAAAGATCGTGAGCGGATAGTTGGTTTCTTCTCTATATGAAAAGGAATCAATAACAATATTCCGATTATTCGAATGATGTTGAAGCGGATAATTTTCAACGACAAGAATTGCATCAAATAACTCTTTTTCAAAAGGCAACGCACTGTATTTTTTTATATCCCGCAATGGGGTAGAACCAAAGTGTTTTCGAGCATTCATGGAGGCAAACACCTTTTCCAAAAATGCCTGGAGAGATTCATCTGGATCGATCGCCATTCTAAGTGGCAACGTATTGATAAATAAACCCACCATCTCCCCGATTCCTTCGAGAGACTCTTCCCTCCCTGAGATGGTCGTTCCAAAAACTACGTCTTTGCTGTCTGTATAAAAATAGTGCAGCAACGCCCAAGCCCCATACAGATAACAACTGATTGAGTGCTTTCCTTGGCGCTTGATTTCATCGTGTAGGGACTGAGGTAGTTCCAGACGGACCTGTTTTTTCCCCTCATCATCCTGTCTGCTAACGCGATTCGCTGGAATGATCTCCTGAAGCCAGACCGGATTTACGTCTTGCAGATATGTGGTCCAGAAGCTTTCTTGCTCAGCTTTGTCTTTTTTCTGAATCCATTTGATATAGTCTTTACCTTTCCTTTTCGAGGGAACGGATAGCTGACGCTGATCCAGCAGTTGTTGGTACGCCTCTATAAATTCAGACAAAAGGATGCCCGTACTCCATCCGTCAAACAGAATATGGTGATGACTCATGATCAGTTGAAAGTCTTCGTCACCCAATTTGTACAGGCTGATTCGAAACGCGCCTTCCCTCAGATCAAACTTGTTTTCTCGATCATCGTCCAGTATTTTTGCCACAAATGCGTTACGGTCCTCTCGCGTCTGTTCCGATACATCAATGACTCGCAGAAAGTCTTGCACCTCTTTTACGATGATGAGAAGAGGCTCTTTTACCCCTTCCCATCGAAAAACGGCACGTAGCATCTCATTTACTGAGACGACGTGCCGCCAAGCCTGTTGAAAAGCAGAAATATTTACAGCCGAGGAAATATGCAAGCTGATTTGTTCAAAATATAGCGAGCTGTCTGGTTCTTTTAAGTAATGAAACAGCATTCCTTCTTGCATTGGACTAAGAGAAATGATGTCGCTGACTTGATTGGCATCTAATTTTTTCATAGTTCCGTTACCCTCTTAGGCTGATAATGTCTATTTGCGGCATGCATCGCAATGATTTGCTGCTGAATTTGAGAAGACCCTTCAATGATCTCCAGTACTTTCGCCTCTCGAAAAAGCCGTTCTACCGGATAGAGGTTGCTGCAACCGTTAGCGCCGAGGACTTGAACTGCATCGGAGGCAACCTTGTTAGCCACCACTGACGAAAAGTATTTTGCCATTGTCGTTTGTACGATCGCATCCGGGTGATTATCCGCACGCATCCGAGCAGCCTCCTTGCATAGCGAACGGGCAGCATGAACGTTCGTAGTGGCGTCGCCAATGATCCCTTTGATAAGTTGAAAGTTAAAGATTTTCTCTCCGGATTGGGTTCTTTTTCTCGCGTACGTAACCATTACTTCCAACGCCTCCTGCGCCAACCCGACGCCCATCCAGGCGACATTAAATCTTCCCTGATCCAGAGCGAAGTTGGCAACACCCGTGAAGCCCATTCCTTCCTTGCCAATCAGCCTCTCGCTGCCCACTTCTACGTTCGTCAATTCAATATCCGCAAGCTGTGAAGCTGCACAAGAGAGCAGCCCCTGTATCTTTTGAACGCGAACTCCCTCTTGTTCACGGTCGACGATAAAGGCACTGATGCCATTCCCTGATGAGTCCGACGCTATAACAATAAAAAAGTCGGCGATCTCTCCGAACGATATCCATTTCTTGCGCCCCGTTATCCGATATTTGTCGCCTACTTTTTCGTAAGAGGTTTGCACATCCTTCGCACCGCTTCCCACGCCCGGCTCAGTCAACGCAAAAGCACCGATCTTCTCCCCGCTCGCGATGGGAAGAACGTACTGTTCTTTCTGGTACTCGGTCCCCCAGCGGATGAGTGTTTCGCCTACCAATCCGGTTGTAACCGTCAGGAGCATCGCAGCAGACAAAGCCCCTTTGCCAATCTCTTCAACCATGCTCCCATATTCAAGCGGGTGCAGCTGCAAGCCCCCATATTGCTCAGAAAAGCTTGCAGCCAAATATCGTTTGTTCCCCATTTTTTTGATTAGTTCCCTTGGGAGTGCTTGTTGCTTTTCAAAATCAGTAGCATATGGCCTAATTTCTTCGTCTACAAATTGTCTTACTTCTTCAAGAATGCTATGCGGGCTTGTTATCTTCATTTTCATTCAATCCCCATCATATAAAATGTGATTATGACTGAGTCTAATTCCGCATCCTTTCGAAAAAGAAAACCTTCTATCATTTACATAAAATCGCCAAAAAATCGTAGACATAGCCCTGACTGACTTCTGCGCGAATCGGCTCCAAACCACTGGCTCTGAGCTGCTCCAGTGCAGTCTTCTTGGTCAATAGCTCTCTGTATCCCAAGTTGATTTCAGGGTGAACCTCGTAATAGGCCCGAGTCAAAAAGCTATCCATGGGAACGACCAAAATCATATGTCCATCTTCTTTACAAAATTGTTTATGTACGGACAAGATTTCGTTCTTCTCTTTAAAATGTTCAATCAAGCCAAAACTGCAAACAACATCAAACGTTTCTTCCAGCTCTAACGTAAACAGATCTTGGAGTATATAAGTAATATGATCGGCATGTTTATCCGCTATCTTGTTATAGGCGTTGAAGGAGGTTTGGCAATTATCTACCAAAACCCCGCTCCCTTGGTACATGGTAAGCAAAAGACGCGTCAAAAATCCGGTACCCGCACCAAGCTCAAGCATTCTTGGCTCAGTCTTGATCTGAACGCCTCTTAAAAGCTTTCGCAGCACGTCACCGAGCACCAATCCTAATAAGTGAGCATTTTCACTTAACAAATGACGGATGTTTTGAAAATAGATATGCGTATCGAGACTTGGGATCTCCCCGTTGTGTAACCTGGTAAAATACTCGGTCCAATCAAAATCTGCACTTGTATTTTTCGTCGTATAAATCATTTTCTTCACTCATTTATAAACCGATTTTGACTGGATAAAGTTCACGATATTGTTAATGGTATTGAAATTCGAAATTTCCATTTCGTCGCTTTCGATGGTCAAGCGAAACTCGCTCTCAATGAAAGTGACGAGTTTCATGGCAAACAATGAATTGACGAAGCCTAGCTCAAAAATATTGTCGTCATTCGTGAAATCAACATCATCATCGAATACAACCAGATTAGCCAGAATAAACTCACGAATTTGTTCATGAAGTTGCATAAGTGTAAACGCTCCTTTTTTTGGGGTTTTCATTGTGATTACTGAACGAGAACATTGATGTAAGGGGGAAATTTTTGTATCTGGGTCAAATCGTTTTCCAAAATGACAAAGCCGTCTTCTTCTTTGGAGACTTCCTTGAAATTGGAAAAACGATAGGATACATACATCATCTTGTTTCTCTCCGTATTTTTAAAGTCAGCTAGCAGTCTCTTGTTGGCTAGCTGTGCCTGCTGCATGATATGGGTTAGCAATACGGTACCAACACCTCTGGAAATCACTCTGCACGACATAATAAGCAATTTGATATGCCAATGAGTTTCGGTTATTTCAACCAATGCGATTCCTATTTTCCCGTATGACCCGTATTTATCTGTGAGCTCACAGACATATAATTTGTGGTCGGGTGAATTTCGGAAATAATTGAGTTCATCGTAGCTGTAAATCCGTCCCGTCGAGTTCAATTGATTGGTGCGAACCGTTAGCTCTTCTGCGCGTTTCAAGCAATCTTCCTGCGCCTCGCTGATGATAAACTTCATGTCTAACGTTTTTAAAAATTCTTCGTTTGTCCCTGTGAAGGATTCCTCCTCCTGCTTGCGCTGAATGTCTTGTAGATACATTTCCCGCCTTTTTTTCGAATCTTCTGTAATGAAAGCTGGAATCAACGAAGGGTGGGACAACAACTCTGTATATCGGTCGACGTGGACACAATTGATAGATTCATGTACGCTTTTCACTTCATCCAGTTCAAAGGGCTGATCATCGATAAACAAAAGGGTATCCATTCCAATATTAATCGACTGCTGGATAATCCCTACGGATTTTGACTTGGGCTCCCAATGAATTTGCGGGTAAAGAAAATAGCGGTCAATCTCAAACTCTTTCAGCTTGCGCATCGCGTCATCGTAATTGTTTTTACTCGCAATCGATTGCAAAATGCCCCTCTGATCAAGTTGTTCCAATATTTCTTTGATCCGAGGGTTTAAGGCTACATCGTCCCCTTCCGATAAAACGCCATTCCAAATCGTATTGTCTAAATCCCAGACTACACATTTAACCCCGTTTTTAATATCCATCTGCATGTTCCTTTACTCGAATTTTGATTTGATCCGCTTAAAACTACCTGGTAGTTTGTGCCAATGCAGCCGTGTAATCAAAGAACCCTTTTCCGCTTTTCTTTCCGAGTAATCCAGCATCTACCATTTTGACTAACAGCGGGCATGGACGATATTTAGGATCGTTAAAGCTCTCATACAAAACTTCAATCGAGTGTAAAATAGTGTCCAATCCGATCAAATCAGCAGTCGCTAACGGTCCCATTTTATGGCTAAATCCTAATCGGAATATTTTGTCGAGGTCCTGAGGCGTCGCCACTTGATCGTGAATTGCCCAAATACATTCATTGATCATCAGCATCAGCACGCGGTTCGTCACAAAACCCGGCGAATCATTGACCAGCACAGGCTTTTTGTCGATCGACTCCAGAAAGTTTTTGATTGTTTGGATGGTTTGTTCGGAGGTATAGTAGCCTTTGATGATCTCTACCATCTGCTTAAGTGGCACAGGATTCATGAAGTGCATCCCGATAACATTTTCCGGCTTGGGAAGTAGTGAGCCAACCTTGGTGATGGAGATGCAGCTTGTGTTGACTCCATATATCGTGTCTTGAGGGCAAAATTCTTTCAATTCTAGGTAGACCTGCTTTTTTGCCTCCCAATTTTCCGTGATGTTTTCAATCACGAAGGGAACGGTATAAAAATCGTCGTAAGATGTAGTAAACACAACATTGGAAAGCACTTGCTCAATGTCTTTTACTGGAATCTCTTTTTTCATCAGCTTTACAAGCTTAAAATCTTCTCTCATCTTCTGTTTTGCTTTTTCCAAAATGTCGGGATGCAGGTCCTTCAAAATGACACGGTATCCATGACTCGCCAGGTCCAAGGTCAAATCCGATCCCATAATTCCTGCTCCGATAATCCCAATCGATTCGAATGTTTTCATCTTCAACAATCATCCTTTTTTTGTAGTGGAGGGCTTAACGAAATCATTCTATCCTATGGCTTTTTTCTATCTCTCCTCTCCCTTTTCAGATTAGGAGATCCTCTGTTCTGTTACGCATGTTGTTTCAACTGTTCGTGGGTAACTTGACCAACTTCCATTTTTAAAAGTTGATCGGCTACATGGAAATACCTGTCGTCATGCGTAATGGCAATGACGCATTTTCCTTTTTGTTTCATCTCAGGGATGAGGTTATAGTAGAAATATTCTCTGAACTCAGGGTCCTGATCGGCAGCCCATTCGTCAAAGAAATAGATAGGTCGATCCTCCATACAACTGATAAGCAAGGCCAATCTTTTTCTTTGTCCCGTGGACAGATTGACGGTACTGAATCCTCCATGTTGGATTTGCAACTTATGGTTCATGCCTAATTTCAGCAAATATTCTTGAATTTCTTGTTCTTTCATTTTCACGTCGATGCCATACATCTTTTCAAAGAGGTGAAAATCGCTGAAGATGGCCGCAAAATTTTGACTTAACTCTTCAAGCTGCTGACCATTCAGTAAAATTTCGCCTTGGTCAGGTTTGTACAACCCTACTAACAGTTTACCCAGAGTCGATTTTCCGCTCCCGTTTCCTCCTGTAATGAAGGTGACTTGCCCGGAATGGAAGCTCAGATTAACGGGCCCGACTGTAAACTGTTCTCCCTCTTGGTTTTTATAATGATATTCAACATCTTTGACCTCTAAGTGAATGATCTCGCTTGCAGGCGATGCCTCTTTGACTCGCTCTGATTGTTTTGTCTCACCTGTTTCCAACTGCCTCGACAATTCGTTTAATCGGTTCCAGCTAATCCTGACCCGAATAAAATTAGGGATCGCGTCCAAAACGCCGTGAACAGGACTTGTCATATACAAAAACACAAAGATATACGCTCTTAAGGAACTGTTTGCAATGTCATCAAAGACGACAGGAAAAACAAACGCAACGACCCCGATCACAAAGGTAAACAGAAGTTCGCCCATAACAAATACATTGGCAAAGCTCAAATCTCCCTGAATCCGTTTAGTCCGGTACGTGTCACAGCTTTCCTGCAGCTCCTCCTGAAATTGTCCTTTTTTACCTTTGTGGATGCTAAGCTCCTTGAAACCGCCAATCATGTGATTAATGAACTTGAAAAACGTGTTTTGAATATCCCTGGTTTCTTCCCAGACGCGATTGGCGTACCTTCCTGCCATAAAATAAAGGCCGGCAGCGACCATAATAACGAAAATGGAAATCAGCAATCCGTAAATATTGACCATCCCTAAATAGATGAAACAGCACAGCAACGTAACCAAACTGGTGACCCCGAAAATCAGGATGTTGGACACACCGCTGATCGTTTCTGTATCGTTGTTCAACACGGAATAAATTCGTTCTTTTTCAATGGTTTCAATATTTTGATACGGAGATTTCAGTATTTTATCAATCAACTCCGTTCTCTTTTGGAAAACCATCTCATTTGTAATCGTAATCAGTTTAGCCCGTACCAATCTTTGTCCAAAAACATAGATGACGATTCCCATCACAAAAAAGGATAGCAATCCGCCCTGAAACCGGTCAGTATGGTTAAGCGCCTCGTTAATGATAAAAATTATCAAGGCATTGCCCAATCCACTCACCGTACTAAGGACGATAATGGGAAAAAAGGTACGATCATGCGATTTTGGAAAGACCACCGTTATGAAGTAATAGAACGCAAACAAAACAATCCCGACAAATAAGCTTTGAATGGCGATGACAAAACTTGAAGGTGCCCAAACATCGACGAAGTCCCATGAGACCCCGTCAAATAAAACCGAAGGAATTTGATAAAAGCAATACCCGGACAGCCCCAGACACAGAAGCAACAGCACAAATCGATACGCATTTTTCCCGAATCCCCCGGATCGCATCCTCTTTTTTCGGGCGATTTCGCCAAGCGCAACAATGGCAAACCATGCAGTAAGCAGGATCAACGGTATCGCTATGCACAGGATGGCAACCGACACATTATCCACACTGCTGTAGAGATCGGAAACATTTTCCGGTGGTTTCTTTTGACGCAGGATTTCCATGATTCCTTGGCCCATTGCCTGCGTATGGGCAGAGTTGATATTCGTTAATACCGCTACTCCGAGTTTCTCTCCCGGACGTATTACTACTGAGGAAGAGTAATTCGGATTGCTTCCGCCATGAGAGAGTTCGCCACTGCCTTTTTGGTAGACGAACCAACCCGCCGCATACGAGGAACTATCTATATTCGGCAAAACGGATCGATCCGGCTGATGGGACCGATTAATCAACCCGCTGCTCACATTATTATTTGTAATCGAGCCTAGCTGACTTTTGAGCCAGATTGCCATGTCCTCGCTATTGGAAATGATATATCCGGCTGGCGTATTGCCGCGATACACAGGAGCCTGGTATTCTCTCGCCCCCAAAAAACCGATTTTATACCCTTTTGCCATCTCATGCCGCTCGGCTTCATTTCGGAACAAATACGAATGAGTAAGTCCAATCGGCGTCAACACGTTGTCTTTCACATACTGTTCAAAAGGCTCACCCGTTACCTTTTCAATGACCAAACCTAGTACATCGTAGTTCATGGAAGCATAAAGAAATCTTTCTCCGGGGGAAAAGTCCAATGTCTGCCCTACCACTTTGCGGACGGTTCGCTCCAGCGCGTCAGACTCTTCGCCGACTGGAATTTCACCAATCGTATGAAAAGGAATTCCGCTTGTATGATGGAGCAGTTGCTCCAATGTGATTTCTGGCGTATGTCCTTCTGCATCCTTCACCTGAAACCAAGGGAGGTACTTTTGCACAGGATCTTTCAGATTGAGTAATCCTTGTTCCTCCAGCGACAATATCGCCAGACCCGTAAACGCCTTGGTGGTGGACCCAAGCTCGAATAAAGTTTGTGTGGTCACCGGGCTCTTTGCTGCCATATCCGCATAACCAAACCCTCGGTTGTAGACGGTTTGTTCCCCTTTTACAATGACAACGGAGGCTCCCGGGATCTTGCCATCCTGCATTTTTTGGTCAATCCACGATTCGATTGATGCGATTTCTTCTTTACTCAAACTACCTTCTACTGCCGTTTCTGCCTGTAGCTGCAGGGGGAAAATCATGGTGAGCAGAAGCAAAATAAGCCATGCCGAGATCCCTTTTCTCATAAAATTAACCTCTCATCACAAATTTTCCACCCTCAAATGAAGAGATTGTCTAACTCTTCCTGGGAAATTTCTACCGTTTCAAAATCGGAAGGAGTAAACTCTTTCGACTCTTTCTGGCTGCAGTACAGGATGATCTCGCCAAGCTGCTTTTTAAAATGAGCCAAAAATTGTTGCATGCTGCTATCCTTATATTTATTCCGGCTAAAGGTCAGCCGTATTTGCAAACGGCTATCCAAAATAAAGCAATTCACATCGATTAAACAAGTCAGCGGATTGTCTTGACTTGTGCTTTGCTGGACAGAACCCCCCAACAATTTTACATATCCACCCTCAAACTCTTGCGTAAACTCCCCCAGATAATTAAACCTAATCGTCTTGGGTGCATGATAAGGGATAGACTTCGCAAGGTAGCGCGATATTCCGTAACCGATTCCGTTATTTGGTACCTTTCTCCGTTCCTCTTTGACATGCTTGATTTGTTGGGACAGACTACCATCGGTTAAGGAGATGCCCAATGGATAGAGACTGGTAAACCATCCGACCGTCCTGGTAATGTCCAACTTGTCCTCTATATGCTCTCGCCCATGCCCTTCCGTCTCAATCAGGATATCCGTACTTCCCGTACATTCTTTGATGGTCACCAGCAAAGACGTAAGCAACAAATCGATAGGCTCTGTATTGTAGGTAACATTGGCTTCCGACAAGAGGGAAAGCGTTTCCTGCTTACCGATCTCGGCTGAGAGCGTACAACTGCTCGCTATACTATCTACACCCAGATCATGGTCAACAGGAAAAGGAGTGAACTTTTGCAGTATAGCTTGCCAATACCCAGATTCCTTTTCTCCCTCTTCTCTCCAATAGCTCTCAAGGAACTCCGTCCATTTTTGATAGGAATGCGTCTTTGGAGGGAGCAACGGATCTTGACCAAGACTGATTTGTTTTAGTAACGTGTTCAAATCTTCTACAATGATTCGCCAGGATACCCCGTCTACCACCAAGTGATGGGCCACAAGCAGCATATTCCGCGAGCTTCCAACATCGATTACACATGCTTTTAACAAAATATCCTGGAAGATATCCGCGCTATCAGCGAGTTCGTAGGCTACTTCCATCAGCTTGTCTGACTGCTCGGAATGAGATAAGCCTGTGAAATCGAGCTCTTTAATCGTCGGCAGACTAAGGAGGTGGTTATTATTGTAAAACAACTCGCCATGGTTCGCCTTGGCGTTTATTCGCAAGCCGTCATGATGTTCGATTAGCTTGAAGAGTGTTCTTTCTAGGATCTCAACCGTAATACCCTGATTGATTTCCACCAAGACACACTGATGATAATGATGTGGCTTGGGGAATTCTTGGGAAAAAAACCACGATACGATTGGCGCAGGTAATATACTTCCCTCGACTAATCCCTGATCAATAACAACCAGCGGAACCTCGTCAACGAGCAACGCCATCTCTTCCAGAATGGGGGTTGACAGCATCTCTTTTACTTTTATCCGGTAGCCTTTGGCATTCAGTTTCGACGCTATCTGAATGGCCTTGATAGAGTCCCCGCCCAAATGATAGAAGTTGTGCTTCCTTCCTATCTTTTCAACTCCTAGAACTTCTTCTACTGTCTGGATAAACTGCTTTTCTTTTTCGGTTGAATAAGTCGTATATTCCGTATTTTCCGCCAATGGCAGTTCCATTTCTGCCAATAAACGCGTGTCGACCTTTCCATTTGCTGTTAGCGGGATTTCTTCTACTTCTATAAAATGCTGTGGAATAAGGTAATTGGGCAATTGTTGTCCAAGATGCTGCTTCAAGTCATCAGGGGAGATATTACCTTTTGCAACGTAATAGGCACATAGGATAACATTCTTCTTCTTGTCCTCCCGATCCAAGACAACAGCGTCTTTTACCTGCGGGTGCTGGATCAACTGGTTTTCTATTTCTCCTAGCTCAACCCGATGTCCCCTGATCTTGATTTGCTGGTCGTCCCTCCCCAAGTACTCCAGCTTTCCATTCGGTAATAATCTTCCGAGGTCTCCTGTCTTATACATCCGCTTGCCGATTACGAATGGATCGTCCAAGAATTTCTCCTTGGTAAGTTCAGGATTGTGATGGTACCCTCTAGCCACTCCATCTCCTGAAATATAGATTTCACCCACAGCGTATGTCGGAACAGGGTCCATGTTTTTGTCCAATACGTAAATGCGGACATTATCGGCAGGTTTGCCAATTGGTACCGATACTCTCGTGTCTCTCTCAACATCATAAGAGTGAATCATACACCCAACCACCGTCTCGGTTGGCCCATATTCATTCAAGATCTCTATATTGCCACCAAAGCTGTCATATACGCTTTTGGCAAGGCTAACCTTCAGATTTTCGCCGCCAACAATAAATCTTTTCACGGAGCTATTCCTGTTGTCCCGATCCAGCACCAAGGATAAATGAGAAGGCGTGAGCTTGATGATCGACGCTTTGTTTTCTTTTAAAATGCGGAACAGCACATACTCATCTTCTGTTTGGCTATAAATCAGAACTGTTCCTCCACAGATCAATGGAGTAAAAACAGAGGTAATTGTCAGGTCGAATGCCAAAGAGGAGTAGAGCGCGAACATCTCGTCCTCGTGTTTAACGTACATTTTCTTCGCCCAGTATATATAGTTGACAAGCCCGCGGTGCTCGACCATCGTTCCCTTCGGCCTTCCGGTAGAACCAGATGTATAGATCATGTATGCCAACTCTGTAGGCTTACTCTCTACTAGCATATTGGATGATGGATAATGATCGTAGTTGACGTCCGTTAGGCTGATAATCTGTCCGTCGAAACCAAACTCGTCCATGACAACCACATTCGTCAGCAAGATTTTTGTGCAGGAGTTTTGCAAAATATACCGTATCCGCTCAGTTGGATTATCTGGATCAATTGGCATGAAGGCTCCGCCGGCTTTTCCAATGCCGATAATCCCAATCATGGTTTCCATAGAATGTGTGGTCAGCATGCCCACAATTGTTTCTGGACCGATCCCTTGTTCCCTCAAATATCTGGCTAGCTGATTGGCCTTCTCGTTCAGTTGCCGATAAGTCAGCCACTCTTTGCCATATTGAATCGCGATCTTGTCTGGTGATTTTTCCACTTGTTCTTCAAACAGCTGGTAAATTGTTTTGTCCCTCGGATAAGGTGCAGCGGTATCGTTATAGTCTTCTACTAGTTTTTTATACTCATCCTCGTAGAAAACCGTAAGCTGCCTGATTTCTTCATTGGGATTGGACACCATTTTTTTGATCAGCGAAGTCAGACGAACGAACAGAACATGGATTTGCTCTTCGGTGTAATCGTTCATTTTGTAGTCAAAGCTAATGCTGATGCTGCCTGAATCCGACCATTCCTTTATCACCATCTGCATGGAATAAATCTGGGACCCGCTGTAGAACTCAACATTCTCGACAGGATGGCCTTCCCATTCGGTATCGAGTGTCGTGTTGTAATAATTGACACATACATCAAACAATTGGTTGTAACCCTTCTTCTTCAGCTCCATGTCCTGGATCAACAGGTCATACGGATAGCGTTGATGAAAAAAACAATCCTGCAGGTCGCTGCTAACCTCATCCATCATTTCCGTAACTGACCAGCCAGGCTCAATCGTAAAACGAAAAGGCATCGTACTGGTAAACATGCCAAACATGCTCTTTTGCTGTTTACCAGATCGATTGAGTACAGGTGTGCCTATCACGAGATCGTCTTGACCAGTCATCTTGTGAACATACAGTAAATACAAGCCTACCAAAACTGTATTCAATGACCACTTATTGGCTTTGGCCCACGCTTTGATTTGAGCAGAAAGATTAGGGTTCCATTCATATGTGATGCGGTTTCCCGCTAAGTCGTCAGAGCTTTTTTCCAAAAACGAATCAGGTAGGACTCGAAACTTCTCATTCCAAAATACTTTGTTTTTCCGGTACCGATCCGACGAAAGATAATCTCGCTCGTGGTTGATGTACGTCAAGTAAGTAGGAGCTTGATGCTCTCCTACTTCCTCTTCGCGCAAAAGTTTGCTATAGATTTCTCGAATATGATCGGTCATAATATTGATCGACCATCCATCTGCGATTATATGGTGAAACTTGGCCAAATATCCATTCTCACTGTCTGAAATTCGAAACATGGCAAAATAAAAAAGCCTTTCGTTTTCGATGACGAATGGCTTTCTCGCTTCTGTTTTCACCCAATTCTCAAATTCCTTATGCGGCTCATTGTACACAGTGAAATCTTTAAAATCGTATGGGATATCCTCAATATGACTCACAAATTGCTGGATCTCCCCCATTTGGTTAACAAATCTTAAACGCAATCCTTCATGCCTTCGAATGAAGAGGTGTATAGCCTTTTCAAGTAGTGAAAATTGAATAGGCCCTTTTATTTTTACGGTTCCACCAATATTATGCAAGGGTGTTTGGGGGTAAATCTGCTCGATCAACCAAATTCTCTTCTGGGGATGGGTTAACTGGTAAAAACATAATGAATCCATGTATAGCAATTCCTCCATCTCGTGAAAACCTTTTTGGTTTTCGATTCAGCAAAAAAACGGCAAAGCTTCGCCACTTCGTGTATTATCCAGATAATACACTCGCGCTCACTTTCCCGTATGACCCCTTCATTCCTCTAATGTGCCTAAGCTTCAATAGATTCACTCAGGTTGCTATGATTTTTAGATTGAAATAGGGCTTATCTGCACGAATAAATCTCTCATTTCATCCTATGTTCTCATTTTGCGAGTAAGTGTCCGTGTTTCTTTTAACGACATTTTAATGGGTCAGGCAACTTTTTTCAAGCTTTTTCCACATTTCTATATAAATTCCAATGCTGCTGGCAGTTTCTACATGATTCCATTCTTTGAGAATCGATCTCTTGTGATTGGTTACTCTTTATCTAGGTATTCCTGTTGACTCGGTTGTTTGCCATGCAGTTGATATCCTATAAAAAGTTGGCTTTATCACTTTCCCAAACCCTGACGGTCAAAGCATAACTGAAGTTATTGCAAGGACTGGCGCAATGCCGATTCTAACTCAGCTCATTATCCACTCCCCACCCTTTTTTATAGAATGACGGAACCAAAGAAAAATAATGAGAACCCGATAATAAACATTATCGAGCTAAATAAGTTTCTTAATGTAGTAGGTTTTCCTATTAATACGATGTATGTCAAGGAAGACTTGATAGCCTTTTCAGATTAGCCAGAGTCTCCATTATCCATTATTACTCTTCCTGCCATCCGGCAAATGCGATTCTGTTATGGGTTCAAATATCTTCATGTATTGCTTAGGTGTTAAACCGATCAGTTTTTTGAAAAAATGAGAAAAGTGACTTTGGTCGCTAAAACCAGTTTGAAAAGCGACCTCCATCGGCGGAATCCCTTGTTCTAACAATTTTTTGGCATTTCCGATCCGAATTGTTTCCAGATAACTATATGGGGAGATACCTTTTTGTTTGGTAAAAGAACGCAGCAGATGATATTTGCTTACTTTCGTTAAATCGCTCAACTGGTCAAGCGTAATTGTATTTGCGTAATTGGATTCCAAGTAATCACAGATCATTCTCATTTCAGAGGCAGGCTCTTGTATGCACTGTTCGGGTACATCATCGGAATATTCTTGTATGAGCTGCTCGATGAGAAACAGAAACAGCTCCTCCTTCTTAAAGTCAATGTCTCCCTCGGAAATCATCAGATGAAGCTCCCGCAGGGATGTTGCGAGTTCGCTGCGATAAAGAACTGTTTGTGTGAAGCGGGGCAGATATTCCCTTCCTGTGATTTCCCGAACGGCTTGTCGCATAATACTTTCAGGAATGTTAAGACTTCGATAGTCCAGCGTTTTCCCGTCTACTTGTTCACAAGTATGAGCATCACGTGGGTTAAAAATGATTACATCGCCGGCGTTTATGATATATTCCTGATTTTTGCATAATAGAAAACGTTTCCCCTTTTCGATAAAGCCCAAAACGTAATAATCATGAAAATGATTTGGGAATTTCTGCATAACTCCTTTAAAGCAGTATGCCTCCATTTTTAATTTTTTATCAAAACAGACCGTTCGAACCTCTTTAGCCATTCGGTCCCCCTCCTTATCTTCTTCCATTTCATAAAACATTTCTACTCGTTCTCTTCATTCAAACGGGAGACAAACTTGAAATTCTCCACCCATATTTGCAAAGTGTGGGTGAGATTGTTTACAGAAAAGTATCGTTTCAATAAAGTTGGGAAAAGTCTCCCTTTCCATAAATCATATCCGTAATGGCAGTATAAATGTTTGGCGGGTACTCAGCTATTCTATGACAAAGGTATAAGTACCACTCTACACCATAGGTAAGATAAACCCGAACAGGCAGTCCTTCATCTTTAAGTTTTTTGCAAAATTCGGGGCGAATGCCATAAAGCATTTCCGCTTCCGCATACGGATTTCGCAAAAAACCACGCTCGATGACTTGTTCATATATAGCATTATCATGAGAAGCAATGGATACTTGGTGACCGGCTTTCACACATATCTCCACCAATTCAAGATAACGTTGATCCAGCTTTTCAGAACGAGGAGTACAAATATTTGACGGCTCTTGATATGCTCCTTTCACAATCCTAATTGCCCCAGGATAATGAATTAATTCATTAATATCTTCAAATGTTCGATGCAATTGTGCTTGCAGCGTAATCCCTACGTTGGAATAATCCACAGCGACTTTTTTATATATGGTAAGGATCTGATCTGTTTTAGCTGATTCCTCCATACTAATCATTAGAGAAAGGCCACGGGATTGCGCTTCTTTCGCCATTTCCATCAAGTTTTGATAGGCAAGCCCAGGCTCAATCGATAAACCAATATGAGATAAATCAAAAGAAATCCGAGCACTTAGTCTACGATCTCCACATTCTTTCATCAATGCTATAAATTCCTCTTTGGCCTGTAAGCATTCCTCTTTGTTTATTGTGTTTTCTCCGATGAATTCCAGAGAAATACGGTATCCCTTCTGTATTAGTTGATTACCAACTGATACCCCATCTTCTCTTAAATCACCTGTTACAAATCGCTTAGCTGCACGCTGAAATATCGGATTCAGCTCCGAAGATTGTTGAATGTACTCTTTCATCTTTAAATTTCGGGCAATCGATTTCAAGGAATCGGAAAATTGCTTTTCGATTGATAGGGTCACTACTATCCCTCATTTCGTTCAAGTTGCATTTATTATAGGAAAAAAATTAGGGAGTCTCTTGTATGATGTTGCTCAAATAGGCTTAACTTTCGCATGACTCATACCTTTATGGAAACTCGCCAGGGACCGACTCTCTCAATTTGCTACAAGCCTTACTACTAATTTGCAGATAAGTTAATACTTCTAGTTGTTTAGTGTCATGTATGTTAGCTGAACGGGGGCAATCGGCGAAAAATGCAAAAGGAGCTGTCGCGGCACGACAAGCTCCCAGAAATCCATTTGATTAAATTTTGAACAGAATCTAAGACAATGCTTTGCCAGCAAGTAAAACCGGTGTTGTGTTACCTCAAAGTAACTCTGCCGTTAAACACTTTATTAATCAAGCATGAGATACCAATAAATCGCTATCTCTTCACTATCTTTAACTAGACCTTTGTAGACGTAGGAATCGAAACCTCCGATGACAAAGCCACAACTTTCGTAGAATTTACATGCGCGGACATTATTACTTTGTGTCTCCAGCATGACTCCCGTCATACCGGCCTCCTTCGTCCAGCGTTTAGCCTGTTCGATTAGTTTTTTACCGACACCGTATCCTCTATATCGCTTATCAACTTTGATATCTTCCACACAGGCATATTTGTTCCAATTTCTTTTCAAAACAATCTGACCCACAACTTGATTATTTACGAGCGCTAAATAAATGATTTGATGGGGATTGCCGATATAGTTCGAATAATCTTCAACAGTATCTTCTTCAAGCGGTTCATCATCGTAGCTTTTATTCCTAAGAGGTATCTCCTTCACCGTATAGCCGATTCGCTGTCCCATTAGTTGCAAGACAAGGGTAGAGTCTACGATAAAGCTCCCATCTATGCTTGTACCACAATCATCGTCCCCAGCCCTCAGTTCTCTAATGAAAATATCCATATTCATCCTCCTATATTATTATAAGATGAGAATAGAGATAGAAAGGGGGACCGCGGACTTAACGGAATACATATTGCTCCGTCATTTTCATAACCTCCAAGTATTATTAGCATGTAAGATTCTCTAGATATTGTACAATCATTATTTAACAGGTGCGACAGCTTTTTAATCGTTAACTATCCTTCGATAATGCCTGCTTTACCCGCTCAATCTGGGCGAGGTGGGCACGGACATGCTGGACGCGTAATCCCAGTAGTTCTTTGAACGTGTACCTTACTCCGTCGGGATATTGCCCGATCCGCTCAAGCTGCTCGGGAGACAGATTTTCCAGAAGCGGCAGCATGCTGACCCGCAGCATTTGGAACAGGAGCATATGCCGCTCGCGGTCCAAGCGTTCGTATCCCAGGTTATCCGACCAGGCTTCCTGATCAAAAGATAGCAGAAGCGGTTCTTCCTCCGCCAAGACTTTTCTCAGACGATGTGTCGCCAAGATCTCGGAATCTGTTACATGAATAAGAATCTGGTGGATGCTCCATTTGGTCGGTGCAGGTTGGAAACGCAGCTCTTCCTCAGACAATCCTTCAATGGCTTCTCGCAACAGCTCATAGTCTCGGCTGTACTCCTCGATCAACTTTTCCATCCGATCCTCTCCTTAATCATAATTCGTGTGGCTGGTAGCCATTGATCATAGTATTCTTTGAAATAAAACAAGTCCCTTTATTCAGAACGGTATAGCTGGCCGCATGCCGCGTTAATGTCCGATCCGAATTGAGTTCGGACCGTGATGCTTATACCCTTGGACTTCAAAATCCGAGCAAACGCTCTAATCCGAGTAGGATCAGATTGTCGATAGCTGTCTGGCGTAACTTCGGTCGAATTGAATGGAATCAGGTTAACATGGTAGAGATGTTCCCAAGATCCCCTTCCCCTTAGCAACTCGGCAACTGCTTCGGCATGCGCCGTCGAGTCGTTTACTCCACGAAGTAGAATATACGCAATATATACCTTTCTTCCTGTTTGCCGGATGTGACGATCCAATGCCATCAGTACGTCGCCGACTGGGAATCGGTCGTTGATCGGCATCAGCTCGCTTCGCTGATCGTCGAACGGCGAATGCAGCGAGAAGGTTAAATTGACCTGGGGAAACTCCCGAGTCAGCTTGTCGATTCCCGGCAACAGGCCGATAGTGGAAATCGTAATACGTCGATGTCCTAAACCAAAGAGATACGGATCAGTCAATATCGTCATTGCATCAAAAATATGCGGGTTGGCAAGCGCCTCCCCCATACCCATGAATGAGATGCTGTCCAAAGTGTGGCCGTTCAAGCGAAAGTACAGCAATTGGTCGGTGATTTCGTCGGCGGTCAGATTTCGTTTCAGGCCAATGGTACCGGTAGCACAAAATTTGCACCCGAATCCGCAGCCGCACTGTGTGGAAATACAATACGATTTCCACCCCCGCTCATAAGTAAGTCGTACAGCCTCCACGCGTTCGTCGCCCGGAATAGCAAACAGCACCTTGCTGACCTGTTTCGACGTGAGTTCCTTTACCGGAACGATACTGCAAACGTTCGGGCCAAGTATCCGGTTCAACTCGTCGCGCAAAAATTTTGGTAGCATGGTCATCCGTCCGTATTCGCCGATGTTTTGCTTAAAAATTGCGTCCATAATCTGAGCATAGCGATACTCGGGCTGCTTGAATTCGGACAAAATTCGCCGAATCGTTTCATATTTCGAGGTTAGTTTCATGTCTTCTCCTTACTGCCGGAGAAACCGTAAAAAGCAACCGTCAATTGGCGCTATGACACGTGATTACTCAACTCATACGTTTGCAGACAGATTACTACGTGCATCTGTCGATAAATTGGTAAATCTCCGGCAACCGATTTGTTTTTTTGTGAACCGCTTCACACAATTGGAACCAGTTCACATAATCATCTACAACCTCAATCTCCATCGCTTTCATCCTCCAAATTCTTTTGTCAGAATAAAAAAGAGCTACAAGAAAGTTACCTTTCCTGTAGCTCAAAAAATACGGCACATCCAACCCATGAAGGGTATAAAAAGGATATATTTTCTGAGTGAAAAGAATAAGGTAACGATCTTGCCAATAAAGAATAAAACAAATTCTGCTTTATTCATTAAAAAAGTGGCAAGAATGCTTACATTATCCTCTTCAACTCCAATCGTTACGTGTCAGCACGATTTTAACATACCGGTTTCTACATGACAACAGGTCATCCAGTAGCTTAGAAACTACCTGCTGAAAGCTATCGTGTACACATCGCATAAGGTCCGGTATCAATTGCGGTCTTGATACCTTCTCTTTTGTGAAGCACTCGGTTGTATACAAATCATATAGCCATCCAGACGAAAAAAGAAGCCGAGCAAATACGGGATAACTCCCTGCAATCTTCTCGGCGTTTCGCCGTACTGCCTATCCCGTTTTCACCACAAACTCAATGCTTCCGAGGCTTCCCCATTTAGCGCATACGACATCCCCCTCGCGTAGATGATGGGAACTGGTCATGCCCCCGGACAAAATCAAATCTCCCTTGTACAGCTTGCGTCCTTCGCGAGCAAGCATGTTCGCCAGCATTGCGACGGAGTGGGCTGGATGACCGAGAACTGCTGCACCAGCCCCCATGTCTTTGAGCTCGCCATTGATCGAAAGAGTCACACCTACCAAATCGAGTTCAAGTTCATCAGGCTTTCTCCACGTCGATCCGATAAACACACGGGAAGACGAAGTATTGTCGGCAATAACATCCGGCAAGGCAAACTGGAACTGCGCATACCTGCTATCGATAATCTCCAGTGCAGGAACCACATAGTCAGTGGATGCCAGGACATGAGCCTCAGTGATGCCGGGTCCTTCCAAATCCTCACTCAATACAAAGGCGATTTCCGCTTCCACCTTGGGATGAATCAATTCATTGATCGGCAAAATACCATCCTCGATATTCATATAGTCAAAAATGTAGCCCCGAATCGGTTCGTGCACATTCATCTGTTTCATCTTTACCTGACTGGTCAAACCCATTTTAGAGGCAAAGATGCGATGTCCCTGCTCAAGCTTGAGGGAGACCAGCTCATTTTGAATACGATATCCATCCTCCACTGTCAGCTGGGGGTATTCAGCCGTAAGTTTTACGATCTCCTCCCTGTTCAACTCCGCATCCACCAGCTTCTGAGCCAGCCTTTTGTACAATAGTTCCGATTGCACGCTGATCACCCCCTATCTGATATTGGTAGATTGGTATAGCTGTTCAGTTGGGCGATTTCTGCTGCGACATCCACGATCATGTCTTCTTGTCCCCCCACGGCCTTTCGTCTTCCCAACTCGATCAAAATATCCCGGGAGTCGATGCCGAATTTCGTTGCTGCACGCTCGGCATGAAGCCGGAAGCTGGAATAGACCCCCGCGTATCCGAGAACCAGAGCGTCTCTGGTAATTTCCTGTGGGACTTGAAGAATCGGCGACACGATTTCCTCTGCCAGGTCCATCATTTTGTACAGATCGACGCCCGTCTGAATGCCCATTCGATCCAATACAGCAAGGAGAACCTCGGTTTGTGTATTGCCCGCACCTGCACCCAAGCACCGCACGCTGCCGTCAATCCAGGTGGCGCCCTCTTGAATGGCGACGAGCGTATTGGCCATAGCTAAAGACAAATTATTGTGTGCATGGAAGCCAACGGGAATATGCAGACATTGCTTCAATGCCCGGACTCGTTCCCCTGCTTGATCAGGTAGCAGAGCGCCAGCAGAATCGACGATATACACGACATCGGCTCCATAGCTTTGCATGAGTCCAGCTTGCTCCGCCAGTTTTCCCGGAGCAGCCGTATGCGACATCATCAAAAAGCCAACTGTTTTCAAGCCAAGCTCTTTAGCCTGATACATATGCTGAGCGGAAACATCCGCTTCGGTCGCATGTGTGGCGATTCGTGCCATCCCTACCCCAAGCCCTGCAGCCGTCTTCAAATCTTTGATCGTGCCGATTCCCGGCAGCAAGAGCACGCCCACTTTTGCTTGTTTACAAACGGAAACGGCAGCCTCGATCAGCTCCAGTTCAGGGGTCCTGGATAGCCCATACTGCAGGGACGATCCGGCCAATCCATCTCCATGGGAGACCTCAATATACGGCACGCTTGCTTCATCCAATGCGCGCGCCACTTCGACTACTTGCTCTACAGTAAACTGGTGATTGATCGCATGGCTCCCATCTCGAAGCGCTACCTCGGTGATCACAATATCACGACTCATATGCGGTTCCTCCTTTCATTCGTGGCTATATACCCGTGGCAATGCCGACAGTATACTTGGCATATTCCTCTGCTACCTTCACCGCTGTCGCCGTCATGATATCCAGATTGCCAGAATAAGTAGGGAGGTAGTCGCCCGCGCCTTCTACCTCCAAAAAAATGGTGATTTTGTTTTCATCAAAGATTGGTTCTGAGCGCAGTCGGTAACCAGGAACGTATGCTTGAATATAGGCAATAGTCTGGTGGATAGCCTTCACGATCGTCTGTCGGTCCGCACCCTCCTCCACTACTGCATAGACCGTATCTCTCATCAGGATCGGTGGCTCCGCCGGATTCAGGATGATGATCGCCTTGCCTTTCTTCGCTCCGCCAATCGCTTCGATTCCATGTGCGGTCGTCTCCGTAAATTCGTCGATGTTGGAACGTGTACCGGGACCCGCGCTTTTACTGGAAATAGTGGCCACGATCTCTGCGTAGCTGACCGGACTCACACTCCCTATCGCATGAACAATCGGAATCGTAGCCTGGCCGCCGCATGTGATCAGATTGATGTTCTTTTCATTCAAATGCGCACCGAGATTCACAGATGGTACAACATAGGGACCCACAGCAGCAGGCGTCAGATCGATGGCGAGCTTTCCTGCCTCCCTGAGCGCCTTGGCATGCCGAATATGTGCACGAGCTGAAGTAGCGTCAAAGACGATATCCGCAAGTTCCGTAGCGCTTTCCAAAAAGTGTTCTAATCCGCCGTCAAATACGTAGTATCCAGCTGCCTTTGCTCTACGCAGGCCATCCGATTCAGGATCGATTCCAATCATGGACGTCAGTTCAAGAACTGGCGACCTTCCAAGCTTGGTCATCAGGTCTGTCCCGATGTTACCCGAGCCCAGTATTGCTACTTTTACTTTCTTCATACATGCACTCCTTTCCTATTTTTTACTTGCCAAACCTGACTCCTACTGAACCAAGTCCAGCAATCCGTGTGTGAAATACATCGCCAGGCTTAGCTTCAACTGCTGCCGATAACGCACCGGACAAGATGATTTCTCCTGCTTTGAGTGTCATTCCTAACTCGTACAGCTTGTTTGCTAACCACGCCACACAAAATGCGGGATTGCCCAATGCGGCTGCACCAACACCGGTATTGACCAGCTCCTGATTTTTATAAAACGCCATTCCTACCAGAGGAAGATCCAGATCTTGCGGTTTCACAGGATGTCCACCCAGCACATAGAAGCCCGAGGATGCATTGTCCGCAATTGTGTCTTCTAGTTTGATTTGCCAGTTGGCTATACGGCTGTCCACGATTTCCAAAGCAGGCACTACATATTCCGTTGCCATCAAGACGTCAAAGATGGTTACATGTGGCCCTTCCAGATCGCTCTTCAGCAGAAAGGCAATTTCTGCTTCAACTTTTGGCTGAAGGACATGCTCGAAAGGCAGTTCTCCGTTGTTTTCAACCACCATGTCGTCCAAAAGATGTCCATAGTCTGGCTGTTCCACGCCAAGCAGTGTCTGCATGGCACGAGAGGTCAGGCCAATTTTTTTCCCTGTAATCCTCGCGCCTTCTTTCACTTTTCGCTCAATCGTCTTCAATTGAACGTGGTATGCCTCTATCTCGCTGATTTGCGGTTCCAGTAAAGTGAGTGGCGCTACTCCCACCCCTTCACGACTCGCCGCCGCTAAATGATCGGCAAATCGCGTGATCTTTTCCATGTCCACAAGGCTCCCTCCCTGATTTGCAGTCCTTCACGCTATAATTTCATGGTGACTGTCTTGATCTCGGAGTAGAATTCGAAGCTGTGACGCCCTCCTTCGCGGCCAATCCCGCTATCCTTGGCACCGCCAAACGGAGTTCGCAAGTCACGCACATACCAGCAATTGATCCATAAAAGACCTGATTTCACTCGATCAGCCACGCGATGCGCGCGCCGAAGGTTGTTGGTCCAAACCACTCCTGCCAAGCCGTAAGCCGAATCATTGGCGATCCGAATAGCGTCCTCTTCTGAACGAAAAGGGATGATTACGACGACTGGACCGAAAATCTCCTCCTGGGCTACCCTCATTTTGTTGTCTACATCATAGAGAACAGTTGGCTCCAGGAAATTGCCGTCACCCAGCCCGCTGATCCGTTTTCCGCCGCAACCGAGCTTGGCTCCTTCTTCCAGTCCGATCTGGATGTAGTCCACCACCGTCTCCAAGTGACTGCGGGACACCAACGCGCCCATATCGGTCTCTGGTTCCAGCGGATTTCCCACCTTGATCCTTTGGACAGCCGCCACAAATTTGTCCAGAAACTGATCATATACGCTTTCTTGCACCAATAAACGCGATCCTGCCAGACAAATCTCGCCCTGATTGCGGAATATCGCCTCGACCGACCCTTTTACCGCTTCATCAAGATCGGCATCTTCAAATACAATATTGGCTGATTTGCCTCCCAATTCAAGCGATACCGGAATCAGATGCGAAGCGGCATTCTGCATGACGGTCTTGCCGGTGTTAGATTCTCCCACAAAAGAGATCCGGCGTACATGGGGATGCGTCGTCATCGCCGTCCCGACAGTCCCACCTGGACCCGTGATGATGTTGAGCACGCCAGGAGGCAGACCTGCTTCATTGGCAATCTCTCCGAGCATCACCGCCGAGAGAGGGGTGTACGAGGCTGGCTTTACAACGACGGTATTTCCCGCCGCTAAAGCCGCTGATGCTTTCCAGGTCATCTGCATGAAGGGCAAATTCCATGGAATGATCAGACTGGTCACACCTGCCGGAGCATATTTGGCGTAGGACATAAAATGGCGCATTTCATAATGCTCATGGACCAAGTATTTGGCCATTTCGGCAAAGAAGCGCAAATTTGCTGCCGCTCTCGGAATATCGAAGCCCCGGCTTTCTTTGATTGGTTTGCCGACATCGAGCGTTTCCACCAAAGCGAGTTCGTCCACACGCTCCATCACCAGGTCAGCCATTTTGCAGAGAATCTTGGCGCGCTCATCTACGGTCGTCTCACTCCAAACGCCTGACTCAAACGTACGCTGCGCTACGTCGATCGCTCTTTTTACATCCTGCTCACTTGCATTGGCAACAGAAGCCAGCTTGAGATTTGTCGCGGGGTTGATCGTATCGAAGGTTTCACCGGAAACAGCGTCCACGTAATCTCCGTCTATGAAAAGCTTGGCGGCTTTTCGTTCCTGATTTTCCTTGGCAGTCTGACTCATGGGAATCCTCCTAACTCTCGATTTCCAAGATCATCTCTACTTCTACGGCGTTATTTAGCGGGAGCTGGGCCATTCCTACAGCAGACCGCCCATGCCTGCCTTTCTCTCCGAATAGCTCCACCAACAAATCGGATGCCCCATTCATGACTTTAGGCTGATCTATAAAGGCTGGATCGCTGTTAACGAATCCGAGTATTTTGACCACTCGTTTGACTCTACCCAGTTCCCCTAGCTCTTGTTTGGCAACAGACAGAAGATTGAGCATACACTGCCTGGCAGCTAGGTAGCCTTCCTCTATCGTGACATCCTGTCCCAGCTTCCCTCGATATTCGTTTGTCCCTTGGCCTGCCAGAAAGAGAAGATTGCCTGTTTGGACACAACCGACATAATTACCAGCCGCCTGTCTCGGTTCGGGCAGGGATAGACCCATAGCCTGTAGACGTTGTTCCGGCGTTTCAGTCTGATGCTTCACGGTCTGTTCATCTCCTTTATGTTCAGGAAGCGAAGCGCGTTTTCACCCAGCAACGCCCGCTTCTGTCCGTCAGTCAGCTCCAAGGTATGATCGATGACTTCTCCGGGAGGTGTTTCACGAAGCAGGAAGGGATAATCTGATCCCATCATGATTTTATCTTCGCCAAAGCGCTTCATCATGTATCGGATGTTCAGTGGGTCGTACGTCAAAGAATCAAAATAGAATTGTTTCGCGTACACACTAGGCGGTTGATCGGTCAGACGCAGATGCGGCCATACCCTCCAGCCTTGGTCTAGCCTGGGTAAAATATAAGGAAAAGAGCCGCCGCCATGAGCAAAGCAGATTTTCAGGCGCGGAAACTTCTCGATCACGCCGCCCAAGATAAGACTTGCTGCGGCAAGCGCTGTCTCGCTTGGCATCCCGACGGTGTACATCAGGTTGTGCCGCGGCATCCGTTCTCTGCCCAGCGTCTCCCATGGATGGACGAAGAGTGGCACATCCCATGCCTGACACCTATCAAAAAAAGGAATCAGTTCCGGGTCGTCCAGATTGTTGCCATTTACATTGGTACCGATTTCGATTCCTCTCAGGCCGAGGTCGTGCATGCAGCGATCCATTTCCCGAATGGCTGTCTCGGTGTCTTGCAATGGAACTGTACCCAATCCGATGAAATGATTCGGATGCTGGTTGACCGTCTCTGCGATAAAATCGTTTTGAATCCGGGCCATCACTTCCGCTTCGGCTGCCGGGGCCCAGTAGGAAAACGTGACCGGAATGGGCGACAACACCTGCATATCCACGCCTTCTTGCTGCATGTCATGAATCCGTTTTTCGGGTTCCCACACCTGATCGGTCACTTCGCGAAAAACTTTGCCCCCGACCATGATAGTTGCCCCGCATGTGCAAGTGCGGTGCAGAACTGGCCAGCGCTCGCCATGAAATCGTTCAGCCAGGTTGGGAAGATCCTCTGGAATAATGTGGGTATGGAAGTCTACTCGCATTTCCACTCACTCGCTTCCGGAGGCATGATGTGACCGCATTTTTGGCATGTCCGCAGCTCCAGATTGCTGTTGAATCCTTCGATCGCCTCTTTTACCTGCACCTCTATGTTGGTCAGTTGAATCCGTACGCGATGCATTTCGTGGTCGCAGTTTTCGCAGAACCAGGCAAAGTCCTCCAGTTCTCCCTCATTTCTGTTGCGCTCAATCACGAGGCCGATCGTATCCGCGATCCGGTGTGGGGAATGCGGGACATTCGCTGGAAGCAGGAACATTTCACCTTCTCTGACTGTAATGATCTCACGCTTCCCATCCTGATTCATGATTTCTACGAAGCAATCACCCTTGAGCTGGTAAAAGACTTCCTCGGATGGATCAATATGAAAATCCCGTCGCTTATTCGGTCCTCCCACTACCATGACCATTAGTTCTGCATCTTTCCAAATCACCTTGTTATTCACCGGTGGCTTGAGCTGATCGATGTGATCCTCGATAAACTTCCACAAATGGATAGGTGCCAATGTACGCATTCTCGATTCCCTCCTTGTTTTTACTTGCTTAAAGAATCTGCTCCGTCTGCGATGACAATTTGGCAGCAAAAACGCTGAGCGCGTCATCCACCATCGTGCATGCATGAGACTTTTTATAATTGTTGTAAAAAATCGCTAATTTACGTACCGGATCACCAGTATAGTACCGTTCGTATTGCAGTAAACGCTGTCCGAAGGCTTCCCCACACAGGTCCCAAGCGAGCTTAAACAGACGTACCCGCTCTGTACCGGAGATACCCTCCCGTCCGGCATAAAACTTTTCCATATCCCCCGCCAACTCGGGATGCTCCATATCACTGTCAGTCGGGGACATGAGCAATCCGCCTGCTCCAATAATTTGAATGACTTCGATCGCCCGCGGGTACAGCTTCGGAAGTAGTCCGCGAATGGTTTCGAGCTGGACGTAACCCGGCATGAGCTCGCCCGACGGCAAGGTCTCGTATTCCAGCTCAGCGGTCCTCAAGAGCGCTCTGATCGATTCCAGCGATTGCGCTAGCTCCCCGAGAATGTTTTGGACATTCGGATAGACGTCTACCCCGATGGAGTCTGCCAGCCGCATGGCAACCTCCGTGGCAAATTGGAGCTTCAACAGTCCTCTCACCCCTGACTGGTGTGCCGGCTGCTGTCCGATGCCTGTCTTTGGATAAAGCAGGTTGGCTGCTTCTACATTGTTGAACAGGAATAAACGCTCCCATGGTACGAGTACGTCATGAAAGACAAGAAGAGCATCCATTTCTTCGAAGCGCGATGCCAAAGGATGGTCATAAACGGAACGAATTCCATCCTGCATGGGCTCTCTGCAAATGATGCGTAAGCCCGGCGTGTTTATCGGAATGGCAAATGCCAAGGCGTAACGCTCATCTCCTGGCTTGAACCCAGGAAACGAATAAATGATGACTTCATCCGTGATCGGCGCCAGTGTTGCGAGCATTTTCGCTCCTTTGACAATCAGCCCTTCCGGCGTCTCCTTTACTGCCCCCAAATGGGTGTACACATCGTTTTGTTCGTGCGAGGACTTACTGCGGTCATTTTGCGGATTGATAATCGCATGCGTTAAAAACAGGTCTTGATCGCGAACATACTTGTAATAATTTTTCGCGTTTTCCGCCCATTGCGGATTGTACCTTTCCAAGAAAGATGCATTGCTGTATAGCGACGTCAAGACGACATTGAGAAAATCCGGCGTTCTTCCCATCAAGCCAAAAGTGGCTTCCGCATAAGCTTCGTACAAGTCTCGTTTCGCCTGCAATTCCTCAGGGGTCTTTGCAACGAGAAAGGCGTTGCTCACACGCTCGCCGGTCTCCTGACAAATATGGGTAATCTTCTCCTGATACTTCTCGTCATGCTGCATGTCATACAGTTTGGCTATTTCATGAATCGGCTGTCGAAAAACAGCTTCCTCGCATACGTTTGTCACCTTTCTGCCTTGCAGCCAAATCTCCGGTTGCCGTGATCTCAAGCCCTGAATGTATTGGTCACCTGTACGGATTCCCACTACAATTCCTCCCTGTAGATTTTTGGTGGTTGAGCCGTTTATGTTCTTAAACCGCATTATAATGTCAGTCTTTTCCGAAAAATGTAGCCCACTTAACATCCATTCTGTTTTTCTTTCGAATGCACGTCATTTTCACATAGAAATATGGGTAAGGAGCTTTTTCATTTCATATAATCAAGAGTGATAAGTTCAGAAAATTAAGACTCAATCTTGGGTGGAGGATTGGAAGAGGCAAGTTCATGGATGAGGAAAGGAGCTGTGATGATGGTATCCCCTTTTGAAACTGATTTGAAATGGGAAACCCTTTTAGAATACGGCACCCGTCAATTTGTGAAAGGAAAAACAGCTATCTATAAGCAAGGGATGATGGGAGAAGGTTTTTATTATCTTCATAAGGGTTTGGTCAAGATTGTGACCTCTACCTTCAAGGGGAAAGATCGCCTGGTGAACATCGTAGTCCCTGGTCAAATCATGGGACTTCAAGCGATGGATCAACAACCTCATTTCACCACGGCTATTGCTGTAAAGAATGCAGTCGTCTACCATTTCTCCTGTTTGCCATTCCTCGAAATGCTGAAGGCACGCCCTGAACTCTTGTCTCTTTTCACCCAAACAATCAATCAAAAAATGCGGATTCTTCTAACCGCCATCAACATGAAGGCACTGACTTCAGAAGAGCAAATCGCTCGTCTCCTGCTGAACATCTGCGAAGACTTTAAAAACCACGAGGTCCCCCTTACTCAACAGGAGCTTGCTGAATGTGCTGGTCTCACCCGTATCACTGTCTACAAGATCCTGAAGGTATGGAAGGAACATGGCATCATTGAAATTAAAAACCGATCCTTTGTCGTCAAACGTCCGGATATGCTGAAGCCTCCACAGCTTACGGCACACACTGCTCGCACAGTATAAGCCTATCAATGTGAAAGGTGGTCACAATGGCCTGTCTCCGCTATCAGTGGACCCCGTATCTCATGTATGGCAAGAAGATCGAAATGGGAAAACATACACCGATCTACCATCAAGGCGATGTGGGAAATGGATTTTATTATCTAGATAAAGGGAGCGTAAAGATCACTCTCTTATCTGAAAACGGGCATGAGCGGTCTATCGATTACATCCCCACGGGTGGGTTGTTCGGGGAGCACGGCGCCTATAACGGCTCATACCTGACATCAGCCATAACGACTTCTCCTTCCGTCATTTACTTTTTCTCCGACGAGGACTTATCGCGCGTATGCCAAGACCATCCACAGTCAGCAGTGATCTTCACCAATTCACAAATCTATAAGCTCCGTCTCCTTGCTGAAATCATCGCGTTCACTGACAGTCCGATTGAGCCTGCGATGGCTAATTATTTGCTCAAACTGATAGCTGTGTACGGAAATGATCATATCCCTATCGACCAGAAGTCTTTTGCACGCTATATTGATACGTCGCGCATTACGGTGAACAAGACTTTGCAGAAATGGCGACAGCAAGGCTTGATTGACTTATCTGAGCGTAGTGCCATTCGAGTTGTGGATATAGAGGGATTACGTGGGATCTATTCTCGCATCCACTGTAAATAGGGCGAAGCCTAATCCGGCTCGCCCCTCTACATTGAAAATAACCTTTGCTAAATCTTGATACAGCACTGTTCGGTTCTGCTTAGAGTAGATGCATCTTGGCTTCTGCCTCGTCCCACGTCACCGAGTAGCCAGCACCCTTGGCGCAAAAGATCGAGGAGGATGTATAAACCGGATCTGCATCCTTTTCATAGCTTTTCCTTTCAATCACTTCCTCCGCGTTATGGCAGCGGTCGTATCCGCCAAATACACAGCGAATGCTGCCTCGACCATGCGTGAAAGAAGCGAATTCGGTGCTGTAATTCATGAATGTTGCTACGGGTACTCTTCCCGTAATGACCGTATGCGTATCAGACATCTGCGGTGGCTCGAACGAACCTGAGGCGCGTTGAATATCCGAAAGAACCCTCCCCATCTCGTTCATTCCCACCTTTATTTTGAAGTCATAATAGGGTTCTAACAGCATGTTCTCCGCTTTCTCCAGCCCCTGCCGCAGCGCGCGGAAGGTGGCCTCACGAAAGTCGCCCCCATGCGTATGTTCGTTATGCGCACGGCCTCTTAAGAGCGTAATTTTCATGTCGGTGACCGGCATGCCTGTCAATAGCCCATGATGCTCCCGTTCGTAGAGATGAGAACGAACCAGATTCTGGTAGTTAAAACTCAGTTCATCTGGATGACATAGGCTAGTGAAGTGGATTCCGCTGCCTCGCTCTCCCGGTTCAAGCAGGAGGTGCACTTCCGCGTAATGCCTGAGCGGCTCGAAGTGTCCATATCCTGTCACAGCAGACTGTATCGTTTCTTTATACAAGATTTCCGGTTGGCCGAAAGAGACAACGAAACCAAAGCGTTCCTTCACAACCTGCTCCAGCACTTCTAACTGGATCAGACCCATGACGCGAATGTGAATCTCTTGCAAACTCTCTTCCCAAACCACATTCAGAGACGGGTCCTCCGCATTCAAAATGCGAAACGCACCGAGCACTTGCTGCACGTGAAGCGAACTGTCAAACTGTACTTTCGACTGTAGTGTCGGCTCTGTCTCATAAGCAAACTTGTCTGAGTAGAGCCCCACTCCTTGTCCAGCTTCGGCCTCGGACAAGCCGACGACCGCGAACAAATCGCCGGCAGCTACTTGTTCAACGGAGTGTGATTTCCTACCATTAACCATTAAGATTTGTGTAATCTTCTCTTCGTATCGAAGTCCACCGCTCTCATAGCTAAGCAGCTCCCGTACCTTCAGCTTGCCGCTCAGCGCTTTGACGAACGTTAGCCTCAACCCGTTTGCTGCGTGTCGAATTTTATAAATGCGCCCCCCGAACGGAGCCGTCTCGTCATAAGTCGCAGTCGTCAACAAGGACAGTTGATTCAGGAACTCTACCACGCCATCATCCTGCAATGCCGAGCCGCTGGCACAGGGGAAAAGACTCCCATCTCGTATCATCTCCTGCAAGGCACCCAGCCAAAAAGCTTGATCGACTCTTTCCTCTATGAACGCTTCAAGCAGTGACTCGTTCCGCTCCGTCATCATCTCCCGCAGCTCCTCACCGACGATACCATTGGCGAAGTTGTCCTTGACGGAACAGACATCCCTTGTCAACTGACTGCGTATCTCCTCTTCCGTCCTGTTGACATCCGCGCCTATCCGATCTGTTTTATTGATGAAGAAAAATGTCGGTATCCGATGTTTGCGCAACAACTGCCAGACTGTCTCGGTATGACCCTGAACACCTTCTACCGCACTGACAATCACGATAGCGTAATCCATTACCCCGATCGCCCGCTCCATCTCGGAAGAAAAATCGACGTGTCCAGGCGTATCGATCAAATAATAAACGTCGCCCTTATCGTTCATAACCGCCTGATCGGCGAACACGGTAATGCCTCTTTTCCTCTCGATATCGTGGCTGTCCAAAAAGGCATCTTGATGATCCACCCGGCCCCGCGACCGGATACTGTTCGTATGGTATAGCAACTGTTCGGCGAAAGTAGTTTTGCCCGCATCCACATGGGCAAACAAGCCGATCGTTAGACGCTTCATGTTATCCCTCTTCCAGAGCTACTCGACTGCCATTTCTTTTCTCATTAAAACATAAAAATGCAGAAGAAGAATAGGCTTGCCAGGTTGAACCCTGGGTGCATTCACCTCTGTTGGATTGAATGTCAACATTCTTCGCGCTAGTACATCGATACCCGATTACAAAATCACTGAACTGCGTCCATTTTTGACACTTGCAAGCTCTCGTCCAGTCAAAAGGTAAATTTTGTTAATAAGTTATTTTAGATCGTTATAAAGGAGGAAGTATCTGATGAAAAAGAAGAAATCTGCTTCTAAGAAATTCAAGAAAGTAAAAGGTCAATTGGTGCACTATCAACCATATGAATCATCTGGGCAATATCAATCACGTGCTAGACGTTGTTTCCCGTGTTGCTGGGAAGATGGCTGCGGTTATTGTTGCCCTAGCCACCCGCCAGTAATGTGACCATCCTCTAAATAGAGCGATCATTGGAATTCATGGACACTCTTAATTATACAAGGAGTGTCTTTTTATTTGTGTCACATCACTGCTAAAAAAAGCTGCTACTGGATTATCAAGGGCTTCCAATCCGCAGAAGAAGGACCCACCTTGTAAGAATCAAGATAGGTCCTTTTATCGTTAAGAGTTGCTTTTCCTTTTTGAATACAATCTCTTCGTGTTTTTACTTCAGAGCTTCGTCAAACACAGATTCTATTTGATCCACCTCTTTTGACACCGCGAATAAAACAAACTGGCCTTTCGTCTTCAAAACATGCTTTTCGATGAGAAAATACTCCTCTGGGCGATAGTCTTTAAATTTGATTGTTTGTGCCTCGATCCGTTGTTGTATTTTCTCTTTTACATTATCGGTGTCGCTCGCATCTTTGACTTTGATAACAGCCAGTTCATCCGCTTTCACATTGGATGAAGCCGTATACAGGATGAAATTCTCCACCTTTTCTGCCTCGATCTGATACAACTTTTGCAGTTTCTCCAGATCCCTTTGTTTCATATCCTGAAAACTTACCGTTTGTTGAATTCTTTCTCCCACTTTTGCAGCCGAAAGTTCTTCGGAAGTTCCGCCTTCACTGGAGCATCCGGCCAACATTCCCATTCCGATAGCAAACATAAGCAGCACTGACAAAAATCGCTTCATTGCATTCACTCCATGATGTTTAGAATAGAGGTGTCTTCAAAAAACGTTTTGACGTTGTAAAGGAATAACATCTCATGAAACTGCCGATCTTGTATGAGCTTTGTTACGGACCCCTCATAATATCGAAGGTCAACGACATCAATCTCTGCGAAGTGTTCGGCCAAAAAGGGAATCAGGCTATTGGCGTACGAATCTTTCACGATCAGCAGCTTCTTCCCTTCCGAATGGTCGGTTGTGATTCGGACCCGTGCATGGTTGCCGTTCAGGAATACTGCATACTTATCCTTTTTGTCCAAATTGTCCATCTGGTACATGGAATCTGCGGTACGACCTTCGTCCACATACTCCACCTTCTTTTTCCTTTCCTCTTTCGGCAAATAAAGATCGATACGATCAGGCTGCAGATGACGGAAGCCGCTCTTCGAATAGAGCGATCCATAGAATGCATCCGTTACCTGCCGGATGTTGAACGCTGCTTCGTCTTTTGGAACAATCCCCATCTGCTTGCACAACGCCCGGTAAGCATAATAAGCGCCTTTGCTCGTCCAATGATGATCCGTTTTATAAAAAATGGCTTCTTCGCGTGCGGCATACAGCGCGGGATAGACATCAACGAAGCGAATATCAGGTTGCAGCAATTGCCGAACTCGATTGAGCGCAGCATACTCGTCCCCCATTGGTGCGTAGGCGGGCAGTTTATCCCGAAGCAACGCGCCGGGGGTCGGCACCAGCATGATATACTTGCGAAGGTCAGGCGTTGTCTGGTGAATCGAATGGATGGCCTGAGCCCTGTCATTCACCTCGGTGTCCAGCGGCGATGAGAAATATTGAATCAGGTACCCATCCTTTCCCAGATAAACACCGTTGCTGTCCTTTTTGCCCATAACTCGATCCGCATCCGTTTTTAGCCCGATCCACACGTCCCGGAAAGCAAATTGATCGGTGATATAGGTCTCGTAATCAGAAGTGAACTTCCCCGCCAGCAGTGATCGCAGTGAAAAAGGCGGCCTCCTCTCGAGCACCCTGTTTTCTGATTCCGAGAATGCCTGATCAGGGGTCAGTATGTTCGAAACGGCCATCATGAGGATAAACAGCAAGAATAACAAGCCCGTCACGGCTCGCGTCCATTTGTCACATCTAGTCAAGACAGCTACCTCCCCTCAAAACCGAAAATATAAGAATGGATTGTAATCCTCAAAGACCAAATAAGCTGACGACAAAACCAAGCTAATGATAGAAAATGCCAGAGCAGCTATCATTCCTACCGAATTCCATCGCGCTTTCATTTGCTCCAATACTTTCCCTGGCAGCGGTGTCGCGCACAAGGCCAACAGAACGAGCAATCCCCCATACGTCGTCAGGTCGTAGAGCGCCTGGCGATCAACCCATTCGTGCGCCCCGAAACCAAACATCGCACCGATGAACATCCACGCGGAAGGCAAATGTTCGAATTCAAAAAAGACCCACCCGACAACGACAATCAGCAGCGTGTAGAGATGTCCTGCCCAGCTCGGCCAATGCTTCAGCCATTTCAGCAAAAACAGCTTCTCCAACACAACGAAACAGCCGAAATATAAGCCCCATACGATAAAGTTCCAGCTCGCCCCATGCCACAGACCGGTTAAGAACCATACGATCAAGAGGTTACGGAACTGCTTGCCCAAGCCCATTCGGTTACCGCCGAGCGGAATATAGACATACTCCCGAAACCAGGAACCGAGGGAAATATGCCATCTGCGCCAAAATTCCGTAACGCTTCGTGAAATATACGGATACTTGAAGTTTTCTGGGAATTCGAAACCGAACATTTTTCCGAGTCCACGTGCCATATCCGAATACCCGCTGAAATCGAAATAGATTTGAAACGTAAACGCCAGGATGCCGAGCCATGCGGAAAGGACAGTCAAGTCCTCCATCGGCGTCGACTTCACGTTGGTCCATAGCAGTCCGATATTGTTGGCTAGTAGCACTTTTTTGGCCAATCCCCGAATGAACCATTCCGCTCCTTCCCCGAACCGCTCCAGCGTTACTTTACGAGAGACCAGTTGCTCCGCGATATCTCCATATTTGACGATCGGACCTGCGACCAGTTGGGGGAACATCGTGACGTAAGTACCGAAAGCGACAATATTTCGTTGTGCCGGCACTTTTCCTAGGTATACATCCACTACATAGGACATCGTTTGGAATGTATAAAAGGAAATACCGACGGGTAGTGGCAGATCAGCCACCTGTATATGCAGACCGAATAGATCATTTACATTCGAAACAACAAACCCGGCATATTTGAAGAAACCGAGAATCGCCAGACTGCCACAGATGGAACCGAACAACACTGCTCTGGCAATCGGCTTGCGGTGACTGTACTTGTCGATCACGAGCCCGTTGATATAATCAAATACCGTTGTAAAAATCATGATGATGATATATACCGGTTCGCCCCATGCATAAAAGATGAGGCTCGCTGCGAACAGAACAGCATTTCTCAGCTTATTTGGCGACACATAATAAACGAGCAGTACGGCGGGCAAAAATTGAAACAGGAAAATCAGACTGCTGAATACCAACGTTCGTTTCCTCCCGCGGCGTTATTTTGCGCTCTTCTTGCGATCCAGCTCATCTTTTACGTAATCGAGCAGAATCGGATAAAACTTGGCTTGGAAATGAATGCCGTCCGCATCGTACATTTCAGGATGATTGGCCACAATTGACGACACATCGATGTATCCGACTTGTACCTTACTTGCCAGCTCCTTCAGTCCCTTATTGTAGTCGCCGATATTTTGATAGCGGGGCTCCGCTTTTTCTGCCTCTGCCGTAACCGGGGTAACGGATAATATCGTGATCGACGCCTCTGGAAGCCTTTCTTTGATGCGATCGATCAATTGGGTGTAATGTGATAACGAATATTCCTTGGGATGGTCGGTCGGCCATAAAATATCGTCGGAACCCAACTGGATAAAAATATGCTCGGGTTTTCGCTTGACTAATTCGTCCACATCTTCCAGTGCGAATTCAGCCGTTTTCCCTGCACCTGCGAGCACGCTCTCCTCTTTCAGCACATCATGGTAAGACAATCCCTCCGTAATCGAATCTCCGAGAAAAACGCTTGTTTGATACTGTGATGCATATGAGGTTTGCTCCGGATTGGAGATCTCCCCGGCTTGCCTGGTAATCTCGGAAGCGGGTGGTTGTCCATTGGTGCCGCATGCCGCAACGGATAAGGCGACCATTGCGAACAGTGTAATACTCATCATTTTCCTTTGCACGTTCATCTTTCCCCTTTCTTCTTGGACAAGGTAAAGAGTAATCGTCAAAGATCAAGATCAGATGCAGATCGTGTGCAGATTGGATAGAAATGCAATAAAAAAAGTGCAGAACCGAGGTTCTACACTTTCTTTTTCTTCAATTCAAAATAGAACAAGACGCCTTCGTCCGTATTCATTGCCCCATAAAACGTTCCATGCAGTTCTAGAATCTGCTTGGAGATTGCCAGGCCCAATCCGGTTCCTCCGGTCGAACGGTTGCGGGAATGCTCGCCGCGGTAGAAACGATCCCATATCTTCTCCAACTGCTCGGCCGGAATATGGACGCCTTTGTTTTCGATGCAAATCTTGACGGTATCCCCTTCTTCAATCGTCGAGATGACAATATCCTCGTGGTCAGGCGTATACCGTATGGCATTTGTCAGGAAATTCACGATCACCTGCTCGATTCGATGCTGATTGGCGATGACCTCGACTGGGGCTAAACAGTGGTGCAACTGCAACTGCTTGCTGGCAATGTCAGGTGCCAACTTTACGCAGATTTGCTCCAGTAGCACATCAATCCGGAACGAATCCATCTGCATTCTATACGTACCAGATTCATATTTTGCCAATTCCAGCATATCCGCAACCAGCAGGTTCATCTTCTTCACTTCATCTTCCATCGCAGCAAAATAGTAGTCTCGCTTCGGGCTGTCCGCCTTATCCTTCAAAATGTATAGGCAGCTTTCCATGATGCTGAGCGGAGTTTTCAGCTCATGGGACACGCCAGCAATAAATTCCTTGCGCGTTTGCTCTAGTCGCTTTTCTTTCTCAATATCCTGCTCCAGACGGACAATATGGGCATGCAGCATATCCGAAAGCCGATTAATATTCCGTGACAGGCTGCCGATCTCATCCTCTGTCTTGATCGGAATTTTTTCAGAGAAGTCCAGCTTGGCCATTTTTTGCGTCATGTCGTCCATGCGGAGCAAAGGAGCTGCTATTCTACGGGAGTAATAGAAGGAGGCGAGCAGAACGAGCAGCAAGGTACCCGCAATGATGTAGCCATAATAACTTCGCATAACCCCCGTTGCTTCGTTTACGGGCTGTAGCGATGTCATGGCGAACAGATAGACGGGATTCCCTGTTTGATCGGTCACGCGCTCTACGAATATTTTGTATTCCATATCGTTCACTTTGTATTCCGTTATGGTGCTTGTTTGCACCACTTCATCTCCATATAGAAGATCCGCTTGAAAAGCTTTCACTCGTTCAAGAAATAACCGGTTCGTATAGCGGGATACATCCGCGCCTTGCGGTGTCTGGACCTGTGTGATGGTTCCGCGCACCAAAACGCTGGGATAACGCTCATGGTATTCGGTGGGATTCTTGAATCGCGGGACGACCTCATACTCTTTTTTGACGAGTTGCTGATTCTCTAGTTGATCTTCCTCTCTGAGATTGGAGACACTCCTCCCGATCCGTTGCGGATAAAATTGATTATCGATCATGATCCCTTCCATGGCAATCTGTTTCCCCACTTTCACAAAGGTATCCAAGAAGGGGGTATCGGTGCTTACATCCTCCACATCCATGACCGTGTACAATGGAACGACAATTGACTTGCCAGAAAGAGCTGTGTTTTCGTCTGAGTTATCCAGACGGACCTCCATCTGGAAATCGTCCGTGTATTTCAGATGGCCTCTTTCATCCAATCGAGCAAACCAGGCACTCGTCTTTTGATAAAACTCCTGTTCCTTCCTGACTTCATCCTGGGAAGCCCCGGCATGAATCAACTCGTTTTGCCGATAGAATTGAAGGGCTTCCTTCACCTTCTCTACCTTTTGATGCACATAAAACTGCTCGAAAAATACGGTTTGTCCGATAAAAATGCTCCCGATCACAAACAGGCATAAACTCGTCGTGAGCAGAAACAGCTTGCGTACAATGCTTTTTCTCATGGCCGGTCCTCGAATTTATAACCGGAACGAACAACAGTGACGACATGCTTCGCATACTCTCCCAGCTTGGAACGCAAATTGCGAATATGGCTGCTGAGCGTACGATCCTCGCCGTCAAAGTCGTAACCCCAGATTTTTGTAATGAGCTGTTCTCTGGTGAGGATGATGCCTTTGTTTTTCATCAAGTAGGCCAAAATTTCGAATTCCGTGTGCGTCAAGCTATAGTTTTTTCCCTCAATCGAAACGGTTCGGGACGGCAGGTGAATCGTGATCCCGCCGCCAGACAACATATCCGCGGGTTCGTGCATTTGCCGATTTTCCAGCAAGCGTTTGGAGCGTGCCAGCAGGATGGGAGGACTGCACGGTTTCACTACATAATCGTCCGCCCCGAGCTCGAACCCAAGCAACGTATCATCCTCATCCGAACGAGCTGTTAACATCAGAATCGGGACGTTGGAAACTTTGCGAATACGTCTGCATACTGACCACCCGTCCAATTCCGGCAGCATAACGTCCAGAATGATCAAATGCACTTCATGCTCCTGAAATAACGTCAGCGCCTGAGTTCCGTCCCCCGCTTCCAGTACTTCGTATCCTTCGTCCATCAAGTATTCTTTCATAATCTCTCGCAAAACCTGCTGGTCTTCCACAATCAGTATCGTTTTCGTCATGCTAATGACCTCTCGTCCTCTATCTCTCTGAAGATATTTTTTAGAATGTTATCATGACTTTGGAGTCGTCACAATATGGCAGGTCGTAGAGGACCCCATTTTCTAATCAGGCAAGTTTCCAGACCGTGCGAGCTATCGCCCATGCCGGACGCACAACAAAAGCCAAATCTTGTCATCTAGCAAGATTTGGCTCGTTTTTACTATCCATCTTATTTTTCAATTTTGTAATAGCGATCCCCGGTCTTCGGATTGAAGTATACACGACGCTTTTCCTGAGTTACCGGGTCGATCATCACTTCATTCGTCGACACAAATCCGGGCGGAACGATTTCTCCGTGGTCTGCGTGCAGTCGCTTGTCCTTGATTTTGGAAATGATTAGCAAAGTGATGAAAAGTAAGATCTGAAACACAATGTAATAAAGGACATAAATCATTCATTACACCTTTTCAACGACAACTGCTGTACCGTATGCGACAACTTCCCCCATATTTCCCATATTTCCAGAGTCGTAACGACACATTACTACAGCGTTAGCTCCCATGGCAGTTGCGTTTTTAATCATGCGGTCAAGCGCCTGTTTGCGCGCGTCCTCCAAGAGCACCGTGTATTCCTTGATTTCTCCGCCAACTACTGAACGAAGACCTGCCATGATGTCTCCCCCAATTCCGCGTGCTCGAACGATCAAGCCGAAAGTCGTTCCTTTTACTTCAACGACACGATATCCTGGAATGTTTTCTGTTGTTACGACGATCATTTGCTTCTCCTACTTTCTGCTTTTATTTTTGAAGATCACATGTAGCACGATGTCAGCGCTAAAATGACTAATAATCGCAGCTTCCAAACCATATCGCCAATATAGGAAGCCAAACAAGATGCCCAAGATACCGTTTAGCAACAACGTCCATACAGTGACCACGTTGCCTTTTCCGTACGTCATGTAATTGGTTGGGAGATGGGATGCAGCGAAAACAATAGCAGCGATACAGATACCCAGCCAATAGGAAATTCCCATCCATCCAATCTTCTGTGCCAAAAATACGACAACAGTCATAACCCCTAGACGCATGAGTACTTCTTCGCAAACTCCTCCGTAAAAAGACGAGAGAAAGCCGAAAAATCGTGATGAAATCGGTTCTTTACCCATTATGGTGGTCATGTGTTGTTGAAAGAAAGAACGATCCACCCATTTTACCAAGAGGCCTACGGCGATACCTGAACCAATAGAAACCGCCCAGAACGACCTGATGGAAAACGGCAGCCCTGCTCCGGACACCCAGTGATCGAGAATCCAGAGTCGAAGACCAGTAGAAGGCATGAGCCATAAGCCTATAGCAATCGCCACAGTCAGAAATACACAACTCTGAATGATCATAATCGCAACCATGACGGAAATAGGCGGGACTTTTTTATTAGGGTAGATGGCGGCTTGTAACTGTACATGTTGGCGAATCATGTTGGATTGAATAGGTATAGTGCATAAAGCGCAGAGTACACTAACCAACCAGATCAGCCAAAAATGTTCCATTTCTACGCCTCCTCTTTAGATTTCTGATCGTTCAAAAAAGTACCAGCCCTTAAAGAAAACACGATGTTGAGTGTAAAGGCCCTGCGAGGCCCGGTAAACCTGTGATGAATGCTTGCGACAGAGTTGCGTTTTCTTGAATCAACATCACCGCATTTGACAAACCACCTGGAGATACCATATCCAAAAATTTTCCGAGAAATTGTGGAATCGTGAAGATCACGATATTGAATACCAGCGAGGCTCCACCGGCAATGTGCCGAGAGAGCTAAATTTGCTAATCGCCGTTGCGAGTACTTACCTCACTTTCTAATGGAATTGGAGAACCCATTTTAATAAGTCTTGAAAAACGGTCGTATTAAGTGAGTAGTAGATGTTTTGCCCTTTTCGTTCGTCGTAAACCATTTGTGCCTGTTTCAACAAACTGAGGTGATGGGAGATGCTGGGCTTTGTCATTTGAAAATGGTCGGCTATTTCTCCAGCCGTCATATCTTTCTCCCTCAACAGCTCAAGAATCTTTCTTCTGGTGGGATCAGAGAGTGCCTTAAATGCGTAATTTATTGACATAATCAATCGATCCTACTTTCATTCAGCACTTTTAGATATTTAGGAATTTATCTAAATCTTAGGTTGAGAAATACCTTGTGCCAGGCTCGTAAGACACCACTGGATCGTCCATCTATATATTGATTCTACCATAAATGAAAAATTCCTCCAATAATTTACACAAAGAACGTAATTCGTCAATGAAATCGAACATATGCAGCCGTCGCCTATTCTAAATGACTTGATTTGGGCTGAATATTTGCTTACAGGTACTTTCCGAAGTATGTATAATGTCGAGTGACATAAATATTTTCTTACAACGCGCAGTCAGTATCCTTGTTTGTATCACTCGACACATGAGCACAACTTATCAATTACGATTGGATACGTGAATATCTAAATGTATGCCAAATTTCATTATCATCCTTAATGGTTAGATAGATTTGCCCCGCTCCATAATCCGCCATGGCTACGTATACTTTTCCAGGAGTATACTCGCCTACATATTTCCCATAATAATCGCTATCAAACGTTAATCTTCTTCCTGATATTTCAAAGGTTACTGATGTCCCTGTCGCTGCAATACATTTGACATTTACTTTATCTACTGCTGCCTGTTGATAGGTTTGATCGTTTTGCGTTTGCATTGGGCTTTGCTGTCTAACAACTTCTAAATCCTTTTTTAATGCGTCATTCTTTTTCATACATGCTGACAAGGCTTCTTGTACTTCCGCCAGACGTCGCTCTAATCTGGCAATGTGTCGCAGTAATTCATAATCGTTGTATGGTCTGCCTTCTCCCGCCGAAATTGGATAATAACCCTCATGTGGATACCACCCGTACATAAATTCCCTCCTCCATTGGCTTTGCTACACTTTACGTTATGAATTTTCCGCCTATTCGTTCGCCTATTTTACCAAAAATTGGTTTAGGTTAGACCTTTCTGTGCTGATTTATCGCTTATCAAATTCCACTCCGTATTTATTGAAGATGGCCGTGTATTTATTCTCGAATATGGTCCATCGCTTTTCTGTTCCGTACTTTTCCTGCAAAGCCTTCCAATAATGTTTAGCCGCTACTACATCATTGGACTGTAAGAGCAAATGAAAGCTCTCTTCGCTCAGATGTAAAAATGGACCAGTGGTGTAATAATCAACAATAGATCTGGCGCTGGTCATCGTTTCATAGAAATGAATAACCTCTTCTAAACCATTTAGCAGCGTTTTTCTTACATCTTCCATATTCGTATCACGAGTGATGGTAAATCGATCTGGAACAGACTCAACGATTTCCCCAATTCTTGCTCTGAAGTGACACTCCGCTTCTTGAGGTGCTGTTAGAATCTCTCTCGATTGTATTTGTGCCAACTCCGCTGCATAAATTCCGCAATTCACATAAAACATTACATGATCCGCTGAATTGCCAGCAGATTTTTGAAAGTTGAACATGTAGATGAGGTTGTTTTCTGTTCTCTTAGTGAAATTCAAACTCTTCTTTCCGAAGCCGTGATTGGAAAGGAACGGCTTTACGTCCTGTTTAATCATATTGGTAAAGAGCTGCTGCAACCTGATCCCTCCTAGTCGTTTATGTTAGATTTTCATTTCAAATATGTGTCAAAAATCACGAGCGCTTACGCCAAGACCAAGCGAGGTCGAGCAGGGCAGCAACGACAGCTCCCGCCGTGTACCGTACAAGGTCCGCCGTCAAAAAGCCTTTTCCTAATACCAAGGCCCCAAGAGTTGTCTCCCGGAGATGATTGATCCAATCGGCCTGATACAATTGGCTAGCCTCGATCGCAAAGCAGAACGCGAAGCTGCACCACAAAGAAAAAGAAATCTTTTTATGAGCATAACAAGTGCGAAAACCATAGTAGATCATGCACGCCCATAATGCATCGCCAAAATGCTCCGCTACAAAGACAGGCAACACATCGGCGTATGTTCTGGACCCTAAGCCCAAAGCCATGACAACAAAAACGGCTACGAAATAGGCGGCCCTGTCTCTCCATCGACACGCCGAGCGCTCGTTGCGTATGCGCATAGGTATCGTCCGGTAGTACTTCCATTCGGCTTTGTGCATACACCATCAATCTTCCCTGTGTTTAGTCTAAATCTAATCTATTTTTCACAGTCTATCACTTTATTTTTGAGTCTAAAACATTATTTTCAGTGAACAACTAGATTGAGACACTTTGCGTTGTAAAGCTAGGAATAGAGAAACATATAAAAACAGATCACTGAATAGTATCGATGCCTATCAAGTGATCTGTTTTATGATGTTGAGCTATTTCCGCCAAAAAGTTGAACAGCCTGGCTTCTCCAAAATATGAAATTCGATTATTTTCTCAAGTAATGAGAAATTAACCCGACTATCCAAATACACGAGGTTGCCAGTTATCAATACTCGCTCAATATTCTTCAAAAGATTCCTTGTTGCTCCCTTCTAAGATAACTATGTCATTCAGTCGAGTCCGTAAGCATTTACCGGCATCATAATTTATTCCTTCAGTATCAAAGGACTGTTCATATCAACACCCTTTGTCATGAGGCAATGCCTCCCGACTGTTTCATAATCCCATTCTTCTGGCGTTGTTCCCGTATGGATATCGGGGTAGCGCAAGCCTACACGCGCGCTACCCCATTTTGAATCCCTTACTTCAAAATATTGTTGATCAGCGTAGCGTTTTGCTCAACAAAACCTGTATCGAGCATTTTTTCATGATCACCATATCCGTCAAACGCTGCATATGTGCCTGTTGTGGATGAACCCCACAGATTGATATCGCCCCGTACATACTCATGCGTGCTTTGAGTGGACGGTGACTTGATCATATACAGATTGGCAGCCACCTGTCCCTCATTTTTAAGATTGTCGAGATACGAGTAGTAGCTTTCGATTTTCTTCCCAACCTGTTCCTTGAAGTACTCACCTTCCCCTTGCAACTGCGGGTAGGATTGGAGCATGTATTCAACCGTTTCCTGTGCATATTTGTGGCTTTCTTCTGGCGTGAGTCGCTCATCATTTATCTCCTGAATATAGAACGAGTCTAGCAATATCAAATCCGCCACGCGTTCTCCTTGTTTCTCCAGAAGCTTTGTGATTTCAAAAGCCAGATTGCCCCCCGCTGAAATACCAAGGAATGTATACGGTCCTTGAGGTTGAATTTGTTTGATCAGACTAAGATAGGCTTCCATCCGATTCTCTGATTCGATGAAATTAAAACTATAGAACGAATAGTTATCCAATATTTCCGCCAGTCGATGATAGACTACGCCCAGTGCCACCACAGGCGGGAAGCAGAAGATGATCTTCTCCCCGTGAGCTGAGGTAGAAAGCAGCATCCGTTCTGTGGAATAATCTGGCTCGGATGTATTCTGATTCGCAATGAATTGAGCAATCTCACGAATGGTAGGAGTTTGGAAGACTTGATGAATCGGCATCTGGAAGAAAAGCTCACGCGATAGTCGGGCAGCGAATTTAATAATACTCATGGAATCGGCTCCTAGCGTAAAGAGGTGGTCGTTTACGCCAATTTGTTCAATTCCCAGTAAATCGCTCCAGATCGTGGCAAGCTGTTTTTCCAGCTCACTCTCTGGTTCGATGTAGACAGTTGTAATCCAGGATTCTACGTCTGGTCTTGGCATTGCTTTGCGGTTTATCTTTCCATTTGGTGAAAGCGGCATTACATCTAATTGCATAAAATGCAGCGGCACCATGTAGCTGGGTAGAACCTCACCAAGCTTTGTCTTGATCTGCACGACATCGATTGATTGCTCGGAAACGATGTAGCCGCAAAGATATTTCTTCCCTTTGCTGTCTACTTGGTCCAGTACAACGGCTTCCTTTACCGGAGGAAGCTGGAATAGCTGGTTCTCAATTTCCCCAAGCTCTACCCGATAGCCGCGAATCTTCACCTGTGCATCTTTTCTTCCTAGAAACTCAATGAAACCTTCTGCATGCAAAATCCCATAATCCCCAGTCCGATAGAGTCTGCCCAACTGCGGATGCAGTATAAAAGCTTCCTCAGTCTTCACCTTATCCTGCAAGTATTCCTTCGCGAGACCGATGCCTCCAATATAAAGTTCGCCCTGTACCCCGAGCGGACAATAGCCGAGCTGCTCGTTCAGTACGTAAAACTTTTGGTTTGCAAGCGGCATGCCATAAGGGATAGAGGTGTTGGTTTTCGCCAGTGCGTCTACTGGATAATAGATGGACCAGATTGACGCTTCTGTAGCTCCACCCAGACTGATTACATCCGCATCGAGGAAATGCTTGTTGATTTTTTCTGGCAGTTTCACAGAAATCCAGTCACCGCTTAACAGGGCGAGCCGCAACGAACTGTTTTTTCTGTGCGGAGTCGAGCTGGTGTGCTGTTTTTTCAACTCCTGTTCCTCATCATTACTGCCAAGAATCTCTTCCATCAACAAATCCATGATCGCAGGTACCGAGTTCCAGATGGTAATACTCTTCTCCTCTACCGTACGGCGTACCTCAGCCAAATCGCGTTGATCTGCTACCATGACTAGCGTCGCTCCGGCTGCTAGGGCTCCAAAAATATCGTAGACGGACAGGTCGAAGCACATGGAGGAGAGTCCGATGATTCGATCATTCTCATTGACGGTAAACTTGCGATTGATGTCTTGGATCGTATTGGCTGCGGCACCATGGGTAATGACCACCCCTTTTGGCCTGCCCGTACTTCCCGAGGTATAGATCACATAGGCCACATCATCCGGACTGTGATTTTCTTCTAGTTCTTTTGTGCAATACGCTGCTATTCCTTCTTTCTCGTACAACTCAGGGAGAAGCATCCCCCTGCATTGGCTGTGAATCCCCCTGCATTGGCTGTGATCGAGAATATAGTTTACCCTCTCTTCCGGATACTCCGGATCAATTGGCACATAGGCGGCCCCTGCTTTTACAATCCCCAGCAGATTAACAATTGTCTCAATTTTGCGGTTAGCCAGTAAAGCAACCCGATCATTTCGCGAAATCCCTTGCTCATGTAAATAATGGGCTACCTGATTGGAACGCTCATTCAGTTCCCTGTAGCTGATGGCTTGATCTTGGAAAATAACGGCTATTGCTTCGGGTACGCGCATCGCTTGCTCAACAAACAGGGCGTGGAGCGTCGTGTAGGGAATCGCTTCATCCGTGTCATTATAGGCAGCAATGAATCGCTGATCTTCCGCCTTTCCACTAAGCGCATAGAAGTCTTCCCCTTCCAAGACCCGATCAAGCAGGACAAAGTACTCTGCAAACATGGCGGAGATCATGCTGTCCTCAAAAAGCTCCTCCACGTAATCCCACGCAATGGTTAGGCCCCCATCTGCCTCTAGCACCTGATAATCAATGAAGACCTGAGAGGTTTGGGATACGGCCATTTTTAGCTCTCCCATCTGCTCTTGTTCGGGTTGTCCGGCATAACCTGTATCAAGCAGCATGCTGGTAAAGACGATCGGCATGACAGCCCGGTTCCCTTCCAGTCCATGATACCTGGCGAGATCGCGAATGAATTGGATACCATCGTAGTGTCTTCTCTCCAGCGCTTCCATCAACACATCCTGCACAGCCTTGGCCTGCTCCCAGAAGGAGGCTCCCCGAGAAAGCGACAAATCCAGCAGCATGACAGAGGTAAAATCTCCAATTAAGTGCATCACATCTTCATGGAACGGATATCGATTGAAAATGGTGCAGTTCAAAGCAAGGTGGGACTGGTTGCTCCAAAATGCCAACACCTTGGCGAATGCTGTGCACAGTACTGTAGTTGGTGTGATCGAATGCTCTCGCGCTTTGCGCTTCAATTGTTCGTATTTTTCTTTTTGCACTTGCATCGTTACCCGTTTGAAACGTGGGCTTATGATCAGCTCAGGACTTGTTCTCATCGGAAGGGCCGGAGCGCTTGGAAAATCTTCTAGTTTGTTAAGCCAATACTGCTTATCGTCCTGATAGGTAGGAGACTCTTTGAACGCCTGATAGGCGAGCATATAATCTCGGAATGTAATCCCGATGTCCGGTAGTTGTCGTTCTGGATGGTGGTACAGTTCAAGCAATTCTCTATGAATGAATTGGAAGCTAGCTCCATCGGTGATTAGCATGTCATACCCGATAAACAGATAATGGGTATCGGCCGAGAGCTTATATGCCTTATATTCAAAAAGCGGCCACTGGTCAGTCGGGAAGATATAATGAGACATTCGTTCCCGCTCTGTCTCAATCCATTGTTGCTGTGCGTCCTTGTCCAGATGTGTCAAATCCGTAATTGAGATCTGATATGCTGGCACATCACGCAGGATCTGTTGTTCGCCACTCGGTAAAATAACGGCGCGCAGCATTGGATGGCGAGCAATGACTTTCTGTAAAGCTTGTGTGAATCTCTGCATATCCAATTTGGTTTCCATCTCCAGATAGACGTGGGTCGAGACTCCTCCCATTTCAAAATGATCGTGTCTTCCCATGAGGTAGGCCATCTGTACATCTGTGAGCGGGAATGGTTCATACAAGCCTGCAGTATCTGCCGTTATCTCGGGATAATGAATGGTGCTCGTCGAAGCGGACTCCGTCAGTAGCCGAGTCAACTTGGAAATCGTCTGGTGACTCAAGAAGTCGCGCAGATTGATCTCTAACCCCATCTCTTTGCTGATTCGTGTCCGGATTTGGACCATAAGGATGGAGTTGCCACCCAGCTCAAAGAAGTGATCCTCTACGCCGACACGCTCAAGCCCTAATACCTCGGCCCAAATCTGGGACAGTTTTTCTTCATAAGCGTTGCTTGGTGCGACATACCTTGATTCTATCTCTTGTTTCGTATCTGGCTGTGGCAACGCCTTGCGATCCACTTTCCCATTGGGTGTCAGTGGGATTACATCCAGCTCAATGAAGTACGCTGGCACCATGTATTCTGGCAGTTCGCGCAAGAGATAGATGCGCAACTCCTCTGCTGTCACTTCTTCCTCTTCACCGCTGTAATAGGCACACAAGTATTTCTTGCCACGATGGTCTGTCTGATCGACTACGACAGCTTGACGGACGAAATCATGGGCCAAGAGCCTTCCCTCGATCTCTCCCAACTCGATGCGATAGCCGCGGATTTTGACCTGATGATCTTTTCGTCCCAAAAACTCGATGAAGCCCTCGGGATGGAACGCCCCATAGTCGCCAGTCCGATAGAGTCTGCCCAATTCAGGATGGAAAATGAAGGCTGCGCTTGTCTTCTCCTCATCATGCAGATATTCCTTGGCAAGACCAATACCCCCGATGTAAAGTTCTCCTTGCACACCGATAGGACAATGCTGCAATTGCTGATTTAACACATAGAACTGCTGATTGGCGAGCGGTATCCCATAGGGAATGGAGCGCATACCTGCTGGCAGGGCTTCCGGGATCGGGTAATAAATCGACCAGATGGAGGCCTCGGTTGCTCCTCCCAAGCTGATGACCTGCGCTTGAGTAAAGTGGCGCTTGATTTTCTGCGGAAGATGCAGAGCGATCCAGTCTCCGCTGAGCAGTACCACCTTCACTTGTTCCTGGACAAAGGAGGAGTCGACATTATCCAGCAGCATCTCCATGATCGCAGGTACGGAGTTCCAGATCGTAATCCCGTGTTCTTCTATCGCCTGACGCACCTCCAATACGTCACGCTGATCTTGAATCATGACCAAAGCCGCCCCTGCTCCCAGCGCTCCAAAGATGTCATAGACAGATAAATCGAAGCACATGGAGGACAGGCCAATAATCCGATCCGTCTCATTCACTCGTATTTTCGGTTGATGTCCTGAATGGTATTGGCGCAGGCTCCATGGGTAATAACCACTCCTTTTGGTCTGCCCGTACTGCCAGACGTATAGATGACATACGCCACATCGTCAGGATTGTGGTTATCCTTCAGTTCCATCTGTTGCATAGCTGGCCAAAACCTTCCCGTTCGTACAGTCAGGCTGCAACAACAGGTTGCAATCGCTTGTTTTCCAGGAGATAGCTTCTGCGCTCTTCTGGATACGCAGGATCAACGGGAACATATGCCGCTCCTGCCTTGAGGACACCCAAACAGATTTCACAATGGTTCCAACCTGACGGCTCGCTAGGACCGCTACTCGATCCTCTCGCCCTACTCCCTGTGCCTGCAAATAACGGGCTACTTGATTGGAACGCTTATCAAGCTCACGATATGTGAGTTGCTGCTCTTGCAGAATTACAGCCGCCTGGCATCGCGGTACCCGCTGTGCCTTGTTCGGCAAACAAGGCAATGCAGGTTCGTGTAATGGGGATTCTTCGGCTGTCTGGTTTCATAGCTGTGAATGCTCTCTTGCTCCGATGGACGCATGTTTAAAAAATTAAATTTCTTGCTGGTCCTTCGATACTTCTGCCGCCAATAAGTGGCCTGTATAGTGCGCAAAACATGGTGGAGATGATCGCAGGCTCAAACAACTGATCGACATAGTCCCACACAAGGCGTAGGGAACCATTGTCTTCAAATACTTGATGGTCGAGATAAACCTGCGAGGTTTGGCCTGCACCCATCTGGAATTCCCCTAGTTCATTCCAGCTTGCATCCCCGGATTCCTTGTTTCCAAGCAGAATACTGGTAAAGACGATCGGCATGACGGAGCGGGTCCCATACTGGTGATATTTCGACAACTCCCGGATCATCTCGATTCCATCGTAATGGCGATGCTCCAATGCCTCGAGCAAACGTTCCTGAATCGCAACCGCCTTCTCCCAGAAAGTGAGCTGTGCCCGCAAGTCGATCTCCAACAGGATCACGGAGGTAAAGTCACCGATCAGGCTATTTACATCCTCATGAAATGGTAACCGGTTAAAGACAGTGAGATTGATCGCAAAATGAGACTGGTTACTCCAATACCCGAGAACTTGCGCATAAGCCGCACACAGAACAGCAGACGGTGTTACATTATGCTCATTCGCCTTGCGTTTCAATTGCTCCCAGTCTGCTCTGGCAAAAGCCTGCTCAAATCGCTTGAAGTGTGGCGAATCAATGCTGCTTGGTTCCTGCTTCATCGGCAGTATCGGTGCCAGAGGGAACGTCGATAGCTGATCCAGCCAATAGGCTTTATCTCTTTCATACGTGTTCGTCTTTTTAAATGCTTCCACAGCCAAAATGTAGTCGCGATAGGTGCTATCCAATATCGGCGCCTGCCAGTCAGGCTGTTGATAAAATTTCATCAGCAGCTTGCCCATTAGTTGGGAACTCGCACCATCAGCGATCAGCATATCGTAGCTGATAAACAGATAGTGGGTATCGGCTGACAACTTGAACGCTTTATATTCAAAGAGTGGCCACTGGTCGGTTACAAATACATAGTGTGACATGCGCTCGCGTTCTTGCAAAATCCACTGCTGTTGCGCATCAGCATCCAGATGCGTCAAATCGAGGATCTCTATTTGATAGGCTGGTACTTGCTGTAGAATTTTTTGTTCGCCCGTTGGCAAGATAATCGCACGCATCATCGGCTGGTAAGCAATGACTTTATTCAATGCTTCATTTAGCGCATGCATATCTGCTTGTGTTTCCAGCTCCGCATAACCATGGGTTGCGACTCCGCCCATTTCAAAATGATCTTCCCTTCCCATGAGATAAGCCATTTGCACATCTGTGAGCGGAAATGGCTCATGCATGTTAACGGGATCTGGTGTGAGAACCGGATAAACGACCGCTCGGGTCACATCTCCACTATTAAGCAAATGAGCCAGTTTGGAAATCGTCTGGTGACTCAAGAAGTCGCGCAGATTGACATCGACCCCCAGCTCTTTGCTGATACGTGTCCGGATTTGGACCATTAGGACGGAGTTGCCACCCAGCTCAAAGAAATGATCCTCTACGCCGACACGCTCAAGCCCTAACACTTCGGCCCAAATCTGGGACAGCTTTTCTTCATAGGCGTTGCTTGGTGCGACATACCTTGATTCTATCTCTTGTTTCGTATCTGGCTGTGGCAACGCCTTGCGATCCACTTTCCCATTGGGTGTCAGTGGGATTACATCCAGCTCGATGAAGTACGTTGGCACCATGTATTCTGGCAGTTCGCGCAAGAGATAGATGCGCAGCTCCTCCGCTGTCACTTCTTCCTCTTCCCTGCTGTAATAGGCACACAAATATTTCTTGCCGCGATGATCTGTCTGATCGACTACGACAGCTTGACGGACGAAATCATGGGCCAAGAGTCTTCCCTCAATCTCTCCCAACTCGATGCGATAGCCACGGATTTTGACCTGATGATCTTTTCGTCCCAAAAACTCTATGAAGCCTTCGGGATGGAACACCCCATAGTCGCCAGTCCGATAGAGTCTGCCCAGTTCAGGATGGAAGATGAAGGCTGCGCCTGTCTTCTCCTCATCATGCAGATATTCCTTGGCAAGACCAATACCCCCGATGTAGAGTTCCCCTTGCACGCCGATAGGACAATGCTGCAATTGTTGATTAAGCACATAGAACTGCTGATTGGCGAGCGGTATCCCATAGGGAATGGAGCGCATACCTGCTGGCAAGGTTTCCGGGATCGGGTAATAAATCGACCAGATGGAAGCCTCGGTTGCTCCTCCCAAGCTGATGACCTGCGCTTGAGTAAAGTGCCGCTTGATCTTCTGCGGAAGATGCAGAGCGATCCAGTCTCCGCTGAGCAGTACCACCTTCACTTGTTCCTGCAAAAAGGAAGACTCTATATTATCCAGCAGCATCTCCATGATCGCAGGTACGGAGTTCCAGATCGTAATCCCGTGTTCTTCTATCGCCTGACGCACCTCCAATACGTCACGCTGATCTTGAATCATGACCAAAGCCGCCCCTGCTCCCAGCGCTCCAAAGATGTCATAGACAGATAAATCGAAGCACATGGAGGACAGGCCAATAATCCGATCCGTCTCATTCACCTCGTATTTTCGGTTGATGTCCTGAATGGTATTGGCGCAGGCTCCATGGGTAATAACCACTCCTTTTGGTCTGCCCGTACTGCCAGACGTATAGATGACATACGCCACATCGTCAGGATTGTGGTTATCCTTCAGTTCATCTGTTGCATAGCTGGCCAAACCTTCCCGTTCGTACAGGTCAGGCTGCAACAACAGGTTGCAATCGCTGTTTTCCAGGAGATAGCTTCTGCGCTCTTCTGGATACGCAGGATCAACGGGAACATATGCCGCTCCTGCCTTGAGGACACCCAACAGATTCACAATGGTTCCAACCTGACGGCTCGCTAGGACCGCTACTCGATCCTGTCGCCCTACTCCCTGTGCCTGCAAATAACGGGCTACTTGATTGGAACGCTCATCAAGTTCACGATATGTGAGGTGCTGCTGTTGGCAGATTACAGCCGCTGCATCCGGTACCCGCTGTGCTTGTTCGGCAAACAAGGCATGCAGGGTCGTGTACGGGATTTCTTCTGCTGTCTGGTTATAGCTGTGAATGCTCTCTTGCTCCGGTGGACGCAGTTCAAAAATAAATTCTTGCTGTCCTTCGATCTCTGCCGCCAAAATGCCTGTATATTGCGCAAACATGGTGGAGATGATCGCAGGCTCAAACAACTGATCGACATAGTCCCACACAAGGCGTAGGGAACCATTGTCTTCAAACACTTGATGGTCGAGATAAACCTGCGAGGTTTGACCTGCACCCATCTGAATTTCCCCTAGTTCATACCAGCTTACTTCCCCGGATTCCTTGTTTCCAAGCAGAATACTGGTAAAGACAATCGGCATGACGGAGCGTGTCCCATACTGGTGATATTTCGACAACTCTCGGATCATCTCGATTCCATCGTAATGGCGATGCTCCAATGCCTCGAGCAAACGTTCCTGAATCGCGACCGCCTTCTCCCAGAAAGTGAGCTGTGCTCGCAAGTCGATCTCCAACAGGATCACGGAGGTAAAATCACCAATCAAGCTATTTACATCCTCATGAAATGGTAACCGGTTAAAGACAGTGAGATTGATAGCAAAATGAGATTGGTTACTCCAGAAAGAAAGTACTTGGGCATAAGCCGCACACAGTACGGCAGACGGTGTTACATTATGCTCATTCGCCTTGCGTTTCAATTGCTCCCAGTCTGCTCTGGCAAAAGCCTGCTCAAATCGCTTGAAGTGTGGCGAATCAATGCTGCTTGGTTCCTGCTTCATCGGCAGTATCGGTGCCAGAGGGAACGTGGATAGCTGATCCAGCCAATAGGCTTTATCTCTTTCATACGTGTTCGTCTTTTTAAATGCTTCCAAAGCCAAAATGTAGTCGCGATAGGTGCTCTCCAACACTGGTGCCTGCCAGTCAGGCTGTTGATAAAATTTCATCAGCAGCTTGCCCATTAGTTGGATACTCGCACCATCAGCGATCAGCATATCGTAGCTGATAAACAGATAGTGGGTATCGGCTGACAACTTGAACGCTTTATATTCAAAGAGTGGCCACTGGTCGGTCGCAAATACATAGTGTGACATACGCTCACGTTCTTGCAAAATCCACTGCTGTTGCGCATCAGCATCCAGATGTGTCAAATCGAGGATCTCTATCTGGTAGGCTGGTACATGCTGCAAAATTTTTTGTTCGCCCGTTGGCAAGATAATCGCACGCATCATCGGCTGGTAAGCAATGACTTTATTCAATGCTTCATTCAGCGCATACATATCTGCTTGTGTTTCCAGCTCCGCATAACCATGGGTTGCGACTCCGCCCATTTCAAAATGATCTTCCCTTCCCATGAGATAAGCCATTTGCACATCTGTGAGCGGAAATGGCTCATGCATGTTAACGGGATCTGGTGTGAGAACCGGATAAACGACCGCTCGGGTCACATCTCCACTATTAAGCAAATGAGCCAGTTTGGAAATCGTCTGGTGACTCAAGAAGTCGCGCAGATTGACATCGACCCCCAGCTCTTTGCTGATACACGTGCGGATTTGGACCATAAGGACGGAGTTGCCACCCAACTCAAAGAAATGATCCTCTACGCCGACACGCTCAAGCCCTAACACTTCGGACCAGATTTGCGCAAGCTTTTCCTCGATGTTCGTACGAGGAGCCACATATTTGGCATCCAGCTCTTGCTTTGTATCTGGTTGTGGCAACGCCTTGCGATCGACCTTCCCATTGGGTGTCAGTGGGATTACATCCAGCTCAATGAAGTACGTTGGCACCATGTATTCCGGCAGTTCGCGCAAGAGATAGATGCGCAGCTCCTCCGCTGTCACTTCTTCCTCTTCCCTGCTGTAATAGGCACACAAATATTTCTTGCCGCGATGATCTGTCTGGTCGACTACGACAGCTTGACGGACGAAATCATGGGCCAAGAGTCTTCCCTCAATCTCTCCCAACTCGATGCGATAGCCACGGATTTTGACCTGATGATCTTTGCGCCCCAAAAACTCGATGAAGCCTTCGGGATGGAACACCCCATAGTCGCCTGTCCGATAGAGTCTGCCCAGTTCAGGATGGGGGATGAAGGCTGCGCTTGTCTTCTCCTCATCATGCAGATATTCCTTGGCAAGACCAATACCCCCGATGTAGAGTTCTCCTTGCACGCCAATAGGACAATGCTGCAATTGCTGATTTAACACATAGAACTGCTGATTGGCGAGCGGCATCCCATAGGGAATGGAGCGCATACCTGCTGGCAGGGCTTCCGGGATCGGGTAATAAATCGACCAGATGGAAGCCTCGGTTGCTCCTCCCAAGCTGATGACCTGCGCTTGAGTAAAGTGCCGCTTGATCTTCTGCGGAAGATGCAGAGCGATCCAGTCTCCGCTGAGCAGTACCACCTTCACTTGTTCCTGGACAAAGGAGGAGTCGACATTATCCAGCAGCATCTCCATGATCGCAGGTACCGAGTTCCAGATCGTAATTCCGTGTTCTTCTATCGCCTGACGCACCTCCAATACGTCACGCTGATCTTGAATCATGACCAGAGCCGCCCCTGCTCCCAGTGCTCCAAAGATGTCATAGACGGATAGATCGAAGCACATGGAGGAGAGACCAATAATCCGATCCGTCTCATTCACCCCGTATTTTCGATTGATGTCCTGAATGGTATTGGCGCACGCTCCATGGGTAATAACTACCCCTTTTGGTCTGCCCGTACTGCCAGAAGTATAGATGACATACGCCACATCGTCCGGATTGTGGTTATCCGTCATCTCATCAGGTGCATAGCTGGCCAAGCCTTCCTGTTCGTACAGGTCAGGCTGCAACAACAGCTTGCAATCGCTGTTTTCCAGGAGATAGCTTCTGCGCTCTTCTGGATACGCAGGATCGACGGGAACATATGCCGCTCCTGCCTTGAGGACACCCAACAGATTCACAATGGTTCCAACCTGACGGCTCGCTAGGACTGCTACTCGATCCTCTCGCCCTATTCCCTGTGTCTGCAAATAACGGGCTACTTGATTGGAGCGTTTGTCAAGGTCACGATATGTGAGGTGCTGCTCTTGGCAGATTACAGCCGCTGCATCCGGTACCCGCTGTGCTTGTTCGGCAAACAAGGCATGCAGGGTCGTGTATGGGATTTCTGCTTGCGTATGATTAAACGCAGCAATCTGTATCCTATCTTTCTCACCAATCTGGAGTGGTTCAGGCGTATTCCCTTGTAACAAACTATCTACCATGCTAGAAAAATGACCAAACATCGTCTCCATTAACTCTGGTTCAAACAACTCATCCACATAATCCCAGAATATCCACAGCTCATCCGCTAGCAAGGTAGCCTGGAAATCAATATAGACTTGTGATGTCTGAGTAATCCCCGTCTTGAGATCGCCCAATTGCTCCAAGCCAGGACGACCCGCCTGCTGCTCTCCCGTCAATACAGAGGTGAATACGTAAGGCATGACCGCTTTACCATGCATCCAATCATGATATTTGACCAACTCGCGGATCAGTTCAACGCCTTCAAAATGTCGATGCTCTAATGCTTCAATTAGCACCTGCTGTACATAACGTGCTTTCTCCCAAATCGTTGGCTGAGATGCAAAATGAATCCCCAAAAGCAAATTGGATGTAAAGTCACCAACTATTTGTTCCACATCAGGATGGAATGGATAGCGGTTAAAGACAGTCAGATTGATCGCAATGTCTGATTGGTTGCTCCAGAGTGCCAGAATCTCTGCATAGATCGTGGCAAATAAAGCGGAAGGTGTAACCCCATGCTCAAGTGATATACGCTTCAGCTTCTCCCATTGCTTCTTGCTATAGATTCGTTCTTTACGTTGAAAAGTGGGAAGTTGAATGTCATTCGGGTTACATCTGAGTGGCAATGCCGGAGCCTGCGGAAAGCTTTCCACCTTTTGCAACCAAAATTGCTTGTCAGTCTCATAAACTTCCGATTGCTTCAATGCTTTGTACGCCATCATATAATCGCGGAAGGTAAACGACGAATCAGGCAACTCTGCATCGGGATTCTCATAATATCTCATCAAATCCCGACCGATGATATCCATACTGGCCGCATCGGCAATCAACAGGTCTCGGCCCATACATAAAAGATGCTTATTCTCAGAGAGTCGATATGCCTTAAATTCAAACAGCGGCCATTGATCAGTGGGAAACACGTAGTGTGACATACGATTGCGCTCGGCATGAATGCAAGCCTGCTGTGCCGCTTCATCAAGCTCACGCAAATCCACAACCTCAATCTGATACGCTGGGACATGCTCCAGAATTTGTTGCTCGCCAGTCGGCAAAATAATCGCTCGCAACATGGGATGACGACTGATTACTTGGTTAAGGCTGGCATTGAATCGCCCTATATCAATCGTGGTCTCCACTTCTGTATAGACATGTGTAGATACTCCACCTAATTCAAACTCGGCATTTCGGCCTAAAAAGTACGCCATCTGTATATCCGTTAATGGGAAGGGCTGATAGAGATGTTGGAAATCAGCCTTCGCTTCCGGGTATGGAGAGACTTCTTCGGAAGCTTTGACTGTATGGTCATCCTTTAATGTTGCTTCCCTTGCAGGCTCTAGCTTGGAACAATAGCTTGTGAGCTGCTGCAGATAGAAGATAAAATCATCAGCAACCCTGCTTATTGTCTCTTCCCGATATTCCTGCTGGTTATAGTGGATAGAAAGGCGGAACTGGCCCCCCATGACCATGCAGGTGATATCAATGGCGTGGGCTCTTTGTGAAGAAGGGTCGAGCATTTGCCCTGTGCCCACAGGAGATACGCTATATACCTCATCCATTTCCTGATCGAATTGCCCTAAATAGTTGAAGCAGATTTCCGGTGTTTTAGAAAACGTCAGCTCTCGCTTATTTTCATCAGCAGTCAAATATTTCAGGATTCCATAGCCGATCCCGCGATTCGGAACACTTTGAAGCGTTTCGTGAACCTTGCTGATTTGCTCACCCCAATCATCCGTATCGATTATTTCCAGAGCAAGCGGATACACCGACGTAAACCATCCGATAGTTCTACTGACGCTTATCTCAGATAAAATTTCTTCACGTCCATGCCCTTCCATACCGATTAAAAAGCGATCTTCTTTTGTCCATTTTTTTAGAGTCAGACCAAGAGCCGCCAAGAGTATTTCGTTTGTTTCCACACGCACTGCTTTGCCAGCTACACGCAAGAGGTGCATGGTTTCCTTTTGGTTTAGTTCCCGTTCCAATATGTGTGTATCCTTGACAAGATTGCTCTTCGTTTGGTGGTCTTTGGGCAACGGAGAGATTCTGTATGCTTCAAGCTTTTGCCAATAATCTTTCTCTTTTAATAGCGGCTGCTGGTTTGCATAGGCTGCTAGCCCTTTTGCCCACGATTGATAAGAAGACGTCTTTTTTGGAAGCTGAAGCTCTTTTTGCTCCAACGCTTGTTTGTATACTTGAGCCAAATCCTCAAGCAAAATGCGCCAAGACACTCCGTCGATGACAAGATGGTGAATGACAATTAAGAGGTGGTCTCCTGTATTTGTCTGGAAGAGTCCTGCCTTGACGAGTGGGCCTTTGGTGATATCTATGCTTCTTTGGATTTCGTTTGCTTTTTCCAGCATCGTTTGCTCGATCTCGGTCTGCTCGCGAAGATCGAACAACGCCAATTCATAGAGAGGCTCCTTCGCTCCTCTATTGGTTTGAATAATCTGTGGCTCATTTATCTGGTAAACCATTCGTAGTGCATCATGATGAATAGACAAATGGGTCAACGCTTTTTCTAGTGCTTCTTTCTCAAAACCTGATTCTCTGTAAAGCATGAAGGCTTGATTCCAATGTCCGCGCTGTGGAATCTCCTGGTCAAAGAACCAATGCTGAATCGGAGTAAGCTCTACATCCCCTGTTACCACACCCTGGTCACAGCTTTTGGTAGAACGCTTCATTACTTTCGCCAATTGCGCTACCGTTGGATGGTCAAACAGATCTTTGATGCCGACTTGCAGTCCATGTTTTTGCAGGCGAGAAGAGACTTGAATCGCCTTGATCGAGTCACCGCCAAACGCAAAGAAATGATCGTCAATGCCAATCTGTGTAACCCCCAGAACATCTTGCCACACCTTAACCAGGTTCATCTCTGCCTCGTCACGCGGTGCCAAATATTCAGTATTTCCCTGCTCCTGAATGTTTGGCAGCGGCAGTGATTTACGGTCGATTTTGCCACTCTGATTTAACGGGTAGCTATCCAGTTGCATGTAATAGGACGGAACCATATAACTAGGCAACCGCGCCAGCAAATACGCGCGCAAATCCTCTTCATCAAGGGGTTCGGACATGATCAGATAGGCACACAGATACTTTCCTCCACGCATATCTTCATTCATCGTTACCAATGCTTGCCTGATGGCGCGATAGTTAAACAAATGCGCTTCGATCTCTCCCATTTCAATACGAAATCCTCTAATTTTTAGCTGGAAATCCATCCGACCCATGTATTCGATATTTCCGTCAGGCAGCAATCGGCACAAGTCGCCTGTTTTGTACATTTTTGCTCCGGGGGTAAACGGATTTCGGACAAAAACCTCTTCCGTCAGCTCAGGACGATTCACATACCCTCTGGCCAAACCTGCTCCTGCAATGCACAGTTCCCCCGGTACGCCCAACGGTTGAAGCTGATGATCCCGATCCACAATATACAACTGGATATTCTCCACTGGCTTCCCGATCAGAACGGTAGACACCTCTGTCCCAGCCGGACAATCATAATAAGAGACATGGATAGTAGCTTCGGTTGGTCCATACAGATTTGAGAGGATGAGCGAAGTATTACCTCTCCATAGCTGATTAAAACGATTCACATGCTGAGCGGTAAGCGCCTCTCCGCTAGCGAATACTTTTTGAATGGTAGAGAGTCGCTTCACATGATTGTCGCCATATTCGAGATAATCCAAAAAAGCTTGAAGCATGGATGGGACAAAATGAATGACAGTCACACCCTGTTGTTCGACAGTTTGAATAATCATCTCAGGCTCTTTTTCGCCGCCCGGTTCGAGAAAGCAAAGCGTTGCTCCCTGGAAGAACCACCAGCATAGCTCAAAGACAGATACATCAAAGGTATACGCTGTCTTCTGCATGATCACGTCATTTTCCGTGATCGGATACTGATGTTGCATCCAGCACAAATTGTTGATCACAGCATGGTGTTCAATCATTACGCCTTTAGGCATCCCTGTCGAGCCAGAGGTGTAGATGACATAAGCCAGATCGGCCGAAGTATTCATACATTCCAGATCAGAAGAATCTCCTTGGTAAAGGGCTTTATCATCCAGATCCATGACGATTTGCTCCACATCCAGTTCTTGTATGAACTGAGACTGGGTCAGGAGCAATTTGGCTTCGCTGTCTTTGAGCAAGAAGCGAATGCGCTCGGCTGGGTTGGCTGGATCGATGGGGACATACGCGCCACCGGCCTTATGAATAGCCAGAATGGCAATCATCATCTCAAATGATCGTTCTACCATCAATCCGACTATTTGATTGGGCACGATACCCTCTCGACGCAATACCCGGGCCAACTGATTGGAGCGTTCGTGCAATTCCCGGTAGGTCATGGACCGATCTCGGAAAAGAAGCGCTGTTTTTTCTGGATGCCTCCTCGCTGATTCTGTAAACACCTGATGCAGCAGCTTGTCTTTGGGATATACCACCTTCGTCTGGTTGCAATGATGTGATAGCTCATTTTGCTCTGCATCTGTGAGTATACATAGTTTGCCTATTTCTACTGAGGGATCACTTAGAATTGTCTTTACCACTTCCCGGATATGGCCAGCCACTCTTTCCATATGCCCCTGCTCGTAGACAAGGCCGTTATATTTCAGTGTGATGGCTAATTCCTCTGTCGGGATCACAATCAGATTAAAATCATAGTTGGTCTGTTCAAACAGATCAAAATCATACAGTTTTAGGCCCTGAAAATCATGGCCGCCTAGCAAATCTACTTCAAGCGGCACATTTTCAAAAGCGATAATGTGATGAATCAGCCCTTGTGACAATTCAGAAGCTGCCTGAATCTTGGAAAGTGGAAAATAACTATGCTCTTCCGATGCCAGCATCTGTGTCTGCATCCGTTTCATTAGCTCTGTAAAGCGTATCCCGGCTTCAAATTGAACACGCACAGGATTCGTATTGATAAACAGGCCGATCATCTGCTCAATTCCTGAAATCGGAGCTTGTCGACCAGATACAACCGCGCCGAACAATACATCGTCAGCGTTGTTATAGCGCTTCAGGATGATACTCCAGATGGATTGAACAACCGTATTGAGCGTTACATGATGCTCTTTCGCCAACCGTTTTAGGCGTGCTGTTTCCTGTTTGGAAATCGTGAGCTGTACCTTTTGTTGTTGATATCCAGAAGACTTTTCCTTCTTCGCCCATGGCAACAAGGTAGGTTCGTCTACTCCCTCAATGTAATCGCTCCAGTATGCACCTGCCTTTTGCTGATTCTGCTGATGCAACCATTGCAAATAGGTGGAAAACGGTTTCGGCTCCGGCAACCGGGGATCGGTGTTTTCCGCCATGGCCTGATAAATCGCAAAGAGCTCCTCAATAATTGGCCCGAGGCTCCATCCATCCACAATGATATGGTGGAAACTGAGCAGTAGGTGAAAATCGGCTTCTCCCTTTTTGAAAACAGATAGGCGGATAAGTAAGTCGCGCGTCAGGTCAAAGCCCTTTGCCCGGTCCTGCTCTTTCAAAGAGGCAAGTAAGTCTGCCTGCTCCTGTCCTGAATAGAAAGAGAGGTCCGTATAGCTGATCTTGCTTTTTCTTTTTTCCAGCACGATTTGGATCGGTTGCTTTGCTTTCTCTGTATTGAAAACCGTACGAAAAACATCATGACGCATAATCAAAAGCTGTAGGCTTTGCTCCAATAAAGATTTCTGAAGATCTCCTTTGATTCCAAAGGAAAGCTGAACAAAGAACGACTGATCATTGGGATCGAGCAAGGAATGGTAGAGAATTCCTTCCTGCATCGGTGTTAATGGATACACTTTTTGCAGCAATTGTTGTGAAGACATATGTTTACCCCCATGATTATTGAATGGTTTCCTTTAATTCCTCTTCTAATTCCTTTATTTCATCTATGGATAGACCCAGTTCATCAAGTAGAACAGGCGTCTCATCAACGCCATCGGCATTTGCGCTACTCTCTGGGGCATGCGCCTGATTTCCTTGTAAAAAAGAAGAGAGACCTGCAATAGTAGGCTGATTGAACAAATCTTTTACCTGAATCATGACTTCCTGTTCACGAAGGCGTGCACATATCTGGATTGCCTTGATCGAATCTCCCCCTAAATGAAAATAATTGTCCATGATACCAACCAGTGAGATTCCCAGCACCTCTTGCCAGACTTGGACAAGCTGTTGCTCTGTTTCATTGCGTGGCGCCATGTACGCTTGGCTTTGTAAGTCCTCCCAGTCTGGCTCAGGCAAAGCACGACGGTCTACCTTACCATTTGTGTTTAACGGGAGAGAGGCCATTTGGTGGAAAGAAGCTGGTAGCATATAGTACGGAAGGGACTTCGCTAGCTGGACACGTAGTTCTTGGACATCTACCTCGTAATTCGCTACAAAATAGGCGCATAGTTGATCCAATCCTGTAGTCGACGTCCAATTAATCACTACAGCCTCTTTCACTCCTTCCAGCTCCAGAAGGCTATGCTCAATCTCACCTAGCTCGATGCGAAAGCCTCTACGCTTCACCTGATGATCTACCCGCCCAATAAATTCGATGGTCCCATTAGGCAGCCAGCGAGCTAAATCCCCTGTCTTGTACATCCGTTCCCCAGGGTAAAACGGATGTGGGACAAATTTCTCGGCGGTAAGCTCCGGATTGTTCAGATAACCACGAGCCAGACCGTCCCCGGAAATACATAGCTCTCCAATGGCGCCATAAGGTTGCATTTGATTTTTCTTGTTGAGGATAAACACCTGCGTATTGGCAAGTGGCACACCGATCGGGACAGTTCCGAGCTCCTCGTCTACCTCGTCCACCGCATGATAAGTAGCATAGACTGTACTCTCTGTTGGACCATATACATGCAGGATTGCTCCCTTTCCCATATAAGCGAGGGCTTTTTGGACATGTCGCAGAGAGACTCGTTCCCCGCCGAAAAGCACTTTGCGCACGCCGGAAAAGCTTTCAATATTGTGATCTACCAGTGTGTTGAACAAAGCTGTCGTTACGAAAAAAATGGTTACTCGCTGCTCTTTTATTTGCGAAAGCAATCCGGTCATATTGAGAAGTGTTTCATAATCAAGTAGCACCAGTTTGGCGCCATTTAACAACGCACCGAAAATATCAAAGGTGGAGCCATCAAAAGCGAAGTTGGACAATTGCAAGATTGTGTCGTCCGGCGTGATTTCCAGATAATTTGTGGTCTTTATTACTCTAGTTACGTTGAAGTGCTGGGTCAAAATACCCTTGGGCTTTCCAGTCGATCCAGAGGTGTACATCACGTAGGCGAGATGCTCAGGTTGACAAGTGCGTAAGGGATCCTGATTCCACCCAGGATTCGTCGCTGCGAGCATATCCTCCAGCACAAGCACCTGAAAAGCCTCGCCATGCTTTATCCCTTCTTCGACCTCTCTCCATTTCTCCCACATTTCTCTTTGGATCAGGACCATTTTGGGTTTAGCGTCAGACAAGATCATACCAAGCCGTTCAACAGGATTTCTCGGATCGAGTGGGACGTATGCAACGCCCGCTTTAAGAATACCGAAAATTCCGGCAATCATAGTGGGAGAACGCTCAGTAAAAATCCCGATCAGTTCGTCAGGTTGGACCCCTTTTTGCTGAAGTTGATGAGCAATCCGGTTTGCGCGCTGGTTAAGCTCCTCATAAGTTATCGTCTCTTGACCATATACAAGTGCGGTCTGTTTCGGCACTGCTTTCACCTGTTGCTCAAATAGATCAGCGATCGTCTTCTGTCTGGGGTAGTTCGTTTTCGTCTGGTTTTTTTCTGCTAGAAAGTGGCGTTTTTCCTCAGCGGTAAGCATTTCGATCTCATCGAGACCTATCGAGACATCTAGGCTTACAGACTCGATGACAGTTTGGATATGACCTGCCATGCGTTGGATATCCTCGCTCGAAAAATGCTCTTGGCGGTAGATCAGGCGCAGCATTAGTTGATCGGATTTTGACATGACCGTAATGCTAAGCGGGTAATGGGTATGCTCAATGACACGCTTCTCGCCAGCATGTACACCGTCTTCTTGCCATTGCCTTCTCCACGCTTGATTCGCAGGGCTGTTGTCAAAAACCAACAAATGATCAAAAAGGGGAGCCCCTAATGTTACACGCTGAATCTCGGACAAAGGCACATATTCATGCTTCTTGGCGAGCCTGGTTTGTTCGTGAATGCTTTGCAACAACTCCTGAAATGTCTGTTCCTGTGCCGTTTTTACCCGCAGAGGTAAGGTGTTTATGAAGAGCCCAACCATCTTTTCCACCCCGGAAAGCTCGGCTGGACGTCCAGCTACCACCGTACCAAAAACAACATCAGTGCGGTCGTTATAGGTTTGCAATACGATCCCCCAGATTGCTTGGAACACGGAACTTAGTGTCACCTGATTTTGTCGGGCGATATGTGTAAGCCGCTGTGTTACCGCTAAATCGAGGAACACATCATACTCTCCAGCAACAGAGGAGGCATCACGTAGCTTGCTCCCTACTGGTAAGGGGGCGATTTCCTCATAACCATGCAATTCATTCTGCCAATATTCGAGAGCACTGCTCCGATCTTGTTTCCACAGCCATTTCATATAGTGGCTGTACGGCTGAGTGGGAGGCAATTGGTCTAGCGTTCTATTCAATAGTGAATGATAGATCTGCACCAGATCTCCCAAAATAATATCTGCGCACCACCCGTCCATCAGAATGTGATGGAAGCTGATCAAGAGGGTCCATTCCTTTTCGCCCTTCTCGATGATCTGCAAGCGGATCAAAGAGTCTTTTGTAAGATCAAATCCTCGCTCCCGGTCCTCCCTGATTAGCTTTTCTACCCATTCCTCCACGGGAAATTCAACTGATTCGATAGGGCGTTTTTGCACTTTTATCATTAGCGGTCGCTCCCGGAGGACGACCTGCATCGGCTGTTTTACCTGTTCATGCAAAAAGGTAGTGCGTAGTACCTCGTGGCGTTGGACAAGTAATTCAAAGCTTTTCGCTAGTACCGTCACATGCAGATCACCTGTAACAGGCAGCACGATCTGCACTTGATAAGACGTATCATCTTGATCAGCCAATGCATGAAAGAGCATCCCTTCCTGCATCGGTGAGAGTGAATAGATATCTTGTACATGTTCTCTGGAAAAAGTCGTCATGTTTTTCCCCCGCCTCACTCAAAATGCTTACTGTATGCTTTCTAGCAGGAAATCGTAGATTCGTTCTATTTCATCCTGCTTCAGTTCCCTTTGCATGAAATCTCTAGGGGTCCGATTCGCCACCTGACGACCCTGCTCGTTAAGAATGTAATCCGTGCATGAGGGATGGAGTCTCTATAGGCATAATTGGCGCGTAAAAAGACAGAGCATGTGCTCGCAGTAGTACTGCAAATGCTCGCTTATGTAGGGTCCGTATGCATTCACATAGGCAACATGTTGCATCCATCGATTGACTGAATCCCGTGATGGCTGTAGAGCCGCCGTAATTATCAAAAGCAGAGAAGGCAATGTCACTGGGGCCAATTGAAACACTTACGTGGGTGGCAGTGTCGTTACTGTAATGGCGTATTTCTGAGGGAATTGCTCGAATGCATGAAAATACGGGGCAAGCTTGTCCGAATGCCCTTTCACTTGTTGCTTAAATAAAATCATCCACGACTTTCTCATTGTGGTTGCAAGCCCACTTCAATGGAGTGAATAAGTACTTGCTGGGGGGACAACTTGAAGTATTTCTGTATTCTTCTGAAATTCATATCGCCAATGGAGCAGATGCCAGCCTTGTGCATTTCAGCTACATGGGTCAACAATTGCACCATGATGCCACTGTCAATCCCTGCATAGAAATACCCCAAACCACCGTATTTCGGCATTGTCACATCAGCGTTATAAATGAGATAGATTGAAAACGCAGATGACTGAAAGATTTCCTTATTCATGGAATAATGTGCATCCTCAGTAATTACACAAGTATTGCTGACCATTTGCAGGACATTTTCAATTGGATTGTAGTAATAAAGTCCCGCTTTCATGTTTTCTACACGATGATCTTTGATATAGACATACAGATCAATTGGATAAAGGCCGCCAGCCGTTGCATAGTTGTAGCGGATTTCGTCCTCGCGTCGATATTGTTTAAATACCGAAATCAGACTGGAAAAGACATCGAATGGAACCTTCTTCTTTTCTTCAAATTGACGCCAGGTTCTACGAGCTGTAATGACCTCGGGAAACTCACTCTCTGCCAAGGGGACGTTCGTTTGGGTTGTTTGCGGTAAAGATCGGGACAATTTTTCCTGCCTAAATGCCTCGTATTGAGCCGGATCAAGAAATGTTTCTGACGAGTACGAATGAGAGATAAGATGTTCTTGGGGGAAATAGATCTCTTGAGGGGTTAGAAGTGTATGAACCAGAATGCGATTTGCAATCAGGTCGCGGACAAAATCTGCGACTTGATCAGGATTTGCCTGTGGAAAACGAGAGATGAGATCGGGAATCTTGATTCCTTTTTGTGTCAAATAATAAAACGTTGGAAACAATCCCGATACAGTACCTGAATAAGATAGCAATTCAATGCGAATTTCATCATCCTGCTGTTCCCACCTGACTGAAGGCGACCAAAAGTATTCACAATCTTCGTGGAAGGGTTTCATCATTTTTTTGGTTACTTGCGGTTGCATGACCTTTATCCCCTTTTCTTTCATAATCTATTTATCTTCACATAAGGCCCGCCGCTACAGGGGTAGGCTCTTCGCTTTCTCTTGAAACAGAAGGCTCGTTGTACCGTACTACTTCACCAGGTATGCCTACTACTGTGCAGTTAGGAGGAACTTCCTTCAGGATGACCGCTCCAGCTCCAATTTTGGAGTTATCTCCCACCCTAATCGGTCCCAATACTTTTGCGCCTGCACTGATGATGACGTTGTTGCCTATCGTGGGATGCCGTTTTCCTGTATCCTTGCCAGTTCCCCCAAGGGTGACACATTGATATAGAGTCACATGATTGCCGATCTCTGTCGTTTCCCCAATAACAATGCCCATACCATGATCAATAAAGACGGCCTCTCCGATCTTGGCTCGCGGATGAATGTCAACTCCGGTTAGAAATCGGTTAACTACAGAAATCATACGCCCTGCCAGGAAAAACCCTTTTTTGTAAATGCCATGAGCAATACGGTGAAGCAAAAGGGCGTGGAAGCCGGGGTAACAAAGAATAATCTCCAAGGTGTTTCTAGCTGCAGGGTCCTTAGCTTTGATAAAATCAATGTCCTTCCTCAACTTATGAAACATGGGATCTCTCCTCTTGTTCATAGCGTTACCCATATTGTTAAAACATCTCTATTTCTGTTGCAAATTTTGCTCCTCGGCGATCCCCCTTTCCTTTCCTTTCAATCGTTTTGTTCATTCTATACTTCAGAATTCAAATTTTAATATAAAACCACGAATACTAAACGTATAGTATTGAACACAAAGATTATTCTACTACGCAATTATTCGCATGTAAATATTTTACAGTAAAAAAATTACATATAATCCTCTATTTTCTACCTAGAGTTATGATCTTTACATACCGTAATGGAAAATGTTAGAATTCAATTAATAACGATACTAAACATTGAATATTAAATGTTTAGGAAGATGGTGAGGTGCAAACATGACGAGAGCTATGGTGCTAGGACTTTTGTTAAAATCTGGACCGATGTCCGGCTATGAAATACAGCAGAAAATGATATCGGCCAAAACAGACAAGTGGGCTTATGTCCAGCCTGCTTCGATTTACCATGCATTAAAGAAGCTGGATCAAGAAGGATTTGTAGCTTTGGAAACGCTGGAGCAGACCGGGAATCGTTCCAAGGCAATCTATTCGATTACAGCAGAAGGCAAGCAAGAGTTAAAACGGTTGCTGGTCAACGCCTTTCAAAACTCATCTGTTTTGTTTCCCACCGATTTATACACGGCGTTAACTTTTATGGATGAAGCTGAGCTAGATGACATTATCCTCGCTTTGGAAAAGCAGCAGGTGGCCATCCAGAAAGTCTATGAGGATTTGAAAGCAGATCAGGAAGAAAAGGCAAAATTTATGGAAATGCCACAAAATGTCCTGTACATTTTCCAAAATATCTATGATCAATGTGAGCTTCAGTTGAGCTTTATCAGTAAATTAAAGGAAGACTTTCTGGCCCAAAGACAGAATGCTTCCCCTATAAATTCGGTCTGAAATTGCCAAGTAAGGAGTTAAGATGGAGCTGGCTCTCCTAGTAAAAAGTAATCTGCCTGCTTGGCTTTGGTGAAACAAGCTCCCTAACGCAGAAGCTTGTTTCTTTCACTATAATTGAAAATGGCATAGCAAAAAGCAGTATTTGTTGTACATACTGCTTTTTGCTTTTACTTAACATTTTCTGTCCTCTCGCTCCCGGTTGTTAACAATGAAAAACCACTTGTATAATTGTACCTTCACCGAGCTTACTTTCTATTCTCATTTCAGCGTCATGAATGCTAGCAATCTCCTTACATAATGATAGTCCGAGCCCGAGGCCTCCTCCATTCGCTCTCGATCTCGATTTGTCGGACATAAAGAAGGGCTCAAAGACTTTTGTTATGTCTTCATCAGGAATACCGATCCCTGTATCTTTCACTTCAAGAATAATTTTTGACTCCGTATTTCTGTATGAACGTAGAAGTATTTTATCGTTGTTCTTCGATGCTTTAATTGCATTGTCTATCAGGTTTGCAAGTAAAATTTTCATCAAATCCTTATCCATTAAAACACTAAGATGCTCTGTCGATATTTCCAGATCCATATTCTTTATGTTCAGCTTTGGAATAAAGGAATGTTTGATTTCTACAAAAAGTTCGTCAAGTTCTCCCTTTTTTAACTCAAAATCCTCTTTTCGCAAAACAATGAGCTCCATAAGCTTAAATGTCAGTTTCTCTAGCCGCTTTCCTTCTTCATAGATAAAGCTTAATGAGTTGATATAAGTCTCTTCATCATATTTATTCGTTCGTAAATAATCCGCATAGCCTATGATCGAAGTTAAAGGAGTCCGAAGTTCATGTACCAGGTTATCGATAAACCTTTGCTTGTCTTCTGAAGATCTTTTAAGCTGGTTTACTTTATCTTCTACATCAACGGCCATCAAATTGAAATTTTCCGCTAACAACCCGATTTCATCATTCGATTTTACCTTTACTCTTTCGCTGAAATTCCCGGCTGCAATTATTCTTGTTGACTGGATCAGTTTATTAATCGGTTTTACGATAAACATGCTCATGATGATGGTAACGATAACCAAAATTGCTGAAACAAGAGCATTTAACTTGATTAAAAGGCTTAATAAGTCTTTTCTATTTTCATAAACACTCGAAATATCTTTCACGTAAGAAAGCTTATAGTGATTATTTTCCAGATAAATATTCTTAGCGATAAATAAGTACGTCTTTTCCCCTAGATCCCGTATGATGTAATTTACTTTATCTGACGGTATGTTTAATTCTTCTCGCTGAGTAAGAACTATCTTGTTGTTTTTAAAATGACTGAAAATAACCTTATTGTTTTCATCTATTACATCTAGATACACCTCCTGTTCCCCGAGGTTATCCAAGTATGTACGAATCATGGAATCTATGTTTGGTTTGCCAACTCCTTCAGCATCCGGGGTTGAAGATTTTTGAACTTTAAGCAGATATAGATTTGATTCTAAAGAGTTAGCAAATCGATCCTGTTCACTTATCCCGGAACGGACCTCCATATTGAGATTGAGTTCAAAGCTGCTATTAATAAGGTAAATGGATGCTGGTACAAAAAAGATTTCAAAGATGATTAATGTACATAAAAATATCCTCTGCCAAAATTTCATTTATTCCTCCAGCCTATATCCCAACTTAAATACTGTTTTAATTTCATCTTTCCATCCCAGCTTTTTTCTTAGCTTTTGGATATGGTTGTCGATCGTCCGAGTCTCGCCAACGTAGTCATATCCCCAAATTTTTTCTATGATTTTTTCTCTCGTTAATACGATGTTTTTATTTTGTACGAGAAACACCAATAATTCGAACTCTTTCAAGGTAAGCTCAATTATTTCACCGTTCTTTTTCACCTTCATTTCTTGCAAGTATACTTCTGTGTCTTTAAAATTTATGATGTTGCTTTTTTTATTGTAATGCCTTAATACATTTTCAATCCTGGCCAGCAATTCAATTCCTTCAAAGGGTTTCGTCATATAGTCATCTACTCCCGCTTTTAATCCATACACCTTATCTGTGACAGAACTTTTCGCAGTTAAAAAAATGACAGGTATCCCTAAGGGTTTAATTTTTTCGAATAAAGTAAATCCATCAACTTTTGGAAGCATGACATCCAGTAGTATCAGATCAAAACGATCTTTTTCAATTACATTTAGGGCTTCCTCTCCGTTAAAAACGATTGAACTCTCATAATTTGCCGTATTTAAATTCAATTTAATTAAATTTGCTACTGCGATATCATCTTCAACAACTAAAATTTTTATCATTCTGTTTTTACCTCATTCCTTTTGTAACGGTTTGATGGAGTAAGTAGCATTTCCGGCACTTACTCCATCTAATCGGTCCTACAATTTTTAATTTACTTTCAGTTCTCTAAAATTCTCACGGTAGTCTTTTTCTACGGAAGGTAGAGTGATTAGTCTGTCATAATTAATCTCATAGCTAGATACTGAATAATTTTTCAGACTAATTGTCATATCTACATCCCTTCCATCCTCCAGTTCGCAAAGAACACGTATGGTTCCGGAACTAGCACTCTTACTAACTTTCATCGTATTTTCCTTAACATTTTTCTGTTGTTTATCAAAAAAGTTGATAACCGCAGATTTAACTTTCGCATCATCGATTGTTGTCTCTGAGCTTCGACCTTCATTCGTAAAAGCAGTTAAAGAAACAATTTCACCTGTTTTTTCATTTATGACAATGCGATTAGAAGCGGGCATTGGCTGGTTTAAGTCTTCAGCACGAACAAACTGTACAACGATAACATTTGCCGTATCTTTTTTGGCGTTTTCTTTTAGTACTGCTGCATCTTCTTTTGAATATAAATCCATAAAGAACTTAAAGTCTTCTTGCGCGTTTGTTCGATTAACTCGCGCCTCACCAAAAGATTTCGCATCAAGCCCCATATAGTCTTTTAGAGCTTTGGTTGCCATTTTTACCGCTTCTTCATCACTAATCTTTCCATTTGCTACTTTGACTACATGGTTTGTAGTGGTTTGATTTGTGCCATTTCCTACTTTGCTTGCCACTGTTACGACCTTGTTTTTAGTAGAATGAACCGCGTTTTCGCTTGCAAATACAGCTGCTGTAGCACCGCCTACAATTGTTAGTGCCATTGAAAAAACGAGAATATTTTTTTTGTTCATAGTAATGCCTCCTGGAATTTTTTGTTTTTGGTTTGTGCACGAAACCCTTGTTACAGGTATAGAATATAGCGGTAATATGTAAAAAGTATCTTTCAGTTGTCTCCAAGTTGTAAATTCTATAAAACCATTTCTTTTGTTGTTATAGAGAAGATTGAAAACCACCTGGAGGCTTGCTTCAGGTGGTTTTTCAAAAGCGGGTTTTGCATTCCTACCACTGAATGAGATGGGAACATCGTAACCCATTCAATTACTAATATTACTATAGAAAAGAAAAGCAAAGAACAGTATCCAACAACAAATACTGTTCTTTGCTTTATATTTCCAAATTATGCTTCTTTAAGATCAAAACGATCGGCATTCATTACCTTCACCCATGCAGCAATGAAGTCACGCACAAACTTTTCTTTGTTATCGTCTTGGGCATAAACTTCTGCAATGGCACGCAAAACAGAGTTTGAACCGAACACGAGGTCAACAGCAGTTGCTGTACGCAACACTTCACCTGTTTTGCGATCACGTCCTTCAAATACGCCGCCGTCTACAGGCTTCCACTGTACGCCCATGTCTAGCAAGTTAACAAAGAAGTCGTTCGTGAGTATGCCTACACGATCCGTGAATACGCCGTGTTGTGTGCCGCCGTGGTTTGTACCGATAACACGCATCCCGCCAACGAGTGCAGTCATTTCTGGAGCAGTAAGGTTTAATAGCTGTGCCTTGTCTATCAGGAGCTCTGCAGGACTTACACGATACTGCTTCTTCTGATAGTTCCGGAAACCATCTGCGATTGGCTCGAGCACGTCAAAGCTTTCTGCGTCGGTTTGCTCTTGTGTTGCATCCCCACGTCCAGGAGCAAATGGAACCGATACATCAAAGCCAGCGTCTTGTGCAGCTTTTTCTACTGCGGCACTACCGCCGAGTACAATCAAATCGGCCATGCTGACTTTTTTACCAAAGTCCTCTTGAATGACTCCCAGGATCGTAAGTACTTTCTCAAGTTTTTTGGGCTCATTTACTTCCCACTCTTTTTGTGGAGCTAGTCGGATGCGAGCACCATTGGCGCCACCACGCATATCCGAACCACGGAAGGTACAAGCGGAAGCCCAAGCCGTTGTTACCAGCTCACTGACGGTAAGACCTGAGTCTAAGATTCGTGTTTTCAGTTCTGCTACATCGGCATCTGTTAGTTCATAATCAGCAGCGGGTATAGGATCTTGCCAAATAAAATCTTCTGCTGGAACTTCTGGACCTAAATATCTTGAGCGAGGCCCCATGTCGCGGTGTGTGAGTTTGAACCATGCAGTTGCAAATGCATCTGCAAACTCCTCTGGATTCTCATAGTAACGACGAGATATCTTTTCGTATGCTGGATCCATACGCAAGGCCATATCCGCAGTGGTCATCATCGTTGGAACACGCACGGATGCATCTTCTGCATCTGGTGCAAGATGCTCATCAGCAGGATTAACAGCAACCCATTGGTGTGCACCTGCAGGACTCTTGGTCAGCTCCCATTCATATCCGAACAGTAGTTCAAAGAAACCATTATCCCATTGTGTCGGGTTCGCGGTCCAGGCACCTTCAATACCGCTGGTGATGGCGTCGCGGCCTATACCGGAACCGTGTGTGCTCTGCCATCCTAAGCCCATTGCTTCCAAAGGTGCAGCTTCCGGCTCTGGGCCTACAAGAGCAGCATCTCCTGCGCCGTGAGCCTTTCCAAATGTATGACCACCTGCCACGAGTGCAACGGTTTCTTCATCGTTCATTCCCATGCGTTTGAAGGTTTCGCGGATGTCGCGGGCACTTGCAAGCGGATCTGGATTCCCGTTCGGCCCTTCTGGGTTCACATAAATCAGACCCATTTGAACAGCAGCAAGCGGATTCTCGAGCTCACGATCGCCGGTGTAACGCTTATCGCCTAGCCATTCTTTTTCAGCACCCCAGTAAATATCTTCTTCTGGATGCCAAACGTCCGCCCGTCCGCCTCCAAAACCGATTGTCTTCCCGCCCATGGATTCAATAGCAGCATTACCTGCTAGGATGTACAAGTCCGCCCAAGAGATCTTGTTGCCATATTTTTGCTTGATCGGCCATAGCAGTCGACGAGCTTTATCAAGGTTGGCATTGTCTGGCCAACTGTTAAGTGGCGCAAAACGCTGAGTGCCGGTTCCAGCACCGCCACGTCCGTCTCCTGTACGATATGTACCAGCGGAATGCCAAGCCATACGGATAAATAACGGCCCGTAATGTCCGTAGTCGGCAGGCCACCAATCTTGGCTGTTTGTCATTAGATCATAAAGATCCTGTTTGAGAGCCTGGTAGTCCAACTTTTTGAACTCTTCTGCATAATTGAAGTCCTCGCCCATAGGGTTAGATTTCCTGTCATGCTGATGCAGGATGTTCAAGTTCAACTGGTTTGGCCACCAATGTTTATTCGATGTAGCACTAGGGTTGTGATTCGTAGTGCTACCGTGCGAAAACGGGCACTTTCCAGTGTTAGCAGTTGCCATAGAGTCCATTTGTCCCTCTCCCGTCATTTAAATTAAGTATTAGATAATAATACTTCTAATTAATTTATATAGCAGTTAACAATAGAAATCAACATCTTTTTGCTCTTTTCATCGTAAGGATTTATGGAAAGTTACGATTGGCATCGTATTGCGAAGCAGTCAAAATAACGAGGGAATCGTAAGAAGAGCGATAAAATATATGAACTCTTTCATTTCCGAATGGCTGATTCTAACGTATGCATGGACCCTGTAGATTATGATCTTGTCACCATTCGGAACATCGATCCATCACAAAAAGCCCACTATCTCCCCGTAACGGAATATGTGGGCTTTTTGTGCGTAACTGGCTTACTTGATTGAATGATTCAATCAATATGAGACACACCGCGGGACTCTCATTCCATGCAGTCGGGAGAAATCACTTCCCATTTTCCAAACAGTGTGAATCCTGCTGCTTTCGCCAAGGCTGTAGATGTATGGTTATCGAGTTGGCATCGGTACTGCGGTTCGTATCCCTGACCATAGGCATATTGGGAGATGGAACGCACTACTTTGCGGGCGTGGCCTTTTCCTCTAAAGGACGTCAGCGTCAGTACGCCAAGATCCGCAATATACGCATCCTTCCATGGATACATACTGGCAGCGCTAACCAGGCGATTTTGCTCAAAAGAGCCGAACACTGCCCAATGATCCAATTCCACATAAGCGTCATCCAAGTCTTGTTCCGATGCGGAGGAAGCAAACGCGGAGAAAACCGACTCATCTTGCACGGTTAACCGGCGCAAGTCACCTTCGAGGTTTTCTTGCAGCAATACGTTCTTCTCGGCTTTTGAAAAATAAAAAAGATAGTCTGCGCCATGCAGCGTGACGCCCGCTTCATTCAATTTCTGGCGAAAGATCGACTCAGACAAGGATTGTTGTGGAGAGAGGCCTACCTTATCGGCCAGCGCAGGTGTCAAGACAGCCATCACGCGTCCGTCGGAGGTTTCCAGCACCATAACCCGGCTATCCTCGTCAAGTGCAGGGTTTATGGCAACAGTAAAAGATTCATCGCTATAGAGGACCTCACCGTTTAAAAATTGCTCCCTCCAAAAGTCAGGGATCGTTTGTGAAAATACAGGCGTACTTCTTACTGGATTTGTCATTATGTTCACTTCCCTTGTAGACTCGTCGAACAGTTCTTCTGCCATTATGTATGCTTCGGAAGTTTCTTTAGAAATTGCTCGATTGCATCCATATAACCTGGTATCGTAATTTGTCGCGGAGCGAAAAGACTGATGATTATTGCCTGCATATTTGAATTTGCCGTTTGCTTGCTTAACATAGAGTGATCAGCGTCAGGAAAGACCGCTACGGTCAGCAGCTCAGGTTTTACGATGTCACGATATACCCTCTCCGTTTCCTTCACATCGACATGTATATCTTCTTCCCCCAGTATCAGAAGCACAGGCGAATTGAAATTCGGAAGGTCATTAGTGGCATCTGACAAGAAATTTTTGCTCACAAATGTCCATCTGTCTTTTGCCATCAAATTATTTTCGCGAGCAATTTTCACATACTCCTCATAGGAAGCTTGTTTTTCCAATAACGTGAGTACTTGCTGGTCATACGCCTCTTTGTCTTGAATTTCCGCTTCTGAATACCCGTCTATCACCATTTTTTTGCGTGTATGATATTGCCCTTGACTTACCCAATTAATGGCGGGCGATAGAAGTAGACTGAATGCGAGCGGTTCCTTCTTGGCGAGCTTTGGAATGACCCATCCTGCCTGGCTTGCTCCCCAAACCCCAATCTGTTTCTCGTCAATCATCGGCTGCTCTTTTGCCCAAGCAATAGCCTGACGCGCTTCTTCCACGCGGTCATCTATACTCTGGTGTAACCAATTGCCCTCGGAACCGTTCATTCCTCTCTTATTAAGGGACAAGGAGGCGTAACCAAGTGAGGCTAACCGCTCCCATAGCGGCTTATAGCCATCATCATGCGTGGCATCAATAGGTCCATCACCATGTATAAACAAGACTAAGCCCAATTTGTTCGTGTAGTTTTTAGGCAGTACGAACGTACCGGTCAATTTGCCTTCCGATGTCTGGATTTCAACAGCTTCCTCAACCATATTAAAGCTGTTTTGCTCCAATATGTATAGTCCTGCACCGCCAAATAGCAGGACGATGATCATCATGGAAATCATTATTTTCTTTTTCATCTATCCTTCTCCTCTTGAAAAGATTGCAAAGTGAATATCTCCAACCATACACCTTAGGTCAGACCTAAGATCAAGTAATGAAATGGTAAAGGCAGATCGTGTAAATAGATGGTACCTTGAATGGACTTTCAAGAGAGTTTATTCTAGGTATATCAACTCTTTAAAGGGGGTGATAATTTATCTTTGCTGTCGCCTGAATGGTCAAACTATCATCGCGAAAGTTATGAGGGCATCCAACTCTGGAAATGAGGCTGGCAAAACCTTTGCCGTAGAGCAAAACGGAGAACACGCTACTCTCGGTATCAAAAAAAGGAGTCTCTTCTTCGCGGATTACAGGTTTCACATGAATACTAAGGAATTTATTCTTAAGGATAACCCTATCAACAGCCTTCTTTATTTTTGTGTGGACGGTACGGTACTTGGTAAGAAGATACGGATCGAAGAAAATTGGGATAAAGAAATTGAAGTGAAACTGGATCGACGAAAGGTTGCGCTGATTAAACCGAATACTCTTTCTCTTGAGGCAACGATTTTTATGGAAGAAGAGGCTTCCCGCCATTTTCTGTTGTTTTCGTTAACATGCTTGATGTATGTCATGTTTATCATTTATAAGGATGAATCGAAGATAATAGAAAGATTAATGGATGAATTATTGGATGAAGGTGAGGAATAAACGTACATTTTTCACTTCAGCAGAGGCAGTACGGACGAGAAAATAAAGTCCTGAACTGCCTCTGATTGTGAAGGCTGTCAATTGGGGCAGATACCCATCATTTTCTTACGACAAGTTGAATGACATGGGCTAGTCCGGTGTGCGCCTTTCCTGCCACACGCTCTTGTTCGCCATAGAAGAAATGGATCACTTCTTGGCCTTTGCACCAAGCAAGAATTTCTTTTGGATCATAAAGCATGTCAAGTTCCTGGGGGCCGCCTGTACCATACGTTAATTGTTCCTCCGAGAATACCTCAAGCATGAGAATTCCTTTGGGCTTTATTGCCTTTTTCATTTTATTCAGAACCATCGTCTGAGCATTTTTATGAAAATGTCCATATACCATAATCGCGGCATCATATTCTTCGCTTGGCACATCCTCTTCCAAAAGGTCAATTTTTTGGGTTTGTACGTCAACGGAATGCTTCCGAGCCAGTTTTTTCGTTTTTTGCAAGCCACTCTCCGCATAGTCAATGGCTGTCACTTCAAGATTTCTTTTTGCTAAAAAGACTGCATTCCGGCCTTCACCCTCTGCAAACGCGATCACTTTTTGACCTTGTTCGAACCGAAAAGCCTGTTGTTGAATAAAAACGTTAGGTTCTTCCCCATAATAATATTCTTCCGAATGAAAGCGCTCATTCCAAATATTCCCCATATTCTCCATCCTCCTGTCATTTAAAACCATTGTAGATTTATTATATCTACAATATCTCCAAAGACAATGATATGTCAATATCGCATGGTATCGAGAGCATCTACATAAGAGCCTTTCTTTGGACGTACCTCTTGACCTTAGGTCTGACCTAAGGTGTATGGTTATGATATTCTACCTCATCCCAAGGGAGTAACGTTTATGAAGAGTGAAATCACCATTAGCGAATTAGCTACGCTTATGAATGTGTCTGTTCATCAGATTCGTTATTTTGAAGAGAAAGGGGTTCTTCTACCTGCTTACTTAGATAACAATCAGTATCGAATGTATAGCATGGATCAAGTTTACCAGCTAGCCCATATTCTGTTGCTTCGCAAATTGGGAGTGCCAGTCCAGTCAATTAAAGAATGCATGACTTCCTATTCTGCTGATCAATACGGGCAGCTACTCAATCGTTCTTTGAGAGGAATACATGCAGAGATACTTCGCCTTCAAGAGCTTCAGCAATTCATAACAAAGGTTTTGCATGAACAAAAGAATTTTCAATCTCACACGAATCCCTACCAAATAAAGTGGCGCGAAACCACTTATTTGGCCCGGTGGATAGAAATGAGCTCCCAAATGACGCTAAACGCCAAACTGTTGGCTGAACAGGCCAAGTCTGTCCCAAACTTGTTCGAATCGGACATTCATTTTATCGAGGATGGTTCCAGTACCCTTACGTTATACACGGAAACAGAAGCGCCTGGCGATTTTTCAATACCCAGCGGCAACTATCTTTCTACCCAAAGGCTGGTCCATGAAGAGGATGAGCTTGAACAAGTGATTGAACAGTTTTACGCCTATGCCGCAGCCCAGTCTCATGTTATACAGGGACCCTTGATCCTCATTGAAAGATCCTACTTATCCCTATTTAGTCAAAACCAACTGCATTATGAACTACAAGCTTTGATCGAACTGACTACCCATTCCGAAAGAGGAGACCGATCATGACTGTACCACCAATTACGATAGAACCTATGCATTCTATGTATAATCAACAGATTGGTCAACTTCTTGTTCACGGGTTTCGTGGGAAATTCCAAACCCTTACGAAGCTCAATGATGGCGATCTCGCCCTCTTTTTCGAAAAGTTATTTGATCATGTCCCTTCAGATCCAGCGAGTCAACGAATGGTCGCGCTACAAGAGGGAGAAGTCGTCGGAACGATATCCATCAAGTGGAAGACCTTATCTACTAGCATGCCAACATTTCCTGCATGGAAGAACTTCTATCGTTTTGGAAAATGGAATCTCCTGAAAATGTTCATCGGATTATCTTTCTTAGACCATAAACCAGAGGCTGGAGAATGTTATATTACAGACGTTGTTGTCCATCCGGATCATCAAGGCAAAGGAATTGGAAACCTGCTATTGCAGTGGGCGCAGAATTTCGCACAAACACAGCCAAGCCTAGACAAGTTAAGCTTGTACGTCGCAGACAAAAACCCCCGGGCAGAGCAGCTTTATCAGAGATTATCGTTCCATACGCAATTGCGAGAAAGCAGCTTCCTCTCACATTTTTTATTCAAGGAGAAAAAATGGAGTTACATGGTGAAGAGATTGAAATAACTCATGACAAAGGGCGAATCGTCTCTACTCGACATCCGCCCTTTGATAGTAAACCAAGTTTTAATAAGGATACCCCGTCATCTGGATCTTTGCTCATACAACTTAACGATTTCGATGATGGTGTTCACAGCGTGCAGCATGTTGTCAACGGAGACATACTCGAACCGCCCGTGGTAGTTTTCCCCGCCTGTGAAAATATTCGGTGTTGGCAACCCCATGTATGATAGCTGTGAGCCATCCGTGCCACCACGAATCGGTTGAATCATCGGTACGATTCCGAGGTTTTCTAGTGCTTGTGTAGCGATGTCCACTACTTCCATTACAGGCTCAATTTTTTCCCGCATGTTGAAGTATTCGTCTTTGATTTCGAGTTCAATTCGCTGTTCTCCGTATTTTTTCTGTAATTCTTCTACGATAAGAGCCAATTCTGACTTTCTCGCCTGAAACCGATTGCGATCGTGATCCCGGATCAAATAACGAAGCTGCGTTTGCTCGACATCTCCATGAATGGAAGACAGATGATAAAAGCCTTCGTAGCCTTCTGTCTCCTCAGGAGTTTCATTAACCGGCAGCCTTCCATGCAGCTCCATGGCAATTTTTGAAGCGTTGACCATTTTACCTTTGGCCGAGCCAGGGTGAACGTTCTTCCCTCTGCAAGTAATGATAGCTGATGCAGCATTAAAGCTCTCGTACTCGATCCCGCCAAGAGGCCCGCCATCCATCGTATAGGCATATACTGCATCGAAGGCGGAGACATCAAATTTATCAGGGCCTCTGCCGATTTCTTCATCCGGGGTGAAGGCTACTCTTACTTTCCCGTGCTTCAGTTCTGGATGGCGAATCAGATAATCCATGGCAGTCATGATCTCGGCAATACCGGCTTTATCATCAGCGCCAAGTAATGTGGTACCGTCTGTCGTGATTAAGGTGTGGCCTTTATAGCCAGCCAACTCTGGAAACTCGCGCGGTGAAAGGACAATATTCAGCGCTTCATTCAAGACAATGTCTTGTCCGTTATAATTTTCAATGACTTGCGGCTTCACGCCAGCGCCGGTAAAATCGGTGGCCGTATCCATATGAGCAAGAAAACCGATTGTTGGAATTTCTTTGTCTGTATTGGACGGTAAGGTTGCCATGACATAACCGTTTGCATCCATTGTAACTTCCTGCATACCTATCGCTTTCAGCTCGTCTATGAGCATTTGGGCAAGCACGAGCTGCCCTGGTGTTGAAGGGCAAGTTTCGCTGTTCTCATCGGATTGTGTATCAACTTGCGCGTAAGAGATGAATCTATTCATGATTTCCTTTTTCATGTTCTTATCTCAGCTCCAGTACAATTAGTCAAACTTATTTTAGAAAGACATGATCTCGTGACAAATTCTACCACGGTTCCCACTGATTCTTCAATTAATGAGCCTGATGCTTTCACATGCCGTTCCACTACATTTTTAGTCAGTTATCTGAATGCTCCCAGCCTCATAAAAATTGGTTTTGGACTGACTCTGAAAAATCAAACAGCGGCGACCCAAGATCAGAAAATACAATCTTAGACTCACCGCTGTTTTTAATGGAAGGCTCTATTCCGTATATGATTTGCCATTCAAATGATAAATGAGTTGCACAACGCCAGAGGAGAACGTTCTTGTATTCACCAATGTTACATTCAACCTCTGTTTTATATCCATAAACAACGGTTTTCCTTCTCCCAAAATAACAGGGTGAACAGATAAGCGAAATTCATCTACCAGCTCTAAATTGATAAAAGTCGTAATAAGACTTGCTCCACCATATAGCCAGATGTCTTTACCAGGCTTATTCTTTAGTAGATTGACTTCTTCAAGAATATGATCGTTGATGAATGTTGCTTTATTGTCAGTCCCTTTTTTCGTCTTGGAAAACACATATTTTTCTTTACTATGGACCAATCCCCAAATCTCTTTTTCCGAATCAGAATGTTCAATTTCCGGCGTATATTGCCCCCATAAGTCATAACTTTTTCTTCCATAAAGTATCGTGTCGATTTGATGTAAGAATGGAACAAACCCCATTTCAGCGTCCATTACGCACCAATCAACTTCTCCATTTTTCCCTTCAATAAACCCATCTAACGTAACAGCTAAATCTAATATGATTCTTCGTGTCATGAGTGGTTACTCCTTTCGTTGATTTACCACTATTCTAGACCTTTAAATATGTCAACTTGTGTCTTATTCGTAATCCATGCATCGGGCAACAAATGTCCTTCTGCTACCAGCTTTGAGTTGCCTTCCAAGTAAACGGATTCGGCAGCATCGTCTGTGAGATGGTAAGAAATTTTAAGTGGTCCCCCTCGAGTAAGCAGGTTTACAGAGGTGTCTACATGTCCTAAAACACCTGCAATGATTGCTGCAGCAGTCGATCCGGAACCGCACGCGTAGGTCTCTGCCTCTACTCCGCGCTCATAGGTTCTGATGCGAAGCGTTTGCCTATCAATCAGTTCCACAAAATTTACATTCGTACCATTGGGAAACTGCTGCTGATCATTTCTGACCATTCGTCCCCATTCTCTAAGCTGGTCGTCCGCTATTGCGAAAACATTTTTGACAAACCAGACCGTGTGGGGAACTCCGACAACACCGTAGTGGTAGAGGTCGCTCGGTCCGTCCCACTCATATGGTTGATTCAGCTTCAGCGCTTGCAATTGAACGTCGGGGAACTTGACTTTCACGCCGTTCTGATTGAGCTCTGCCTGATAGATGCCGGCCATCGTTTCGAAACTCATCTTCGTCTTGGCTGCTCCGATGTGGTAAGCAAAGCGCGACATGCACCTTGCACCGTTTCCGCACATTTCTCCTTCACTGCCATCTGCGTTAAAATACCTCATCTTAAAATCGGCGATGTTGGAGTTCTCCAGCAGCATGAACCCATCCGCACCGATTGAAGTGCCTCGCCTGCATACATTTTGGACAAAGGCTGAAAGCGCAACCTCGTTCAACAGGCCATCGCGATTGTCTACTACAATAAAGTCGTTGCCACAGCCATTCATTTTTGTAAACGGAACCCCACGATCAAACATTTCGCTCCCCCTTTTTATCCGATGTACCGTGCAAAACAAGCGACTGCTCCACAGGATGGACTGGGGAGCAGTCACTATGCGTTAAGAAGGATCAATTGCGGGAAATGATTGATAGAGATGACAAGCGACCGATTGCCCTTCTATTTCACGGAGCTTTGGCACCTCGACTTTGCATATTTCCATGCTGGTATGGCAGCGCGGATGGAATTTACATCCTTTCGGCGGATTAGACGCAGACGGGAGATCTCCTGACAATACCATTTTCTCTCGCGTATCATCAGGATCGGTAATGGGCTTGGCTGAAAGCAACGCTTGTGTATAGGGATGCAGCGGTCGTCCAAACAGCTTCTCTTTCTCAGCATACTCGATGATTTCACCTAAATACATGACCGCCACTTTATCGGCAATGTGCTCAACTACGCTCAAATCATGCGAAATGAAGACATAGGTCAAGGAAAATTGTTCTTGCAAATCCTGCAGCAAATTAAGGATTTGCGATTGAATCGACACATCCAGTGCGGAGACAGGCTCATCTGCGATAATCAGCTTTGGCCGAAGAATCAGGGCGCGGGCGATGCCAATTCGTTGTCTTTGCCCTCCGGAAAATTCGTGAGGATAGCGAGATAGATGCTGCTTGCTCATGCCGACAATGTCAATCGTTTCTTCCAGTAGCGCTTGTCGCTGCTCTCTGGGAATACCGTGCGAAATTAGCGGCTCCGTCAAGATGTGCCCGATCGTTAGTTTCGGGTTCAATGTTTCAAATGGATTTTGAAAAACCATTTGCATATTTCGCCTTACTGCACGCATTTCTTTTTTGTTCATTTTTCCTATTTCGTTACCTTGGAAACGAATTTCGCCTTGGACCGGTTCCAACAAACGCAGAATACATTTTCCCAATGTAGACTTTCCACAGCCTGACTCCCCGACAATCCCCAGCGTTTCACCTTCATAGACGTTCACATCAATCCCGTTTAGAGCATGAACATCATGCGGTTGTTGAAGCCACCCTTTTTTCATGCGAAACAGCTTGCGCAGCCCTTTCACTTCCAGGATTGGAGTCGTCATCCACCTACCACCGAGCCTTCCTGTTCATGATCCTTGTCTTGCGTAAATAACCAGCATCGACAAGAAGAATACTGATCCACTGGACGGAGCACAGGATTCCGCTCCCAACATATCGCCATCACTCTATCGCATCGCGGAGCAAACCGGCACCCTTTGGGTTTGTTTTCCGGTGTCGGCACACTGCCTTTTATGCTGTGAAGCCTTTTTGCGCGTTGCCTTGGTGTCGATTGGAGCAAACCTACCGTGTACGGGTGCTTCGGATTGCGCAGCAACGACCTTACGTCCGCTGTCTCAATCGCTTGTCCCGCATACATCACCATGACGCGGTCGCACACTTCAGCGATCACCCCTAAATCATGCGTAATCATGATCACTGACATGCCGATATCCCTTCTGATTTTTTTGATCAGATTCAAGATTTGCGCTTGAATGGTCACATCCAATGCGGTCGTCGGTTCATCAGCGATCAGTAATGACGGATTGCATGCGATCGCCATGGCAATCATCACACGCTGCCGCATTCCTCCTGACAAACGGTGCGGGTAATCCCTGTAAATCTCTTCCGCCCGGGAGATGCCCACCACGGTAAGCAAATCCAGTACCCGTTGCTTTACCGCCGCTTTGCTTTTACCCTCATGCTCGTGCAGTACCTCACTGATTTGTCGGCCGATTGTCAACACCGGATTTAATGAATGCATCGGTTCCTGAAAAATCATTGCCATTTCCTTGCCTCTGAGACTGCGTATCTCGGCTTCACTCAGCGCAAGGACTTCTTTCCCGTTGAACCGAATGCTTCCAGTCAAAGTGGCATTATTGTCCAACAGTCGCATGAGCGAGAGCGAAGTGACGCTCTTGCCGCACCCCGACTCTCCGACAATTCCCAGTGTCTCCCCTTTTTTCACATGTAAATCAAGCTGATCAACAACCGTAATCGTACCCGACTCTTTCGAGAACCGGGTTGTCAGCCCCGTCACTTCCAATACATTCTCCATAAATGGAAGTCTCCTCTCCATCCTCTTATTGCCCATTTACTTTTGCGTACGAGGATCAAAAATATCACGCAAAGCATCTCCCAGCCGGTTTACTGCTAACACGACAATGGTGATGGCCAATCCCGGGTATGTCGCAAGCCACCAGGCATCGGACAAATAATCTTTTCCTTCATTCAGCATGGTCCCCCATTCGGGAGTCGGCGGCTGCGCGCCCAAGCCAATAAAGCCCAATGCAGCCGTATCGAGAATCGCTCCCCCGACGAACAATGTCATGTAAACGAACAATACATTCGTAATATTGGGGAGAACCTGGAAGAGAATGATCCACCAGCTCGGCGTCCCGATCGATCTGCTGGCTTCCACATATCCAGACGACATGATGACGAGCGTAGCTGCCCTGATCAGACGCGCAAAGCTGGGAATCGAAGAAATGCCGATTGCGATCATCGCATTGGTTTGACTCGGTCCAAGCGCCGCGACAATGGCCAAGGCCAAAATGATCCCCGGCAAGGCAAGCAAAATATCCATCATCCGCATGAGCAGGTGATCAATGAATCCTCCCACATACGCACTGATAACACCAATCACCGTTCCTGCCGCTACTGTGATCCCGACCGCCATGACAGCAACCACAAGCGTAACGCGTGTTCCGTATAAAATACGGGAAAACAAATCGCGTCCGATCGCGTCCGTTCCGAGAACATGCTTGGCAGACGGGCCTTGCAAAAAGGCTTCGTAGTTACTTTCAGTAGGGTCATACGGAGCGATCCAAGGCCCGACGATTCCGATCACAGAAATGAGTAAAAGCACCATCAAGCTTAGTTTTGCTGCTCGCTGTTTCTTGATTTTTCCCCAAAAGGCAAGCTTGGGAAAAATCGGGAATTTGGCATACATCGCCCCATCTGCTACGGTTTTGCTCCCCTCATTCAAGTTACCGCCCCTCCTTTTCCGTAATGAGGTCGACACGCGGATCAATCAAACCATAGAGGAGGTCGACCATCATATTTACCACGACATAGACGAAGCCCATAAGCAGCACAATGCCCTGAATCATTGGAAAATCACGGGATGAAATCGCACGGATAGCCAATGTACCGATCCCAGGCCAGTTGAAGACTTGTTCGATGATCACCGCCCCGCCCAGCAGAGTCGCGATTTGCAAGCCTACCACCGTAACAACAGGAATCATGACATTGCTCAAGGCGTGTCGGAATAGGATGATCGACTCCCTCAATCCCTTGGCCCGTGCCGTTCGAATGTAATCATGGGAAAGCACTTCGACCATACCTGAACGCGTCAGTCGGCTGATCATCGCGGAAGACAAAACGCCCAAGGTACAAGCAGGCAAAACAAGATCCTTCCATCCTGTACCACCCGCGATTGGAAACCAGCCTAATTGAACGGAAAATAACATGATGACGATTAACCCCAACCAGAAGCTCGGCAGCGATAATCCGATCGAGGCTGCCGCCATCAGCATAAAGTCCAAGAGGGTATTTTTGTATCTCGCAGCGATTATTCCCATCGTTAAACCAATCACGACCGCGATGCCAATCCCAGCAAAGGCTAGCTTGGCCGTTGCCGGAAATCGTTCCATGATTTCCACGATGACAGGTCTCTCTGTTTGTAAGGAAGTCCCAAAATCCCCTTGGATGACTTTTTCCATGTAGGTCAGGTACTGATGAGGAAGGGGCTGATTTAGCCCCATTTGTTCACGTAACTGTTCCACTTGTGCTCTTGTAGCCTTTTCCCCTAACATGATCCGTACCGGATCTCCAGGAATAAAATGAACAAGCGCAAACGAAAAGATGGAAATCCCGAGGAGGACAATCACTCCTGATAGCATCCGATTCAACAAATACTGTTTCATGATTCGCTCCCTCCTCTCTCCCAGAATGCGTTTTCATTGCTTACGGCTAAACTCGCTTGGGAATTTGGCGATAGGAGCCCATCATGCGAATTACCGTTTGACTTCCGTCTCGTATAAAACGTACGGTTTGATCCGACCCTTCAATGTTTGCAAGAAAAACGTCTTCTTCGATCGCTTTTAAAGAGAATGAGTCCGAATGATCGACCGTTACGATCAGCGTGCCAGCATCCACGCTTACCTGAAGATGAATCCCTTCCAAAGAGCCGTACTCGCCCGCATATTCAAGCAGACGATCTGTCGGGAGGTCATATTCCTTATACGTGACATGCGTTGATTTCACAGGACGATTCTCGATACAGTGAAACGTGCCATGTGCCAATGCGGCAGCCGGCGAGCCGCTGAGATTGGTGAGTGCCACAGTAGCCAATCCGTTCTCGGGAATGATGCTCATGTAGGCTTGAATCCCTTTCTCTCTGCCGCTATGGCCCAGCATCACAGCACCGTAGAAATTGGGTGTAATCGCTATACCATACCCGTAATATTGGTTATGTTCGCATCGGAAATAAGGGGTGGTCATCTGCTGCACACTTTCCGTGCGAAGAATTCGTTCCTTGCCAATCAAACCTTTTGTTCGAAACAGCTCGGTGTATCTCATCATGTCGGTGAGCGTTGATTTTAATCCGCCGGATGATTGAAACGGCGGTGTCTCAAATAGAGGTGTTCTATCCTCGTACCCGTGCAACTCCACCAAAGAAAAGCAACTATGCTGCATTCCCGCTGGTTGGAGAATATGCTCCTTCACATACGTCGAATATGGCTTTCCGCTTGCTCGCTCAACGATTGCTCCCAGTAGCGTATAGCAATCATTGGAATAACTGAACTCCGTACCTGGTGCGCCCAATAAAGTAAATTCCAGTTGTGCCATATCGGTCATCAATTCCTCATAGGTGTTTATCCCACGCTTGAGTGCATCATCGACGCAAGATAATGGCGGCAAACCGGAGGAATGGGTTAGAAAGTTGTGAATGGTGATTGCTTGCGTTCCATTTCCCGTTTTTACATGAAACTCTGGCAAAAAGCGGGAAACAGGATCGGCAACCGTCAGTTTTCCCGCTTCCTGTAGCTGCATGATCGCAATAGCGGTGAACGATTTCGTAATCGAAGCGATTCCGAACAAAGTATCAACTGTCACTACCTGACCTTGCTCGGCATCACGATAGCCGAAGCCTTTGGCATAAACGAGCTGTCCGTCTTTGGCCACTCCAATTGCAGCTCCAGGCACCTTGCTTCCCATCATTGTTTCGCGGACAAACTCCTCATAACTCACAATCCATTCCTGATTGTTCATGACCTGTTCTCCTTGTTTTTTGTTTCCACGCTTACTTAACCCACACGTCCTGATACAATTTCAGTCCGGATGGATCAAGCATCAGCCCCTGAACACGGTTGTTTACCACGACAAACCGTTTTTCCGTGTAAATAGGAATCCAAAACGCCTCTTCCACAGCACGCTTCTGAAGATCTTCATAGATTTTTGCTCTATCATCGCTATTCATCGTCACCTGTCCCTTTTCCAGCAAGGAATCGATCGTTTTGTCGTGGATGGCTGAACGATTCATCCCACCGATCTGAGTGGAATGCATGAACGGAAACAAAATATCAGGGTCATCAGCGACGTATCCATCCAGCGCCAAGTCAAATGTGCCAGCAGCAGTTAATTCGTCGACTGCGCTACCTTCCAACGTAATAATTTTCACGTCTACCCCAATCGCTTTGAACATTCCTTGCATCAACTGGGCAGGTTGAGACCATACTTCCATACTCAACAATTCGAGATGAAGCGGTTTTCCTGCTTTCTCCCTTATCCCTTGTGCATTTAGTTTCCATCCGGCTTCTTCCAGGAGCTTCACCGCTTCGTCGGGGTTGTATTTGTATGCATATTGGGCGATGGATTGATCGTATCCGAACAAATTTGCTGGTAACGGACCATCTGCAACAATTCCTTCGCCTTGCAGATGCGATTGCACGATAGCCTCTTTCTTTATGGCCATTTGCAACGCTTTGCGCACGTTTTTATCTTGTAAAATCTCGTTTTTCAAGTTCAGCTCGACAAACAGCCCCAAGCCGCGCTTTGTCTGCTCAAGTACCGTAAAACGATTGTTGTTCTTGAATTTCTTCGCGTCTTTCGCAGGCAGATCAGCGATGTCGATGGTTCCGCTTTCCAAAGCAGCGACAGCCGTTTGCGGATTTCGAATCAATTTCAGAACTAATTTGTCCGGCCTCGGTGGTCCTTGATTTTTAAAGAAGGGCGTAGCCCAGCGATACGCATCATTTTGAATCAGCGTGATAGAGTCTCCTGATCTCCAGCTCTCCATCTTCCATGGACCGACACCGACCGGATTCCTTCCGTATTGATCCCCAAACTTTTGCACCGCGTCCACCGAGAGCGGCTGCATCCAGCTCGCGGAAGTGAAATAGGTGAGGAGCGTGGCAGACGGTTCATTCAATTCCAAAATAAGGGTGTGATCATCTGGTGTTTTGATCGATTTGATGATGCCAAGAACCATCCCTACGCCTTTCGGAGCGATTTCCGGAGACATGGCTCGCTCAAACGTTTGCTTGTACGCCTGTGCAGTAAGCGGAGTCCCATCATGAAAGGTAACGCCTTGGCGAATACGAAATGTCCAGGTCTTCCCATCTTCCGAAAGGGAGTACGATTCGGCCAGATGGGGCTTGACCTCATTTGTTTGGGGATCTCTGTAAAGGAGAGACCCCCCTAAATTGAGTGCGACCCCCTCCGTGCTTAACGCTGTCGATTTGTGGACATCCAGTGTATCTGGCTCACTGCCGATCGCAACAGTGATCGTTCCGCCCTTTTTCTCAGATAGATTGGCATCTTTTTTTCCGTCATCAGTATCTGGTTTCGTGGCATGCGTCCCGCAGCCGACCACGCTTGCCAAAAGTACGAAACAAAAAAGGACAATGCTCACAAACGTGGCGGGTTCCCGCTTTCTTATCCCCATGAATGGCACCACTCTCCCTTGTATGGGATATTTCCTTACCACCTACGATCTGAGCCAATCAACCGTTTTTTGATCCAGCTTTTTGACGAGAGCCTTCAGCAATTTCACCGTATTTTCCACATCATCATGATGGAGAATCGAAGCGTGACTGTGAATGTAACGCGCAGGGATTGCAATGACGATGGATGGAGCCCCTTTGCCAACCATATGAGCAGCTCCGGCGTCCGTACCCGCACCTGCAATAGCAGCATATTGATACGGGATGCCTTCCTCTTCAGCCGTATCAAATAACAGATTCCGCAATTTCCGATTGGGCACGAGCGAGCCGTCGAATAGACCAATCGTAGGCCCGCCACCGCACTTGATATCAGGCAAATTAGGAGCGTCGGCGCTTCCCGGCGTATCAAACGTTATCCCCGTCTCCAATGCAATGAATAGATCTGGCTGCACCATATACGTGCTCGTGAATGCGCCGCGGCATCCCACTTCTTCCTGTGCAGTAGCGCCGCTGAATACGATGTTGGGGTGATCCGTTTCTTGCAACTGTTTCATTACTTCAATGGCTGTCAGGCAACCGCCGCGATTATCGAGCGCTTTAGCCATATACATCTTGTCATTCGCCATCACCGTGAAAGGGCAGATCGGCACAATCGGATCACCTGGGCGAATCCCCAGCTCCTTTGCCTGTTCTGCACTGGATGCTCCGATATCGATGTACATCTGTTCGATCTCAACCACTTTCTTTCGTTCTTCCGAAGATAACAGATGTGGCGGTTTTGACCCGATTACGCCGACAATGTCCCCTTTGCCTGTTTTAATGTTCACACGCTGTGCCAACATCACCTGCGACCACCAGCCACCAAGCGGCTGGAAGGCGATGAATCCATCCTTCATAACACGCGTTACCATGAACCCCACTTCATCCATATGGCCCATCATCATGATTTTGGGTCCATTGGCCAGGCCTGTTTTCCGCCCGATTATGCTTCCCAGATTATCTGTGAACACTTCGTCTGTAAGCGGTTCCAAGTACGTGTGCATTAATTCGCGCACTTCCTGTTCTTGTCCGGGAACTCCGGAAGCCTCTGTCAGTTCTTTCAGTACTTTTACCCAACTATTCATCCATATCTTCCTCTCCATTTGCATGTTATCTCCATCTATCATCAATGCGATCATAGGAACCGATGCGAAGATCTGCTTTTTCGTTCGCCAGTACATGCTTGGCTATACGCTCAGATGGGGTACGAGGCAATTCACTGCGGTATTCCCAATATCGTGGAACCTTGTAGTAAGCAAGGCGCTCGGTGCAATAAGTGATCAACTCATGAGGAGGCACCACTTGGCCCGCTTTCACCACCACGTATGCCTTGATTTCTTCCCCGCGTATTTCGTCTTTCACCGGAAGGCAGGCAGCATATTGCACGGCCGGATGCATTTTCATGACTTCCTCAACCTCAGTAGCCGAAATATTTTCCCCGCTCCGGCGAATCATCTCTTTTTTTCTGCCGACATAATAGATGTATCCGTCTTCGTCCATTCGCACCAAATCTCCGGTGTGGAACCAGCCGCCCTGAAAGGCAGCGCAAGTCGCATCAGGATCTTTATAGTAGCCATCCATCATCCCCAAGCCCCGCAGGAGGAGCTCGCCAACCTCCCCCCTCGAAACGGGACGGTTGTGAATATCAACAATGCGGACAGTCCGGTCTTTATCCGGTTTTCCGATGCAGCCTGTTCCGAGCAATCGGTCATGATCGTGTGGTTTTACCGAAATATCTCCACCTGTCTCTGTCATGCCAAAAACCTCATACCATGGCGCTCCCCATCTCTCTTCCAATTCGCGGTGTAGATGCGGGGGAATGGCCGAGCAAAGGATGGTGCGAACGTTATTTTCCCTGTCTAATGGCGAGCGTGGTGCTTTGACCATTAGCGTGGGCATGATCCCCAGGCAGTAGAAAAAGGTAACGCCATATTGCCGTACTTTCTGCCAAAATGTAGAGGGATGAAATCGATCGAGAACCACAAGCTTTGCCCCCACAGCAATCGCACCCAGCAAATTCCATTGGGGGTCCATATAGTAAAAGGGCTGCGCGGTTAACAGTACATCGGAATTGGTCAAATGGGGATGCTGCTCGACCATCTTTTTGGCTATGGTGAGCCAATATTCATGGGAAAGCATACACCCCTTGGGTAAGCCTGTCGTGCCGGATGTATATTGGATGTTGACTAAAGTTTCAGGAAAAACGGTAAGCGCTGTTGGAGTCGTGGGCGCTGTTTCACACATCGTTCTGAAATCGACAATGTTGGGATCGTCTGATTTGTCTACTGAGAGGATGGTTTTGAGGGTTTGTAAGGAAGGTCTGATCTTCTGTAGCAGGGATATAAACTCCTGTGAAGTTACGATAACGATTGCTTCGGAGTGGTGGAGGATATACTGTGCATCGTACTCTTTGTAATTTACATTTATCGGCACGATACTCGCGCCCAGTTTTGCCAACGCCAGCCAGGTAAGCGGGAATTCCGGCTGGTTCCTCAGCATGACGGCTACCCGATCCCCATAGCCTACGCCCAGCACTTGGAGCATGTTGGCAATCTGGTTGGAACGGTCTTCTATCTCCTGAAATGACAGTTGTTCATTCCATTCATCAAAGACAAGCCCGATTTTTTCTCCCCATCGTTTGGCCGCCCGTGCCGTCAAAGACTTGATTTCTTGCATGTCCAAAAGGTTTCAGCCCTCCTTCTCTATACCGATCCTTTTTTTCGGAACTCTTCAGCCGCCTGCTTGGATTCGATCGTTTGCACGGTTGCCAGCGCATGCTCGATCTCCAATTCAAAAGCTGCCTCCAGATCGCATTGTGCCCCGCGATTTAGCGCAAATTTGGCTTTTGCCAGCGCTACTTGCGGGAGCTCAGCTAACCGCTTCGCCCACTTCTCAGCTTCTTCAGCTAACACTTTATGATCCACTACCTTGTTGATGAGTCCTAGATGCAGTGCTTGCGATGCACCGAACCTTTCGCCCGAAAACAGCAATTCTTTCGCCCTGACCAGTCCGATCGCGATGGGAAGGATATGCGAGATTCCTCCGGTAACACTAAGTCCCACACTCACTTCCGGAAAGCCGAATTCGGCATCTTGAGCGGCGATGATCAAATCGCATCCGAGCGCAAACTCACACCCTGCCCCTAGTGCATAGCCATGGACCGCAGCGATCACCGGAAAAGGAACACGCTGGATCTTTCGTGTTATATCCTGAATTTTCTGTATATTAAGACGGAGCTCAGCCTCATTTGCAGGCTTTTCTTCATGACGCAAATCATGTCCTGCACAAAAAGCATTCCCGCGGCCAGCCAGTATTGCTGCCCTTACTCCTTCCCGTTCCAACTTATCGAGCGATCCATACAGCTCCTCTACCAATTGTGGAATCACTGCATTTAACCGCTCGGGGCGATTCAGATGAATCCAGCCTATCTCTTGATGGATCTCACACTCTACCACCGCCTTACGTGTTGTCATTCTTTTTTACCTCCGCCTTTATTTTGGAAAACAATGCTTTTGCATTCGAACCGAGCACCTTCTCTAGCACCTCGGGCTTTATGCTTAATTCCTTCCATTCTGCAATCGCGCGTTTCAGAGGAAATACAGGCCAGTCTGTTGCAAAGAGGATTTGATCTTGCAAGAGGTTGTTTGCTAACCTGTACATCATCTCCCACCCTGCTCCTTGCACCCCCAAATACCTTGGAGAAAGCCCTCCCAAATCCATCAGAACATTAGGGTGCTTGCGCAATACGGCAACCATTTCAGGCACCCAGGGCCACCCCCCATGACACGCGATCAAGGTTAATTCTGGGAAATCACAGGCGACTTGATCCAGCAACAGTGGGTGTTCATTTCGGATGGGATGAATCACCGAATAATTAATTCCCGTATGAATGGCAACTGCCAAGCCTAACTCGGCAGCCTTTGCGTATACGGGATATAATTTGCGATCATCAATCGGCATCTCAAAAAATGCAGGCTGGATGTTTACTCCCAGAAAGCCAAGCTCTCTGATGCGGCTCACTTGTTGGACAGCGCGCATCGGTCTGAAATGCTCCATTGAAATCGTACCGAATCCTGAGAAGAGCTCAGGGTGAGCGGATATGACTTTTGCCAATGCTTCATTCAGCGCATCCCCATCCTCGCCGAATTCGTATTCTGCATGCATAATGGCGTGGTCTACTCCTGATTCTTTCATTTCTTGAATCAAATCGTCGAGCGTTTTCGCGATAGTCGATCTTACTTGTAATACCGCATCATATTGAGCGACGTACTCATCTCGCATTTCACCTATGCGTGCCTCACGGAACTGCTGTGGCAAGCGGACACGGGCATCAAGAATGTTCATGCGCAGCAGCCCCCAGCCATGGTTTCATAAAAAAACGAGCGGGTTCAGGCAGATCCAAATCGGAGACGGTCAGTTGCTGACCGTTTCGCTTGGCCTGAACGAGTGCAAGCGCCATATCGGAAAAATTTAAGCTGATTTCTTCCAAAGAATTTGGGCCATCGGGCGAGTACCAATGGGCGACACCCGTGCACATTTGAAGCAAAGCCAGGACGGCAAGCTTGGTATTTTCTATCGTAAATACTCCCCCCTCTAATCCGCCCGATAAAATACGTTGCAAGAGCAACTCATATTCACTGCGCAACCTGGCAATTTCTACGCGCGTATTTCCTGTCAGCGCACGGAACTCGGTATCTACTACTAGCGCTGTTAGCTTGTCAATGGCATGGCTGGTAACATGAAGCTGTACAAACGCTGCCAATTGTTGTTCGGGCGCTTCAAGCTCAGCGAGTACTTCCTTTGCATTTCCAAGAAGGGTCTGTAACCCTTCTTGCATGATGGCAACGAGCAGATCCTCTTTGGTTTTCATGTAATGATAGAGGGTGGAGGAGGTTACCTCTGCTTCTAGAGCGATATCACGTATGCTGGTTGCTTCAAAACCTTTTCTTGCGAATAGTCGTAATGCTGCTTGAAATATTTTTTCTTTCGTCAAAAAAGCGCGCTCCTTTCTACTGATGATTGCAGGAAACGAGAGTCTCTCATGTCCAGTTACTTGTGGCGGTTACATCATCTGCTTTTTGGATTTTGTCGATCGATCGATCGATAGGTTGCTTGTAATCACCACTTTACTAATCACCTGTTTTAATGTCAAGATTATTTTTTATTTTCTGACACTTATTTGGACATAACAAAAATCTCCTCCGGTTTCCCATGAGGAGATCTGAATACGTTATGTTGCCTTACTTCAAGTATCTTCCCGTGATCGACTGTTCCGCACGGATGATCTGCGAAGGAGTGCCCTCGAAGACCACCTGACCGCCGTTGCTGCCTCCGTCCGGTCCCATATCGATAATCCAATCCGCTTGGCTGATCACATCGAGGTTGTGCTCGATGACAATTACTGTATTACCTGCATCCACGAGTCGGTTCATGATCTCCAGAAGGTGACCGATATCTGACATATGGAGACCAGTCGTCGGCTCGTCCATCACGTAGATGCTCCCTTTCTTGTGCAGCTCGCTTGCCAGCTTGATGCGTTGGCATTCCCCGCCCGAGAGCGTGCTGAGCGGTTGGCCGAGTGTAATATAGTTCAGACCCACATCACTCATCGCCTGGAGCTTGCGCACAACCTCTTTTAGCTCAAAAAATTCTAATGCGTGCTCCACAGTCATCTCCAGCACTTCTGCAATTGATTTGCCGTTTAGTTTGTACGCGAGCACCTCTTCCTTGAACCGTCTACCTCCACAAACTTCGCACGGCAGCTTTACGCTTTCGAGGAATGCAAGGTCTGTATACACAACACCTAGACCTTGGCAGTTCTCGCAAGCCCCCTTGGAGTTGAAGCTGAACAAGCCTTGGTTGACCTTGTTCGCCGAAGCAAACGCCTTGCGCACATCATCCATGATCCCTGTGTAGGTCGCGGGATTCGAGCGTGTTGACACTCCTACCGCTGACTGGTCGATGACAATCGCATCCGGATGTTTGCTGAGGAATACTTCGTTAATCAGCGTACTCTTGCCTGAGCCTGCGACACCCGTAACGACGGTCAGGACTCCTGTTGGAATATCAACACTCACGTTCCGCAGGTTGTGGAGTGTGGCATTCTCAATGGACAGCTTGCCGGACGGCTTCCTGGAATCTTGCTTCAGTTGGACCGGTCGCTTCATGTGGGTGCCTGTCAGTGTCCCTGACTCCAGCAGACCTTCAAAGCTGCCTTCATACACGATGGTACCGCCGTGGCTGCCGGCGTGAGGTCCGACGTCGACGATATGATCTGCCACCTTGATCACATCGGGATCATGCTCAACGACAATGACGGTATTCCCCTTGTCGCGCAGCTTCTGTAGCAATTCATTTAGTCTATGTACATCACGGGGGTGCAAGCCAACGCTGGGCTCATCGAAAATGTAAGTGACATCCACCAGACTGCCGCTCAGGTGCTTCACCATCTTGACGCGCTGCGACTCGCCTCCGGACAATGTATCCGTCTCACGGTCCAGCGTCAAATAGTCTAGCCCGATATCCACCAGATGTTGCAACCGCTCCGTAAGTGACTTGATCATCGGAGCGGCGACCGAATCGTCAATCTCCCGAATAACTCGGATAAGCTGACCGACCTCCATGGAGGACATCTCCGCAATGTTGAGTCCATTGATCTTGCAGTTGAGTGCGGCTTGACTGAGTCTTGCCCCATGGCAACTGGAGCAGGTACCCTCGGAGATGAACGGCGCTACAGCTTTTTGTGTACGTTCAGACTTCGTCTTTACATCCTGCTTGATGTATTTGTTAGTGAACTTCTCAATGACGCCTTCCACTGTAATATTCGTTGCCTTCCCTGCAAAATCCATCTTCACTTTCTTCGCCTTGCCATAGAGCAACTGCTCCAGTTCCTCTTCCGAATAATCGTTCAGCTTCTTGTCTGGATCGAAGGAACCCGACTGCACGATGATCGTCCAGTCCCAGCTGTCCACCTTATAGTCCGGCAGCATGATTGCCCCTTCATTCAACGACTTTGACATGTCAACAGCCTTGCTGATGTCGACGCCTAATTTGCGACCGAGCCCGTTGCATTCGGGACACATGCCTTGTGGATCGTTAAATGAGAACATATGCGCTTGTCCAACATAGGGCTGACCCACTCGAGAGAAGAGAAGACGGAGTATGGGAGAGATATCAGTAATCGTGCCCATCGTGGAATGGGAACCACCGCCCAGCCGCTTCTGGTCCACGATAACCGCCATGCTCAGGTTCTCGATCGCGTCCGTATCCGGCTGCGGATAGCGTGGCAGGAAATTGCGCACGAACATGCTGAAGTTCTCATTCAGCAATCGCGTGGATTCTGCTGCGATCGTATCGAAGACGATCGATGACTTGCCCGATCCGGATACACCGGTGAAGATCGTAATCTTCCGCTTGGGAATGCGCAAAGATACGTTCTTGAGATTGTTTTCCCTCGCACCGGAGATTACGATATACTCCTGATTTGATTCGATCATGCCCATCATCCTTCCGATAGCATTCAGTTTTACTTATATTTACATTGTACCATGAAAAAGCTGTTAGGGAACATCAGTTCCTCCAACAGCCCTTCAGGGTCAATCATCCCATGCTTTTTTTCTTGCTTATAGAAGAGGCAAAATTGCGTTTGCGTACGCTTGGGCTCCTTTTTGATTAGGATGACCGATGGAGGCACGCTTGCAAATCTCGAAATCCAAGCCCGTGCACCCAGCTTCTGTGCAGGAGACGAGTCGTTCGGCTGCGATCAGGTCTTGGGGAGTCAGGTCTAAATTGATGCCGAATACATAGGGGTCATCCGTAAGGGCCGCATGCTCCGGACCAAAATTCGGATCGGCGAAAAAGATACGCTGTTGACCGAGCTCCGCATTTCTCTCATCGATGGCTTTTCGCAGGTATAGCTTTGACTCTGCTTCTAGCTGGGCACAGCGCTTGTATACCTTTTCCAACTCAGCAAGCCCGAGAATTCCTCCGGCTGCACCGCCGCCGACTCCTCCGACAATGGCCCCTACGCCGATCAACAGTGCTTCTACCGCAGTCATATCGCTCTTTTCAGACACTGGGGGATAATAACCGGTAACGATGACTTTCGCTTGTGTAAATTTATTCGTTACATCGACCAGCAATTGCTTCATACTCACATAAAAATAGTCGTAATGTAATTTCCCCAAGTCGGCTGGATGGAATGGATTCAGAACTGTCCGAACATCGACATCGTTCATGCCTCCATCTAATAGAATCAGATCCACCAGTTCAGCCTCACCTTTGAAGAACGCACATTGCTGCAGGATCGTTGGGAATGATTTAGGTACCTCGCCGTCTACGGGGGCCACTATGTCATGCTTACCCTCACCAATGATGGCGCCGGAATGAGCGAGTACTTGTGTATATTGCTTGATATTTCCTTCTCTGGCCTGAACGGCAGCACCCACGATGGAGTAAAACTTTTCATGCTCTTGCAAGCCTTGCCCCCAGCTCACGGAATCACCCATTACGAGCATATGGAAGGTTTCTAGGGTCAGTGGAATTTCATTCGAAGGTGTGCCATCGGAAAGCCGTACTTTCAGGGTCACCTGCTCACCCGCTGGATTGCTCTCCACCTCGGCTGGTCGAATTAAGGTAAATTCTAATTGCGTCGAGCTTACCATCCGAACCTCGGGCATTTCTTGGTTGTTTACCAAGACGAGAGTCCCTTCAGAAAAGCCGCTTCCGTTCACGATCACTTTTTGTCCGGGTCTCACCCGTGTTTTCACTTGATTTTCCTGTTGGGCAGAAATGACTCGTGGATTCACGAAGACGGATGCCTTGCTCGAAAGAGTCATATCTGATTGCCGTACTTGGAGCGTATGGGAGCCTCCTGTCACGAAAGGCAAGACAAAATGAAGCATGGTATCACTTACTACCTGGGTTTTCGTTTCCGTGCCATCGATCAGTACAACATCGGTTTTGGTATAACGACTTCCTTCCAGCGTCACTGTATCACCAGCGAATGCATAAAGCGGAGAGACATGGCTGATCGACGGCTCCAAGAGCTTGCGTCTGAATTCATCTGCGTCAATGGCTCGAAAGCTGACAGGATCAGACAATCTGCCCCCTGCATATCCGACACGCCCCGCATCGGCGAATGAACCCTGTGCTCCCGGTTGACCTGCCGTTCTCGGACCGGGACCGCATGCCGTACCGAATTTTGCATTCTTGCTGTCACCCACAGCTCCACCTGGTCCGCCCGCTCCAGGATTGCCAGGGATTCCTCCTGCACCTGGGCTGCCCCCCTCAATCGTGATCGCAAAACCTTTTGAATAATTTTCGATGATGGTTTGTGGCGCGTACAAGGCCAACCGCCCACCAGCACCCCCATTGCCTCCCGGGCCGCCGTAGCCTGCTGCACCGCCACGTCCACCGTTTCCACCTGCTCCTGCTCCGGCTTTGCAGAAACCTGCCCAATCCAATTCGGCTGGTTTGCCTTTTCCTCCCCGGCCACCATCTCCTCCGTCTTGCCCAGGTCCGCCTTGTGTGCCATCTTGCCCTTTCAAGTCAAAATGAGGACGTCCCACCATATCGAGAACCCATAATTCGAGTTCAGGAGCAGCAGCGCCGTCGAATCCACGGTCTCCGGGCAATCCTGATGTTCCAGGTGTCCCCGGAATACCTGAGAGGGTCGAAGACATTGGTGCATCTGGCGGTGTTATTGGTTTTTGTCGTTTGGCTGGAACATAGCGGTAAGGACGCTCCCACGTAAACGTAACATTCTGTCCGACCGTCAACTTTTCGGCGATGATGATCAAGTAACGCTGCGGGTATTTCAAAATGACATTGGTTCCATCCTCGATATAAATTTCCGATGCGGCCCAGTAGGCAGTGTCTACCGAAATATTCAAGGCCGAAGCAGGAGACGGTACTGCTAATGTAGCCGTCATTTTTTTAGGAAACGGGATTGCTTGCAACAGTTCCGCTTTTCCGCTTAACATTTGCAAGGTTGGTGTTGGTTTGGCTGAGTCGATTTGATACGCAGACTGAATCATGGTATTCCCACTGAAGAGCGTGGGGCTTGGTTTCGTCAGCCCCGACTGAGGTACTACTGTCCCACGGATCTTGAGCGACCCCAGACTGGTCAGGGAAGTAATCCCGAATGATTCCAGCACCGCTTTGTGATACGTCATTCGATCCTGAACCACTTGGGGTGCTGCTTGGAAGGAAGCCGGATTCACAGCCATTGTCGTAATTCCGAGCGTATTTCCCCCTGCATTGAACGTGTTTGTAGAAGTTGACATTCTTTTTTCCTCTCCTTAATGAAATAGTTTGCGCGAGTCAGTCTTCATTGCAAGGACGATCATTCTTGACTGACGCCGAATTTCTCTAACTCCCGAAAGCTGATTTTTCTCCTGTGTGGAGGGAGTGTCTCCCCTCCATGCGCCCATGTGATCTCCACATGATTGCCTTCCGGATCCAGAAAAGAAAAACGTGCATATTCGCTCTCCACATACGGACCATGTGCCAAAACACCGTGATCCGTCAGCCTCCTCCACACTTCCTTGAAGTGATCCAACGTATCCACCCAAAATGCCAGATGCACATGATGCGGATTGTTCAGGATGAGCAAATCGTGCCGGCCCGATTGCGGATCAATCGCCAAGCATGCCGTTTCGTCGCTATGGTTCACCACTGCCAGTTCAAGTGCGGTTTCATAAAAAGAGGCCAATCTGCGAACATCATGCGCATATAAGGAAATGTGACCCAAGCGGCTTAGCTTTGCCATGTTCCCTCCATCCTTTCGTATTGACTCGCCTGTTTCATCCTAACACCGAGAATACGGGTCTCGATATTACTCGAAAGGATGCATCCAAAAGGATACCCGTGCGATAAATTGGAGTACCCAGTATAAAAGAAGCGTAGTAAAATCGTAGGAAGAAAAAGGTAAAACCTTGTGATGGAGCAGGTGATGCTATGAATTATCAGGATAGCCTTGAAGAGCTGGAAAGTCGTCTGTTGGTGGGACGAACCGAGGAAGTCCTTCATTTTTTGAAGTTGCTTGCGGATGAGCGGCGCTCCAAAAAAATCATGAATCTCTTCGGGACCGCAGGCGTAGGAAAAAGCTATTTGCTCGACGAGCTTAAGCGGCAAGCTCATCTGCGTCAAGCAGCTACGCTCTCTTTGGACAGCGAGCAATTTTGGCACACTCCTTCTGATTTTTGCCTGCATATTTTGCAGACATTGCACGTTTATCACAAGGGAGAAGAGTACCATCCGTCCCAATTATTAGAGGAATGTGTTTCGAAGCTGAATGAAAAAGCGGCTGATCAGAGACTCGTCCTCTTTCTCGACATTTACGAGAACTTGGACGGCTTGGACCATTGGCTGCGCGAATATTTTTTCAAGCGATTAAGCGCGAATATCCTGATCGTGATCGCAGGGCGGCATCCGCTGTCTGAAGCTTGGCTTCTATCTCCAGGTTGGCGGCACTTCATCAGTAGGGTCCCTTTGTCCCATCTTCCTTACGATGCTGTCGAGCGGTATGCGCATTACTGTCACATTTTTGAACCGCCTATCATCCAAGAAATGTGGCGGCGCTCCAAAGGGCATCCCCTTACCCTTTCATTGCTGTCCTTTACCTTGCAACCGAAAGATCAAGAAGGAAACGGTGCTTTTCATGAGGAAATGGATACGCTGCCATTTGTCGTAAGCCAATGGCTGCGCGAAGTTCCCGGCGACCATTTGCGTCCGCTCGTGGAAGCTGCTGCCGTATTGCGTCACTTCAATCAGGATAATCTGTCTTTTTTATTGAAAAGGGAAATCACGGCGTCCGAGTTTTTCCAACTGATTCGATTTTCGTTTGTACGGAAAGTGGACAGCGGCTGGACGATTCATTCCTTGATGAGAGAATCCATTGCCCAGGATATGCGGGGACGGACACCGCTTCATTTTGCAGATTTGCAGAAGCGGGCCGTTCACTACTATTATGAGAAGTTTACCAAGTCAGCGCATTCAGTCCGCACACCAGAGGCATTGGAGCTTACTTTCTTTTTAGGTGACGCACTTATTCGCGCCTTTTTAAATTGGTTCGATCCATTACCTAAACCATTCGAATCGATCCACACTGGTCATCGGGAAGAACTGCTGGAGTATATCCGCAATCAGCGGCACTGTCCCTCCCCTAAAACGATCAAGCTGTTTGATCCGCATACAAACCGCCATTTTGATTTTCACCTGACAGCAGAGCAAACCTTGTACCCATTGAATTGGCTTGATCATGACCGTCTATTCTCGCTGGGATACGACGTGCTACGCGTTCTGCGCAAGGAAAACGGAGCGATCTCGGCACTTGCCGCAGTTGTTCCTATCAACGAAAAAACCCTTCCTTACCTGATGGAGCATTCCGGCTCTCGTTCCTTTTTCACCGCTCTATCCAAACAAGAGCTAGAACGGTTTAACGTGCCGGAACACACACGGGCTGGCTGGTTCATTCACACCATTCATCAAGACGATTACGAGGATGTTACCCAACATACAGCCATTGGCCATATGCTGCACGGCTTGATGTTCACCGGAGAATTTTTGTTGTGTTCACCTGCACCATTTCCTTTTTTCAAGGCTGCCCATGAAAGTTTGGGATTTGATATTGCCGAATTTGCCACCCACACCAACTACGACGGAGTAACACCCACGCTCGTATTTTTTCGTGATACGCAAGGCAAACATTTACCCGCTTACTTGCAAAAGCTACTCAAACGATCCGGATTGGATGCGGATTTACGACTGGAAGAAGAAGCGGTTCCAACTGCTGCTCTACCAGCTTCACAGGGCACGGTTACCTCGCTGGACATGAGCATGCTGACTGCACGAGAACGAGAAGTAGCCGCTCTTGTTCTGGAGGGATTGACGAACGCGGAAATCGCTGCCCGCTTGTATTTGAGCGAAGTCACGGTAAAAAAGCATTTGAAATCGATTTTTGAAAAAATGGATGTCAGCAACCGGACACAGTTGGTGAAAAAAATGCTTGTGTAGGACGAAAAAGAGGAACCGTCAATGGCGGCTCCTCTTTTTATATGGCTACGGCATGACATACGGCTGTTCGAATAAAATATTCTCGACTGCCTCTACTACTTTTTCCGTCCACTCACGTTCCTGATCCACGTTTGTGAGATAAATAATCGTTTTATCGGTATGAATGTATCGTCTTATCCAGCTTCGATACCCCGGCCAGCTACCCCCGTGATGTACGACTTTTCCTGTCACCTGATCTTCACGCAGCCGCCAGCCATATCCATAATCAGATAGACTGTTGTCAGTAAGCTGCACTGGGGAAAACGCTCTCTCTAGTGTCTCTTTTTTGACCAGCTTTTCTGTGTAAAGAGCTCTGTCCCACATACGCAAGTCATCCAGTGTTGAACTGACCGCGCCGTCTCCCTGAATGCCATCCAGATAAATGACAAAATCATGCTCACTTGATTCATCCGGTAACACGAATGCTTCAGATTGAGGAGAATACACGTATCCATAGGCGTAATGCTGAGTCAACTCAGGAGAATATCTTCGGTTGTACACCTTCGTGTGCTGCATACCTAGTGGTTGAAAAATGTGTTGCTGCAAGAAATCAGCAAATGGTGTATCAGCTACGTGTTCTACGATAGAAGCCAATAAAGCGTAGCCGGTATTACTGTACTCATACTTTTCATTGGGTTGAAACAACACGTCGGGTCGATGCTTGATTAGCTGTTCGAGCATGTCTTGATTCGTAGCAATTTGTTTTTTGTCCCAAGATTGCGAAAACAATTCCATGTAATCTGGCAAACCGGATGTGTGCACAAGTAGATTTTCTACAGTAATATCGGCATAAGGGAAATCTGGAAAGAACTTGTCAATCTTATCTGTATAGTCGAGCTTGCCTTGCTCTTGCAAGATCATGATGCCCATTGCTGTAAACGCCTTGGAAACCGATGCGAGTTCAAATACCGAATGCGGTGACAATCTCTCAGCCGTCTCCAGATTGGCTATTCCTATGGAATTTTGATAAAAAGGTTTTCCATCTTCCAAAATCAAGATGTTGCCGCTCCAATTGTTTTGTTCGGCAATCGTAGAAAAAAGCTCATCAAGCTGGCGGCATCTCGCATCACTTACCTTGGCTCGCTGGGTCATTTTTCGTTTCCCCCACTCGTTTTTTTATCTTGAATAGTAAATTGTCTTCCAGCAAAAGCCATTCGAACAATTTCATTATTTCCCAATCTGATAAACCGTGCGGAGAAATCTGTTCCAAAAGCCCGGACTACAAAGAGATCTTCAGCAAATGGTCTCATTACGTAGTTTTCTCCCAAAAAAGAGAGCACCAGTTGACCATTTTCCAATCGGATCGGCAATGTCCCAAACTCGCTCGATTGATAATCCCCCACGAATGGTTTCATAGCTTCCTCTGCTAGGAAGTCAATCTTGCTAACCAGATGAGAGGATTTTGGAGGGCGGTTTTCCAGACTATTTAACGCACCCAACATAACAGCCAAAACCGGTGACATTTCTAGATTGGACAGTGCCACTCCGGCCAATCCTGTTTCGGGAAAGAAGCACATTTGAGCCGTTACCCCTTTAATACCACCACTATGTTCCACCAACTTTTTTCCAAAGTAGTCAGAAGTGATTACCAATCCGTACCCGTAAAATTGACCAGGTACCATGTCAGTCGGAAAGTAAGGGGTTATCATTTGTTGTACACTTTCCGGTGTCAGGATTCGATTTCCCCCTGCTGTAAGGCCACCTTTGCAGAACATGTCCGTATATCGCAACATATCCCGCACCGTTGATTTTATAAATCCTGCCGCACGAGAAGCGGGAGTATCCCACCAATTCGGAGATGAGACCACTTCCTTGTGATCGCCTCTGTCTCGCATGATATACAGCTTTGTAATATTCTCATAGCCATTCAGCTCTTCCAGAAAAAAGCTCGTGTGCTCCATCCCGATTGGGTCTATGATATGCTCCTTGACATAAGCCTCATACGACTTCCCGCTGACGCGTTCAATGATCGCTCCCAGCAAGGCAAAACAATCATTAGAATAACTGAACTCTGTACCTGGTGGCCCTAAAAGCTCTACATCTAATGAAGCGATAACACGCATCAGATCTTCGTACGTATCGATTGGCACCGTATCATCTGTCTGGTTTTGCAGTAATGGATGGTCTTCTGCCTCATTTTCTTCCAAACTTCGCATCACACTCGCAAAAAACGTTGGCAAGGGAGGAATTCCACTCGTATTCGTCATAAAATGATGAATCGTGATTTGCCCCACATCAAGATTTTTCAGACGAAATTCCGGCAAATATTTGACAACAGGGTCATGCACGGATAACTTACCCGCTTCTTGTAATTGCATGACCGCCACACAGGTAAAGGATTTTGTTATGGAGCCAATTCCAAATACCGTATCGATTGTAACTCCTAACTGCCGTTCCACATCACGGAAGCCAAATCCGTTACTATAGAAGATTTGACCATCTTTTGCTAAACCCATACAAACACCAGGAACTTGACCCTCTGTTATCATGTTTTGAGCATATTGTTCAAAAGAATCAATCCACCCGTTATTTTGCATGCGTTTCTCTCCTTTGTTGACATGTAGTTAGTTCTCGATCCAGCTGTCATTATACGTCGGCATGACAGATGTCCACTTTACTCCTTTTACTCGAGAATTTAAGACAGTAAACGCCTTTTCATAATAGAGAGGGACAACATACGCTTGCTCAATCAGTTGCTTTTGTACATCCATATACACTTGCTTTCTGGCATTAGTCTGTATGGTTGTACGCCCTTTCAAAAGGAGGGCGTCCAGCTTGTCATCTTTTACACCAGACAGGTTGTAGGCACCGCTGGAATGAAAATAAAAATATAAAATATCAGGGTCATCATAGGCGCCCGATATCAACGTTACATCAAAATTACCTTTGACGACTTCCTGCATGTACCCTGCTATTTCTAGATTCTGTATCATTATGTTGATACCAGCCTCTCCCAGCATGGCTTGGAGCAATTGGGCTTCTTTGTCAAAATCTGCGGTACTGAGTAAGTTCAGACTCAGTGTTTTTCCGTCCTTTTCTCTCACACCACTTCCATTTACTTTCCAACCAGCATCGTCCAACAATTTCTTGGCTTCGTTCACATTATACGCGTACCCGTACTTTTCTAAGGATTTGTCATACCCTAGCGTCGATGGAGATAATGGCGTATGGGCTACTTCGCCTTCTCCCTTCGTAACAGCCTGGACAATGGCTTCTTTATTGACAAGCATATGAAATGCTTTACGCACCTGAATATCTTGAAACGGTGATCTCTTCAAATTCATCTCCATCAATAAGCCCAATCCAGGACGTAAGCGTTCTATCACTTGATATTTCGAATTATTCCGATAATATATCGCGTCTTTCACAGGTATTTCCGTTGCTACATCGATAGCACCACTCTCTAGCGCTGACAATCTGAGTTGGCTGTCAGCAATCGCTTTTATGACAAGCTTGTCAGCTCTTGGAGGACCTTGATTTTCATAATATGGTTCTCCCCACTGAAAAGCTTCATTTCTAACATACGTGACACCTTCGCCCGTATCCCAGCTCTCGAACTTCCACGGCCCTACTCCTACAGGACTCCTGCCGTAATCCTCCCCAGCCTTTTCAATTGTTTTCAATGATAACGGCTGTGTTACATAATTCGCTAGCGAATCGAGGAAGGCAGTATTAGGTTCGTGTAGTTCCAGAACGAGGGTCTGATCGTCTGGCGCTTTCACACTTTTTATTGGAGCCATTACTTCAGCGGCTGTTTTTGCTTTTGTCTGCGGATTAAGAGCACGATCGAAGGTTTCCTTAAAACTTTTGGCAGTCAGCGGTGTTCCATCGTGAAAGGTAATCCCGGAACGAATGGTGAAGGTCCACGTTTTGCCATCCTCAGAAATTTTATAGTCACTTGCTAGAGAGGGCTTGTATTCGTTTGAGGCAGGATCCTTATATAGCAGTGATCCACCGAGCAACCAGGTATAGACCCCAGCAGATCCAGCAGACATGTGAGCATCTAACGTATCCGGTTCATAAGGGTACGCTACTGTTATGGTTCCGCCCGTTTTGGGTTCAGCACTCTCCTGTTGCTCGGCTGGCACAGTTGTTTGCGTGCTGCAACCAACGACCAAGAACATACATAGAGTGACGAATCCCCCCCAAAAGACACTGTACGTTTTTCGCTTGTTTTTCTTCATGTGTCAGCATGCCACCTCCTACCCTTTTCTTTTTGAAAGAGCTTCCGATGATGACAGATGATTTCACCTCCTTCGCAAGCAGTAACAAAGAGTACATTACTCTTCATCCAGTTGTTGGAGCTTCCACTGTAATCCTTGGTAGAATAATTCATTTGTTTTCATATACGGTTGCAGACTAGGATACAGGATTGAGCAAATTCTTCTGAAACGTTCGAGATTTTCTGATTGGTTTGAAAGCAACCTTTCAGCAAATCGACGGAAAAATGACTGCGGGACAGGGAGTTCATCAACATCCGCAAACAGTAAGACATACTCTTGAATATTCGCCTGTACGACAGGACTGTCTGGAGTTGCATGTTGCTCCGCAGCTTTCAACAACTGTTGATGGTTTTTAAGCAATCTGGCGCTCCACATCTCCACACTGATCTTAGGCAGGTGAACTACTTCCAGGAAGGTCATAACATCCTGCTTCATCTCGCGGACAATCTGTGGATCATTAAACATTTCCTCAAACTCATCTAATGCAGCCGTTTGCGCTGCCGAAAGCTTGCCTTCCAGCAAGGAAGATACGTTAACCCCTAGTAAAAATATCTCTCGCCATTCAACCGGAAATTGTTCAGGAAAAACGGACGAAAACATTTTTTCTAAAATAAACTTTTCTCGTTCCAATGCATCTGCGGAAATGGATTCAATTAGCTCGTGCATATAGCTCAGGGAGTCATTGCCATCCTTACTCTGCTTTGTTTGTTCCAAAATAGACTTCATACTGGCAAGCGTACGCATTTGGATGTCCAAAGCTTCGATTTGCCATTCTATCGCCACATCAACAGGGGTATCTCCAGCTAACATTCTCTTAATCTCATCAATCCCAAAGTTTAAATAGCGAAGGGTTAGGATCAGTTTTAACCGCCATATTTCCTCTGCCGTATACATACGATGGCCTCCAGGAGTTATCTCAGAAGGTGAAAGCAGGCCAATTTCGTCATAATAACGAACAGTGGGTACAGAAGATCCTGTTATTTTCGCCACTTGTCCTATGGAGAACTTTTGTGTGGTGTCTAAACTGTTACTCGCCTTTCCGTACACGTTACAACACCTCCTAATCAATTATAAAACCTCAAGTAACTTGAGATTCAAGGGGCATTATGAATAAAGGGGTTACATGGGGATCTCTTTGGTCAACGTCATAAAAAATGAAGTGTCATTTGACCATGAAAAAGCCAGGTGGTTGTTGACACCTGACTTCATAAACTCATAACGCTTACATAATCGGACAGTTTGCAGTTATTCATAGAGATCAGTACTGAGATATTTAAGTCCTGAATCATTAATCGTTAACACAATATTTGCCCCTTTTTCTTTCCCTTTCAAAAGCTGTAAGGCAGCCGCAACATTTGCTCCTGAAGAAAATCCTGCGAATATTCCTTCTTTTCTTGCTAGTTCTCTAGCAACTTGTGTCGCTTCTTCATCTGTAACATGGATGTAGTCTGTAACGAAGCTCTTATCCAAAAGAGGTAAATCCATGGAATATCCCCCACCTTGGATTTTGTGATTGAGGTTAGTAGCCGCTTTACCAGAGTAGAACGGTGCGGTGTAAGGTTCAACTAAATAACACCGAATGTTGGGATTATACTTTTTTAACGTTTTCGCACAACCTGTAAAAGTGCCACCAGAACCGGCAAAATCAAGGAAAACGTCTACTTTTCCATTCGTTTGTTTCCAAATTTCTTCCCCCGTGTGAAATTCATGAGCATGAATATTGCCAATGTGATGAAATTGGTCTGCACGGAACGCATTTCTTTCTTTTGTGATTTGCTGCGCAACTTCTTCCACTTTCACAAGGTCTTCACCAGATACTTGCCCGATAGGAGAACCAGGCGCTTGGTCTACTAAAACAACTTCTGCTCCGAGAGCTTTCATCATCCTCGCTCTTTCCATTGAATTTCCTTTTGACATGACAGCAACGAATTGATACCCTTTGACTCCGCAAACAATCGCAAGCCCTGTCCCTGTATTGCCACTCGTTAACTCCACCACAGTATCATTTGGTTTTAGTATTCCAGCCTTCTCAGCCTCTTCAATGATCTGCAAGGCGATTCTATCCTTTTTGCTAAAGCCGGGATTTACATATTCCAGTTTGGCAAAAATATTTCCATCGAGATTTTCTGTTAGCCTAGAAAGACGAACCATAGGAGTGTTACCAATCGCTTGATGAACGCCTGATAAAATCGTGTTCTCCATAGACATAGCGCCTCTTTTCGTATATTTTGGACTATATAGTGTCTGCTTCAAACTATATATAGCTCGATTGTAATGTATAACGTACAGACGTACAAGATAACGCACGAACTCTATGGAGGGCATTTTATGGAAGAATTTCACACAAATATTGGAGAGAACATAAAACGTATTCGGAAAGAAAGAAACTTGAGCTTGGATAAAACTTCTGAAATAACAGGAGTTAGCAAAACAATGTTAGGACAAATCGAAAGAGGCAAGTCGGCTCCAACTATCACAACCCTTTGGAAAATAGCGAGCGGGTTGCGTTTATCCTTTTCCTCACTCGTTAGTCAGTACAAGCCGAATGTTACGATCGTAAAAAAGAAGGAAGTAAATCCGATTATTGAAAATAACGGACAGTATCGAGTATATCCACTGGTTCCCTATAATCCAGAACAACAGTTTGAGATCTTCTTGGTAACCCTTGAACCAGGATGCGAGCATATCGCAGAACCGCATTCAACAGGGGTTGAGGAATTCATTCTCGTAAATGAAGGCACGCTAGAGGTTGTTGTCAATGAACAAGTTTATATCGTTGAACCTGAGGATACTCTTATTTTTAAAGCAGACAGGCCTCACATTTATCGAAACAACGGAGACAGTATTGTAAAATGTTCCGTCGTCATTCACTACTCGAGTCAATGAAAACAAAGAGAAACCCCACTACATGTAGGGTTTCTCTTCCGTTAGATCACTAGCATATTTACCCCCATTCCTGTTTTCGCTCATGGAGCGAGCTCGCAATAATACGGTCCAGCAGTTGTGTAAAGGTCATACCTGCTGCAGCTGCACTCTTTGGAAACAGGCTGTTGGCGGTCATCCCCGGTAAGGTGTTCACTTCTAGTACGTAAGGTATATCCTGACACAAAATCATATCGACCCTT